>JANWKQ010000171.1 GCA_025451295.1 Flavobacteriales bacterium | reverse complement strand
TTTGTGGTAGCCCTGTCAAAATCCATTATCTCATCCAGGTAATAAGCGTCGAATAAAACATTTCTTGATCTGATCAGGTCACTATAAATAGGATCCTGGAATTTCAGAAGTGTTTGCAGGTCCCGCCGGGCCTGGTCATACCGGGCAATTGCATTTACAATGTCGTGGTTTTTAAAATACCGGAGTCCACCGGAACTTTTTAATTGCTCAATAGTAGCATCCTGGAATGCAATATGAAAATATCGTGTACCAAACCTTCCATAATAATACCAGTTGCCCCCCGGTATGGAATTGTTCGATTGTGTATGAACCAATCTCCTGAAAGTATCTATACGCGACGTTATATATTCGTTAGTATTGATTGCGGCGTTTAATATGGCCGTATCCGCCTTAATATCTTCGTACAGGGTGCGTGCATATTGTTTTTCCCGCTGGTGCTCTATCGTATGCTCCAATTGATATTCGGCCAAAAAACCACAGAACACAGCAAGGAACAACATCAGGAACTCCCAGAAATAATGGGTCCATTTTTTTCTTGCAGCCCCGCCTGTGGCGGGGGAACTATGAGTGTGGGCATGTACTTCCATAATATTTATTTCAGGTGATATTCTTTTTGCAAATCCTTTATTAATTCAATGGCCTTCTCTTTTACATATTTAATTACCCCATGGCATATAAAATGAACCCCATTGTAATAAAGCTTATAATAGTTTTTGATCAACAGGTCTGAATTTTCAGTTCGGTCATAATACCGCAGGTTGGCAGGTAATGAAAGTGTATCTGGTTTGGAAACAAAGAAAAATTGTGTTACGCTTAAATCGAAATGGTTTGCAAAAAAAGGTTCGATCTGTGTGTGCACCTTTTCATTAATATATCCGAAGAAGGTTAGAAGTTTAGGGATATGGATATCATAGTAATCGGAAAGTGCAGCGCTTAAATCTACATTATGGATATAGCGCAGGCTTCCGGCACTTTTCATTTGTTGAAAGGTTGTAGAAATATTCCAGGGATTATAATATTCCAATAAATTCCTTGCAATTCGAACAAACTCGTCATCGGTAAAAGAAACTTGTTGCTGGAATAATAAACTTACTGAATCATAATACTTCAATTGCTGTTGCATAACTCCGCTCATCTCGGAAAACGCAAGTGTATCAAATTTCAGCTCCTTATATAATTGAGCTACATACTGGTTTTCCCGTTTTTTTTCGATATAATGTTCTCTTTGATTTTCTACAAAAAAACCAAGAGTTACTGCTAAAAATAGCATCAAGAACTCCCAGAAATAATGGGTCCATTTTTTGCGTGCTGTATGTGAATGATGACGTACTTCCATAAAAACTATTTCAGATGATATTTTTTAGTGAAAAAGGAGATCAACCCTTCTGCCCTGGATTTAATTATCCTTAGATCCCGGAGGTTTCCTTCAGAGCCTATACTATAAATGTATAGTTGATTAAAATACTTGTTCAACAACTCTCCATCAGGTGTGATTTGTACAGGAGCATGACCTGTTCCTCCGAATTTATTGAGAGAATAAAGAGTAGTGCGGATAGCTGTTTGAACTTCCTGGTAAGAAGTGGTCTCATATTTCTGGAATTGCCGCAATAGCTTATCATACACAATGATGCTGTCGGCAGCTTCGGCCGGAATCAATCGTAAGCCACCTGCATTCTTCAACTGCTGCAACGTACGGTCGGTATTGATCAGGTCCGGGAAGAAACTGGAATGATAGAACAGGGTTAGTATACAGGAATCGGAAGGATTTTTTTGAATGACCTGGAAACAATCATACATCGATCGCAGGGCGGTTATTTTTTCTTCATATTGATTGATCAGGTCTGTAAGGATACTGGTATCCGTTCGGAGGTCCTCGACAAAAGACTGCAGGTATTGTTTGCCTTTTTCTCGTTCGATCTTATGTTCCAGCTGGTATTCTGCCAGGAAGCCGCAGAATACAGCCAAGAACAACATCAAAAACTCCCAGAAATAATGGGTCCATTTTTTTCGGGCAGTGTGTGAGTGCGCATGTACTTCCATGTTTATTAATTTTAGATTTTAAATGTTGGATGTTAAATATGTTATTTAAAATCAATTTTCATTTCAGGTGATATTCTTTTTGTAAGAATTGAATGGTTTGAGTGGCTGATTGTTTTAATGTCTGTAATCGTGCATTGATAACGATAGAAGTAGTTTTATATTGATGGAGAAAATAGGTCAGATCCAGGATCAGGTTCTTGTCCGTACTGCGTAAAACCGGGTTGCCTGCTGGCCTTGTGATCTCCATCCCATGGATCATTGTTTCCAATACATTTCCATCAAATAATTTGGCCAACAGGGGATATATTTCATTTAATTCATGGACCTCCCTGCCTTGTAAATAGATTATGTAATCATTTGCCTGGTCGTATGTCATGATGGAATTAGAAGCTGTTTGATTCCGGATCAACCGGAGTCCCCCTGAATTTTTTAATTGTTTAATAGTGCGGTCATTCGATTGAAAAAGCGTGGAACGTGTTACTCTTCGCCCCCAATAATAGGCTGATGGTCCATCCTGTCCAGGGTCAGTGCTGTTTAATAATTTGATCAGGGAATCCATGACCAAAATTTTCGAATTTCGAAGCTGGGTATTGACAGTAATTTTTGCAGTGTCTTCCCTTAAGTCTGCAATAAATGATTTAATGAAGATCTTTTCTCTTTTATTCTCGACATAATGTTCCCGCTGGTTTTCTACTAAAAACCCGGCACTGACAGCAAGGAACAACATGAGAAACTCCCAGAAATATTGTTTCCAATTTTTCTTACCGTGAGCATGAGTGTGTGCATGTACTTCCATAAAAATTATTTCAGGTGATATTCCTTTTTTAAAAACGTAATCAGTGTGGTTCCTTTATTTCTCAAATCCTCCAGTTCACCCATAAAGCCGGCTATTTCCATTCGATATTTAAACACCAGGTTAAACAGTAACTCCATTTCCACGGGATCGAAACGGATCCAAAAACCTTTAGAGGTGATTTTCTCAGTCATACCAATTATACTCCGGTAACTGAATAATCGATTGGTCTTTTGTGTGATCTCCACAAAATAATTGGAGATCGCCGTTTCTTCTACGTGGATATCTCTTACGTTGACATCATAGCCATTGATACTATCAATGACCGATGTATTACGAATCAACCGGAAACCTCCTGCATTCTTTAGCTGCTGCATCGTTTGATCGGTAGAAATAAAATCGGGAAACCCGGCGAGAATTACACCTATGTTGCGTGGCCATTCGCCGGGAATATCAGGAGTGACAGGGAAGTAGTCTAACACTGAATCGCAGCTTAACTTCATCTCCTCATAGCGCTGCAGCCAACCAGTTATTTGTAAAGAATCTGTCCTTATATCCTGTATCAATGAACGGATATATTTTTTCTCACGTTTGTGTTCAACCATATGCTCCCGTTGGTTTTCTGCAAGGAATCCGCAGAACACAGCAAGGAATAACATCAGGAATTCCCATAAATAATGGATCCATTTTTTCCTTGGAGAGTGGGTGTGTGCATGTACTTCCATATAATTGGCATATAATATTAAGTGGTAAAGGAAATCTTCAAGGAAGGATTAACGAACAAAAAAATATTTCCCTATTTTTTCAACTGGCGGTACAGGAAAGCACATAAAAAACCAACTACCAGGTATATAATAAACTTGATAAGCAGGCCCTTCCAGGCCCTGGTAGGTTTGTTGGTTTCCGGTTGATCCATAAAAACACAAAAGATAAGATTTTTACGGGTTACTGACCAGTAATCCTGTTGATTGTTTTTCATTGGCAGCAAACACCCGCAGCAGGTTACCGCCTAAGATCTTCCGGATTTCTTTTTTATGGTATCCTCTTTTTACCAACTCTACCGTGATCCTTGGAAAATCCTCCACTCCATCCAATCCCAGGGGCAATGAATTAACTCCGTCAAAGTCGCTGCCCAGACCCACATGATCCACCCCTGCCATTTTTACGATATAGTCAAGATGGTCGAGCAGTAAGGATAAAGGCGGTCGCAAACCCCTTACTTCATCCGGGTATTTATTAAAAAGATAGACCTGCATAAAATAAGGTTCTGGGTTTAGTTTCATCAGCGAATCCATTTCCGTTTTATGCCTGGCAGTAAAGGCAGCACTTCTTGCATCAAATGTGGAGTCTAAGAAGCCACTGAAAAAGTTGAGATGGATGACCCCACCGTTCTTTGCCACAGCTTTTAACTGTTCATCTTTTAAATTTCTCCGGTGAGGACATAACCTGTAAACACAACTATGAGAAACCAGTACCGGCTTTGTGGTTGTTGCAATGGCATCCCAGAATGTTTTTTCACCTACATGAGAGAGGTCAACCAACATGCCGAGCTCATTCATTCTTTTGACAATTTGTTTTCCAAAATCAGTAAGCCCTTTATGTGTCAATGAATCAGCTTTGGTTGTTTCATCCAATGCAGAAGTGGCCCAATCGGTAGAATTATTCCATGTCAATGTCATATACCGGGCGCCTCTTTTATATAAAGCATCTAATTTGTTCAGATCATTTTCAATCATATGTCCGCCTTCTACGCCAAATAATACAGCCAACTTTTTTTGTTTGGAAATATTCATAATGTCTCCGGCAGTAAAAGCCTGTTGCATTTTATCCGGGTTGCGGTTGGTCCATGCCAGCACCGTATCCATCTGCCGGTTGGCCATGGCATAAGGGGTGGGTTCATGACCATCACACCAGATGGAAAAAAATTGCGCATCCACGCCGCCTTCTTTCATCCGTTGCAGATCGGAGTGAGTTCTTCCTTTTAAGGACTGGTCAAAACTTACACCTTTGTCCAGCGCTTTTTCAGGAATATCATTATGCGTATCTACCAATATGGATTTGAAATGAATTTTTTTTGCCCGTTGGGCAGCAACGGTCATTGATAGAAATAATAAAGGCATAACCCAAAAGCAGCGATTGATCATGGCTATTTTGTTTTAATAAATTCATAAGGAGTAAATTCTACAAAGTCAGCCACTCTTACAGTCAATGACTTTACTTTTTTATTGACAACAGTAAACTCCAGTTTCTTCATACCATATAAAGGATCGTTGTAAGTGCAGAAGAAACGATTGCCACCCAGCGGTTCCAGCATACCCCATCTTCCTTTGTGATGTTCAAACCGCATGATAAGATTACCGGCTTCAATTTTGATATTCATTTTTCCATATACGTTATGCAGGTATTCTCCCGCATAGGCAGCTATTGGCAGCTCTGTTTTTGGATTCATTGCAATACTGTCACGTGTAGCTTTGTTTTCTTTGGCTTTTTCCTCTTCTGCGGCCCATTGATAGCTGCGGTACACTTTACTATAGTTGCGATAAGGCAAACCCAGGTATGCATCTTCAATTTCATTGCGCAGGGCTTCATAAAAACCATTGGCATCGGTGTTGGTGAATACAATGATGCCGAGTTGTTCTTCCGGAACTAAACATACACTGGTAACAAAACCATTCACGCCACCGGTATGCTCCACGATCTTTCTGCCGGCATATTCCTGCAGGAACCAACCAAGACCATACAAAGCAAAATGTGATCTGTTGAACATATGCCCGCCATTGCCGAGAATAGAATGAGGAGTTCTTGTTTGTGCAATAGCTGATTCCGGGATAATTTCTTTTCCATCCAGCTTACCATTGTTCAACTGCATCATCACCCATTTGCTCATATCATTTACTGAAGATGAAATGCTTCCTGCCGGAGCCAGGTTATCAATATGACCATAAGGAATTTTTTTCAAGACGCCTTCTGTCACCGTATGCGCTGAGCATTTATTGCCGGCGGTCTTTATGTCTTTTGACAAGGCAAGACTGTTATTCATGCCAAGCGGTTTGAAAATCCTTTCGGTAACAAAATCGGCCCATGGTTGACCGGTTACTTTGGGAATGATCTCCCCGGCCGTCATAAACGCACAATTGGTATAACCCCATTTGCTGCGAAAGCCATACATTGGCTTCAGCTTTCCCATTTTCTCTCTTACTTCTGCAGTGGTCAGATCAGAATCGAAATACATAAAATCTCCCTGGAAAGTTTCAAAGCCAAGACGATGACAGAGCAGGTCCCTTATATTGGCTTCTTTGGCCACCCATGGATCATAGAGTTTGAAATCGGGCAACCATTTTTGCACCTTATCATCCAATGAAAATTTTTCTGGCTTGTCTGCGGGCAACTTTTCTGCTTCCAGCATCGCCAGCGCGATGGCGGTAAAAGCCTTACTGTTACTGCCGATCATGAACAATGTATTCTCGTCCACTTTGTCCATAGTTCCCGTTTCTTTTACGCCATATCCTTTCATGAGAACCACTTTCCCATTCTTTATTATGCTAACAGATATGCCGGGGATCTGCCAGTCGGCCAATGCCCGGTTTGTATAGACATCCAAACTGTCTCTTACAAAAGAAGGAATGGAGTCAGCCTGGGAGAAAACGCTATGTTGAAAACATAAAGAAGCTACGAAAAGAACAATACGTTTCATATAGTTATGTTATTATCCTGAAGATACTAAAGTACGAAGTACGAAGTACTAAACCCTAAAGGTTGGAAGAAGCTCTTCAATTGATACTTCGATCTAATTAGAATGCGCGGAACAGTAGGACATCGTACCTCGTACTTCGTACTTGTTCAATGACTTTCTTCTTTGATACCTGGGGTCGGTATACCTCTTCTGAATCGAAAAAAAGCACTGCGGATATATTCCTGGAATTCGTAATCGCTTACCGTTAAAGTAAATTCA
>JANWKQ010000170.1 GCA_025451295.1 Flavobacteriales bacterium | reverse complement strand
TTTGCTCCGGGCAACAGGAACAGATCGGTATTACACCCGATCCGGCGCATACGTATGCATGGACCCCTGCCGGATCACTAACGGATGCGACCATCGCAAATCCATTTGCGTTCCCAACAAGCACTACCAATTATACGTTGCTGGATAATGACAGCATCTGTACGGATACGATTTATCAAACGGTCCAGGTAGATCTTCCGCCAAATGCTGATTTTACCTATACCTCTTATATTTCGTGTTATGGGGTAAGTCTTAAGCTGAATGATAATTCAACCGGTGGAACTTCATCACAATTTTATTTGAACGGAGCTCCATTATTACCCGGCGTGGACAGTGTAAGTCTTGATTTGTCGAGCAGTTATATTATCACGCTTTGGGTTACCAATGGAGAATGTATAGATACCGTTTCTCTATTCTTTAATTCTGGAAACTTCGGGGACCTTTTCCATCTTGATATGCCGAATGTATTTACGCCCTTTACGACCACCGGATTGAACGACCAGTTCTGTCCAATAGGATTGAATGGTGAATACTGTTACAAAATGCATGTATTTAACCGATGGGGAGTAGAAATATGGGAGAGTAATACAGACGAACCCTGTTGGGATGGATTACATAAGGATACCGAAAACCAGGCAGTGGATGGGATCTATTATTTCCTGGTTGAATTCCAGGGGGGAGACCAGGCGAGTTTCTTCCACCTGATCAGTCATCCTAACTAAAATAGATTCTCAATAGCCTGAGCAAGATTCCTGTCTTTTTCGGTGATCACATTACCTTCATCATGGGTACTTAGCTTGATGGTAACCCTGTTCCAGACATTTGTCCATTCCGGATGATGGTTCATTTTTTCAGCTACAAAAGCCACTTTTGTCATAAATCCCCAGGCCTGTGTAAAGTCTTTGAAAATAAATTCTTTTACAAGTTGGTTGTTAATCTCCGTCCAATCGGTTTGGTTCATAGTCTTCCAGGTTAATTACTTTGCTTTTCGGAACATAAATATAACGGGTCACAATGATCCCATTTTCCATTTCTTCAACAGGGACTTTTACATATTCGGTTGTATCATCAACCAGTTCCCATTCATATTTTTTACGTTGAGGTAGTTCTTTTCGATAATAAAAGCTTAGCACCAAACCTGCTACAAATCCACTTAAATGTCCTTCCCATGAAACGGTTTTTTCGGTTGGGAATATTCCCCAAATAATGCTTCCATAGAGAAATATGATCAATAAAGAAATGGCAGCCAACCGATAGTTTTTGCTCCAGGCACCACTAAAGAAAATATAGGAAGTGAGTCCGTAAACTACCCCTGATGCGCCAATATGAACATCGGGACGACCAATGATCCATGTCCAGAAACCGGCTAACAAATAAATATACATGTAAACCCACCCAAAAAACTTCCGGTAGAAATAGAAGAGAAAGGAGGTTAGCACAAAAAGAGGTGCTGTATTGGCTAATATGTGTTGGAGATCAGCATGCAGAAAGGGCATGGTAAAAATGCCATAAAGGTGGGAGAAACTCCTGGGCAGGACCCCATAATCGGATAAATGGGTGTCATTATAAACCTCATAGCCATAAACTATCCACGGAATCAGCGTAAAAGCCAGCCCAACCAATAAGGCCTGGATGATACCTGTCGATTTTGATTCGGTTTCCTGCAGCATAGTGTAATTGTAAAAGTAAGGGGGTTAAGGATGTAAAATTGTTATAGAACTTGATAATATCTTTAATTTTGTTAAACCAGCTGGTTTTAACACAATAAATTTAGGTGTCGCAATGGCCCGGGATTTGTTCTTGAAGCTTGCAAATTATTGTATATTTAAATAAATAATTCTATCAGCCTGCATGAAGAAAATTGTATTAGGACTTTGCCTGCTTATCCTTGCGAATGGATATTCACAGATCACCTTGTTGAAAACGATCGAACTTGAATATCCTGTTGCCCGGATTGTCCATTTTCCGAATTGTGGTGACAGTCCACTGATCCTTTGTAAGAAGAGTGATGATGTCTATGTGGTTGTGAATGATGGGATCAAATTTGAAATTGGAACGACTGAAAATCTTTTGTTTGCGGATCATTATCATTTGTACACGACCAGTTATATTGATGGAAATATTGTGCTCCGAAAGTACGAAGAAACCGAAACCACCTATAAGTTATTGAAGGAAGTGAAGTTTGCCAGGGAAGTGGGTGGAGCCCATTATTATCTCGATATTGAAATGACGGACGATCATCTGTTCTATTTTGCCTATCAACCCAATACCGTATCAAAATCCAAACCTGCCACCATCGATTTTTACAATGCTGATCTGAATAAGGTATTTAGTGTGAATGAGGAACTATCCGTTTATAACATCCATTGTTTTGGTACCGATAGTGTGCTGCTTTTAAAGGAATACGTTTTTGAAAAAACACTAACCACACATTTATATAACCACGAAGGCAAGCTTTTGAAAGACGAATCCTTCCACCTTGAATTTAAACCAAGTACACAGGCCAGCGTAGGTGATTTTTTAAGAAATGATGGTGTTATTTTTACACTTGAACAAACCGATACACCCAAGACCCATGTGATTAAATTTGATCATGCCGGAAAAATGTTATGGGACGAAGTCCTGAATGATCACTATTACGGATTTACTGAATTCAATGATTTTCTGGTTACTTATGGTGGAGGGAATTTTATGAACCCGGACTATAAGTTATTATTTATTGATGAAAACAAAGGAACCATCGATCAGCAGGTGAATCTTCAACAGAATTTTGAAGATTTCCTGACGCAGAAAGGACTTAAAAAAGAAGAAAATTCCTTCATCCCATTTGGTATGAATGTGAATCCGGAGCATACCTGGATCTCTTTTGTAATGAGTATCTATACGACCAATGGAAAAAATGTAGATGCAGATCGTATCCTGATCTTTCATGGGCACCAAAAGGTTCAGACGTTGGATATAGAACTTCCGGGGTCAGAACATCCGAAAGTAGTTCCTACTGATAAAAATCACCTGGTTGTTGGAATAGGGAAGAAGGTGTATATTTATAAAGTGCAGTAATTTTTACCTCACATTATTACAACTCCGGTTGACCTATTTCCTCAATTCACCATATTTCCATCTTTTGGTATCAATCAATGTACCTTGATCGTCGTAATATTGCCAGATACCATGACGATGATAATATACATGACCACCGCACCACTGTGTTCCATCTCGTTCCATTTCATAGGCATCCTTGAGTTCACGATTATCATTCCAATCATGTCCTTCGGAAATGACCACTTTGGTTTTTCCAGACTTGGAATTCCAGAATGTATAATGGACGAGAAACCCTTCGCCTACAGGACAATCTACATGGGTATAACTTTCTGCATACTTTCCAATTGATTCAAGCTGACCATTGGGATGATAGTTCTTCCATATTCCGGTACGACAACCATTTTCGCAATTACCTTCCATGCGCAATATGCCATCTTTATAATACTCTTGATATAATCCCGTATATCCATGGTGTTTTTGCGGCTCTTTGTAAACAATACGGTTGAATTTTAACCAGACTTGATCACTCTTATCAAAATAATAGGTGATGCTACAAGAAGTGGCCGATTCATTATATACTGCTACAGATTTAAGTTTGAAATTACTCCAGATCTCCACCCTTTCGAAGAAGAAAGTATCTTTTTCGATTCGATACTCCAAATGGGTGATCTTCTCACCTGATTCGCGGGCATAATCGGTGTATACACCGTGGGTGGCATCTACTATTTGAAAAGTGTATTCTTTGTACCCGTCTTCGTAATAAACCACAGTGTCCCTGAAATGGTTAAAGCTCGATTCATAATGAGCACTGGGTCCGCAGGCCCGCATAGAGTGAAGTTGGGAGAAAACAGGTTTGATGCAAAAGAAGAATAGGACGGTTAGGGTTCTCATTGCAGTATTCCCTTTTTGAAATAGTAAATGGTACGCCCTGCTCGTTGCAGTCTGGGGTTTTCCCAAAGCAAATTCAGGCGGTTTTTAATAATTTTGCCTCTATAAAGCACACTGCTGGTGGCATAAGTTGTATAAAAAAAAATGCTGTCAGCAACAATTGAATATTTCCCAACAGAAACACCATCATGGCCCTGATGGAACCAATCCTTGATTTCCTTTATATTTCCGGTAGTGGATACTGATATGACTATGCTATCGTTCACGAACTTCAGATACTCCCAATATAAACGCGAGTGCTTGAGCTTTATGTTGGATCGGTAAACCCCATTGCTGGAAATTTGGTGGGTTTGTGCCATGGCTGATAAACTGACACAAATGAGTATTATTGATAGGACTCTTAGTGCAAATTGTGGCTTATGTTTGTGTATGGATCTTAACATCTACTTCAAATATAAGTGTTTATTCTCCTTTTTCTTTTTGCACAGTCAATATGTGAAATTATTTGACCATTCCAAATAATTTATCTCTGAAAGCAATCATTTCTTTTTCGGTTCCGAAAACCAATTCGATATAAGATTGATCATATTTATTATCAGGAGGGATCATGTAAACAATGTTCTCCGCAAAATACTTTGTATAAATAACCAGTTGAAAATAAGGATAGGTTTTATAATCCGGGAAAAACATCTTGGTTTCTGAATAGGTATCGTTCGAGAATGATTTCGTATGGGCCCTGTATTGATAAACAGAGCGAACACTTGAGCTATATTCATGAACGATGTGAATAAAAAGACTGTCAGTAGTAAATTCAGCATAGGTCTTGGTCATATGACCTCCCTGCTCCGCTTCACCAATAAGGCTTCCCTTGATCTTATAGGTTTTATCACCATCAACCACGGTTATCACCTGTGAAAAAGAAAAGGTGGTAGAAAAACAAATGAGCATAAAGGGGATCAACTTTTTCATGAGAAGTATTTGTAGTAAAAATAATTATTTTTTTAATTTCACTCGCCGGTATATTTTACTTTTTTCGCTTTGTTATTAATCATTTGGCCGAGAAAAACTGATTTGGTTATTTGAATATTTTCCTTCCAGTTATTATTTAGGTTCTTGAGCTCATTTTCCGGAAAATTGCAATTAGACAATGTGACCGACGGTTTATCATAACTGTCTATATAAAACAGATTATCAGCTGGTAAATTTTCGAAATAGCAGCCCGAAAATAGGAAACCAATCGGATTTTTCTGCTCATAGGAAAAAGAGATAAAGAACTGACCCGGAGTTCTACAAAAATGACATTGAGAGAAACGGACGTTGCTGCATCTCTCCATAACCATAATATTTTCTGTACAATCTCTGATGGTGCAGCCGGTCATCCCCAATTGATCGGTATCGTCAGCAGTGAGCCCATTTAATCCACTTCCAAAAAGTGTGCAGTTTTTCAGTTGGATACCGGAGCATTTATTAAAGTATAAAACATCTCCTGCGCAAACAGGGGGTTCGGGCCAATGACCAAAGGTAATTTGCTCCAATGAAATATTCTGACAATGTTCAAACTGCAATACGTCATAGATGTCAGAGGGGCTCGTGATCCAACTGGTACTATCGTTTATTTGCCAGCCTGCGATGGTTAGATTCTTTACATCGTGGAGCCTGATTTGAAAATCTACCCGTTCAACTCCTGCATAACCCGAGGTGACAGATCCATAATAGATCGTATAAAATGGATACCGTATGGAGTCAGTACCTTTGTATCGTTCTAGGGCAAAAGTATGAAGATCATAATTTCCAAGTGAGAGCTCAATCTTCGTGTCGGAACCGATATTATCCATGAGTTCAAAAACATTGGTTACTGCTACATGACGAATGCAAAATGAATGATGGCAAAAGCCGGCAAAGAAAATAACTGCAATGATTCTTTTCATACAAGCCTTACCGGTTGTTATTAAAGGTCTTTATTCTTCTTCATTTCCTCTTTTAATTCTTCCATTTCTTCTTCTATCTCATCTTCAATTTCTTCAATGATCTCTTCCTGCATTTTTTTATTGCGGTCGGCCATAAACCAGGAGGCTAATGTTGCTGATAATACACCAAATAATCCTACGCCTGTGCTCATCAGTAAAATCGCCACAACTCGTCCTTCTGTGGTTACCGGAAAACGATCACCATATCCTACTGTTGTAATGGTTGTAAATGACCACCAGATGGCATCCTCACCGGTTTTGATGTTGCTTTCGGGTACTGTTTCGAATTGCAGAATGGCAATGGATGAGAAGATCACCATGAGTACGGCCAGCAATGAAATGGAAGTAAAGGTACCTTTCATCTTATTGGCGAAAATATGGTTTGTGATATGTTTTACCGAACGAAATGCCCTAAGGAGCCTCAGTAGTCTGATGAGCCGCAAGGCTCTTCCATAACGCAGAAAATCAAAGGTAGGAATGCTGGCGATGAGATCAATCCACCCCCATTTCATAAACTTCAGTTTATTTTCCGCCTTAAAAAAACGGATAAAAAATTCAATAAGAAAAAATACACAAATCACATTGTCGATATGATTCAGTAAATTGGATACCTCCGGTTCTAATTTAAAAAAGGTATCGGCGATTAATGCCCCCAATACATAAACAGATAATACGATGACCACCACATTCAGGTAGTTCAACGGATTTTCCGGTTTGATTTTGGTTTTCCTCTCCTGTTCGGTGTTTGCCATGATCCTTTGGTGACAACAAAATAATAAATAATTCGTCTGAATACTGCGATTTATATATCAAAGATTTTAATGTTCATGGCCGGTCGAAAAACTCTTTCAGGATAGGTTGCAACCAATACCCGGTTCACTTCGTCTCTTTATTGCACACTTAACGACTTACCAAATGAAAAAACTCTACATTCTCCTTGCCATTTCATTTTCTTTTGGCTTATCAGCCCAAACCATCATTAGTGGAGGGACTTTGGCTACAGCAACCTGGAACCTGGCTGGTTCGCCTTATATTGTTCAGGCCGCGATCTATATTCCCGGGACCAATGTTTTAACCATTGATCCGGGCGTAGTGGTAAAATTTCTGCCCCAGAGCAAGATTACGGTTGATGGACAATTGGTAGCCAACGGTACCGCTGGTCAGCCAA
Source organism: Flavobacteriales bacterium (assembly GCA_025451295.1). GTDB lineage: Bacteria > Bacteroidota > Bacteroidia > CAIKAF01 > CAIKAF01 > JANWKQ01. Next base: position 620 of record JANWKQ010000170.1, on the reverse strand, counting down.
TTATTTTTGAAGCGAATGATACCACAGGATGGAGTAATCAAACCAATACGACGGGTGGCTGGAATGGGATCCAGATGATGAGTTATGCAGGATCCGGCACCGACCAATCCATTCTTAGATATTGTACCATCAGAGATTGTAAATACGGGTATGCATTTACGGTGCCGTTGACCAATGCCTTTAGCTGTTATAGAGAACTGGACATTTTAAACTGTACCTTTAACCATAACAACAGCGGAACGGGTTTTTACGTGGCCGATCCGCCTCTCAATTTATCCACAGCGGGTGCCGGTGATTCCATTCGGGTTGACAATTGTGACATCTATGACAATACCTCTATATTCGGAATTATTCGTACCGTGAATACCGCTGGATATACTGAAGTTACACGAAGTGAATTTTATAACAATTACAAGGGCTCATGTATCTGGGGTATTTGGAACAATCTGCTGATCGATAACAACGAATTCCATGACAATAGTTGTGAAGGGGATAACGGGCCGATCAAAATATCGATTGGAACTGTTGTGATCAAACGTAATAAAGTACATCATAATACCACGCAACAGTTGGCTGCGATAGGTTGCCGCTCAGGTATGGTAACCATTGAGGATAATCTT
>JANWKQ010000169.1 GCA_025451295.1 Flavobacteriales bacterium | reverse complement strand
CTATTGCATTGCCTAAATATGTGATCGATGGAAAATATGATCACGAAAAATTATTTGAAGTAACCTATGAAGTAACCAAAAACCTCAATAAGATAATTGACCGCAACTATTACCCGGTTCCGGAGGCACGTAACAGCAATATGCGTCACCGTCCGATAGGATTGGGCGTACAAGGGTTGGCTGATGCGTTTGTAAAGCTTCGCTTACCATTTGACAGTGAGGAAGCAAAAATACTTAACAAAGAAATTTTCGAGACCATTTATTATGCTGCCATGACGGCTTCTAAAGATCTCGCTAAACTCGAGGGAGCTTACGAATCGTTCCCAGGTTCACCATTAAGCAAAGGACAATTTCAGTTTGATCTTTGGAATGTGGAGCCAACCAAACGTTGGGAATGGGATATCCTCAGAGAGGAAGTGATCAAATATGGCGTTCGCAATTCATTGTTGATGGCACCGATGCCAACAGCTTCTACTGCACAAATTTTGGGTAACAACGAATGTTTCGAGCCATTTACGTCGAATATGTATATGCGTCGTGTATTGAGCGGAGAATTCCCTGTGGTAAATAAATATTTATTGAAAGACCTGGTTGATCTTGGATTATGGAACAATGATATGAAACAACGGATCATGAGTCATAATGGATCTATCCAGAATATTCCAGAAATCCCTGAAAATTTAAAGGCATTGTATAAAACGATTTGGGAGATCAAACAAAGAGATATTATTGATATGGCGGCCGATCGGGGTGCTTATATCTGCCAGAGCCAGTCGTTGAATATATTTATGGAGACACCGAACTTTGCAAAAATGAGCTCGATGCACTTTTATGCCTGGAAGAAAGGATTAAAAACAGGCATGTATTATCTGCGTACGAAATCAGCCGTTGATGCGGTTAAGTTTACAGTGGACAATAGTATCATGAACGATACCAATACAGAAAATGCGTCGGCATTGGAAATAGCGGCTAAAAAAGAATTGGCAGCTTACAATGTGGCGAACAACATAGATCAGTTCATGGAAGATGATATTAATTCACAAATTTCATGCTCGCTGGATAACCCGGAGGGATGTGAAGCTTGTGGTTCATAGATAAAAAATAATTTCATTTACTTTTGCCGATGGCCGGTCCGCTAAAATGGGCCGGCATTTTTCGCCAACAGGGATACCAATACTGGGGCTGCCACATCCTTCCGTGACAGTAAGGATGTAAACACCCGGCCTTCGCTATACTCCTCATACAGGGACCAACCAACCCTAAGTTCAAAAAGAGCTCGCTAGCCGCTCCGCTTTTTTTCACTAAGGGTTGCTAGTCCCCTGTATTCCGGGGTATCGCTGCGGTCGGGGGCAGGGGAAATTTGAAGATCATGCACAAAAAACAAAAAATCATAAGTTCTGCAATAAAACATATTGAAGGAACACGAAAACAAATGGTAGTAAATGAAGCTAATCCCTATGAAATCCTTTTGGCTAGTTTTAGTGATCGATTTTTGCACAACCTCAGGATTTTGAGATTTGAATTGAGATATCTTAAAAGTCATAAATATTTGTATCAATCCATGGCTAAAAATCTTAGATCATCGCTTTTAGATTTCATAATCGTTCGATATTTATCCATCAGATCTAATGAGGATGGGGAGGATGGATTTAAGAAATTCAAGGAAAATGTGGACAGTCTGTTATGTGATCATTTAAAAAACGGTGTTGGTTATCTAAAAAATCTAAAAGATTCTGGTTGGATAAACAAGGATGAATATATTAAAGGTTTGAAAAATTTGAAATCAGATTATCCGATGGGTTTTATTGAAGGCGAGGTGGATACAGATAATCCTGAGAAATCTTTGATTACAAAAGATTACCTATCTCCTAAAGGGATGTTCAAGAGGGTTCCAATGAAGAACGACTACCGGGATTTCGCTGTGGCATATGAAATTTATCTTCATTTTTCCAGGTATGATCATTTTGGAACTTTTTCTCCTATTTTATCTAATGAGGCAATTCGTGATAGACATCTTATCCCAACTATACTTTTTATGATTCGTGGAGCTATATTATCACTACAACTAATTAATGACGGTTACAAAGGGTTGGCGAGTTATAATAATCTGGTAAGATTAGAACTGAAGATGAAAAATCTAAAATATGAAAGAAACTGAAGCAAAAGATAAACTTGGACTGCTATATCTGTTTATTGGAATTGTACTGGTTCTTTGGATTGCCAATTTATTGCTTTTTCTTCCATATATTAAAAAATTGGAATTTCAGGGAGCTGGAGAGGTTGGTGATATTTTTGGAGCCGCCAATTCACTTTTTAGCGGTTTGGCAATGGCTGGGATAATATTTACCATACTATTGCAAAAGAAGGAACTCAAGCTTCAAAGGGAAGAGCTAAGGGCGACAAGAGAAGAATTCACTCAACAAAACACCACTCTTAAGCTTCAAAGATTTGAAAACACTTTTTTCCAATTGGTTCGGCTACATCAGGAGAACGTGCTTAACCTTTCAATTTGGCGTAAGGGTCCAGATCCTCTATATGATAAGCTAGATGCGAGTATCCGGGAAAAGGTTCCAGTTGAGATAAAGGGAAGAAATGTATTTGATACGGTGCTACACGAATTATATTCTGAATTTCCGCGTTATCAATTCCCTCCTCAGTACGTTCCCGATAGAGCTTTCATTGATTTGCAAAAAAAACTAATTGATGAAAAGTTTACTGAATATTTTCTTGAGTATGGAATGCCGTTAGAGCATTATTTCAATACCTTGTTTGAAATATTTATGTTTGTTGATAAATCTAATCTTCTGGCTCAACCGGATAAGCAGTTTTACTTGGATATTTTAAGGGCTCAACTAACTCCGGATGAACAATACTTATTGGCATATTATTCATTAAGTGATGCATATGGGTATCCAGAAATGAAGTTTTTGATCGATAAGTACGATTTTGTTTTTTATGCACCTAATTTGAACTACCATTTTAAGGTGTTTGAGGGGTATCAGGTGAAAGATAAACCAGAAGAGTAATAATCTCTACAGTGCTAATTTCTACCCTTCATAAAAGGCAACTGCATATCTTTCACTTCCGGGATCCCAGCTGGAGCTGGGAAACCAACCTGATTTTTTATGTTTGAGCATCGGCCAACCTTGGTTGGCCGATGCTCAACAATTCTTAAAAATGATCCCCAGCTCCAGCTGGGGTCTCCCGGTGAATAGCAGCGAACCCTGTGCCCCATTGCCTAAAATTTATTTCTCTAACTTTATCCCAATGAAGCTCGTCGAAGGCCATACATACGATCCCACGTATAAAAAAGAAACGGAAGCTACCGTTGTGGGTGCTATTCTCATGGGGCTTTCTGTTTCTCTCTATGTTTTTGTTCCCGTGCAAACACAGGTTGAGCTGACGACTCATCTGAGCTTGAGAGGCAAACTTGGAATCCTGCTGGTGGATCTTCTCCTTCGGACTGCCGCCACTGGTTGGGTAAAAACCATTGCGGTGCGTCAAAACCGTGACAAAGCTTTATGGGGTTTGTTTGCATTCTTTTTTCCTTCATTGGTTTTGATCATTATCGGACTAACAGGGAAAATTGATAGAAGTTCGGATGACAAAACACCTACTGTTGTAGCGGACAGGAAAAAATTAAGGAACATGACGATTGGATTGATCCTCATGTTGCTGGTAACAGTTATAGTGGTAATCTATGGTTTTGTGAATTTATATCCGAAGAAATGAACGATTTCATGAAATAGTAGAGGCGTTAAATCTCATCATAATTGCTTTACAATAAATTTGGATTAACTTAGTTAAGTAATTTAACTTTATGCAGATTAAACAATGTTTCTAACCAAACTGCATAGATCGGTGCTGATTGTTTCAATTTTTTTTTGTTCCTGTTTGTTTGCTCAACGGAATCTCCAATTTATAAAGGATCTTAACTTCAAACGTCAGGCATTTAATCACGTTGATCATTTTTATATAGGAGCCCACATCGGAGCAGCATTGCCACTGATCTTTGTTCAGGAAACCAATATGACCGGAACTTCCAATACCAAGGCCTACTATGCGTTTAGTTTTTCTTTTAGTATTCCGCAACATCGATTATTTGCAGGGTACAAATGGAAGCGACATAGTTTTGAAATTACAGCTGAAAGCAAATCATATAATACAGATTTCGATATTTATAATCCGGGTGGAATGCCTTATGTTAGAACATTTCGGGGATACTATGTTGCAGTCGGGTATAATATTGATTTATTATATAACCAACCACTTTTTAAGATTCAAGGTGGCGGGAATTTAGGAGCTTATTTTTTAATGAAGGATGAAGATGTTGCTTTGCAGGCCACGCCGGCAGTGGGAATCAACGGGATGTTTGAATTGCAGTGTACTCATAATTTCTCCTTGTTTTTCGATACTCGTTATACTATAGGATTTTTGAAATTTGATGAGAGTGGCGTATATGGAGGTCTTCAGGTTAATTATAGACTTATGTCACTTGATTTCGACTTGGGGTTTAAAATTAATATCTATTCCAAAACGCGATATCAACTTGGTATGGACAATTTCGAAGCGTCAAGAAGTAAAAATTAATTTCCAAAATAATTTTTACAACGGCCCGTTATCCCCTCATGAAAACCCAACAACCTGCCGCTGCTTTTGGTTTTATCCTGATCCTTTTGATCTTATTACCATTGGAATATTTCTGTGCCCGTTTAGCTTTTGAAACCCTTGGTGAAATTTATGAAGTTTTCTACTATTTATTAATGATTTTGAATGTTGCACCGATACTTCTGTTTATTTTCAAAAAAAGAATGGCTGGTTTTATCAGCGTTTTTATTATTGGTGCATTGATCATTCCCTGGCAATTGAAATTGGGTTATCGGCTGTTGTTATTAAAAGAGGAATCAGCCAACCTGGTGAATTATGTATATGAATATAAACAAGCGAATGGCGAATTCCCAAAGGATGCTTCAGGACATACTTTTAAGTATAAAAAGTTAACGGACTATCTCCAATACAAGTACAGTGAACAGGACAAAAGTTTCCTGGTTACCTATTGGGTAGGAACCGCTACTACTTCTCATTTTTACCGGCCTCAACTTAAGCGATGGGAATATTATCCGGATTGATGGCAATAAGTCCAGGAGCTCTGTAATAATAACCTGCTCCAATGGCTGCTACCAATAGTAGGATGATCACCCAGAAAAAAATCCCCATAATAAAAAATGAGGCTGCCTCTTCCTCCTTTTTTTTGAATGGAACAAGGGCAAAAATGAAAAAGGAAAAGAAAAAGGCCACAAGGATCAACGGGAACCATGCTACACCCCAGGCGATCGGACCAAATGGCGTGATCCATAATTGTCCGGCCCAGGTCGCCAGAAAAATAACGAAGAAGAACAACCAGAATCCACGTAAGGGTCGCTTTGATAAAGCAGCCAACCCCCAGGTGATGACCATGGTAACCAGAAGTGCAGCTAAAATCACATAGTAGTTCATAATCAAACTTTAGAAACAGACATCACCAAATATCTGCCAATTTGAATATTATAACTAGAAGAATAGGCAAATGGTCTGAGCCTAATGTGATTGGGAGGGCAGTGTTATTTTGGCTGAACATCATTCTGATCAATGGTCTTTCATTTTTCATTTTTTTTATTCAAAATGAGAAAATCTGCCCAAACCCAGTAATTCTTATACTATTATAATGATCTGAATCTACAGGAGTTGAGAATCTTTCATTGATTAGGCTCATGGTTTGCGGAGTCTATCAAAACATCTGTTATGAAAAGATTTTACTTTCTAACCTGTTTATTGGTCATTTATCTGTGCAGTTGTTCGCCTGTCTATTATTCGCCTACGACCCAGAATGTTCCGTTATTGAGTCATACGGG
>JANWKQ010000168.1 GCA_025451295.1 Flavobacteriales bacterium | reverse complement strand
CGCATAGATATGTCCTCGCCCACCCAACCGCCCCCCAATCAGTCACTTCAATCCTCCTAAAAGGAGCCTCACGCCCGGTTGGATCATAGGCATAAAAAGTGAGAATAGCTGTATTGGTCGCTGTAATATCAATTCCAATCGGAACATTCACAAACAACAAATCATCAATTACATTTATTTCAGTAATCAGTCCGGTAGGATCCGTAATGGCGTAAAAGGTTTCTATTTCATATAAAGGTGCGGTATATCTTTGTCCAGCTACTATGGTCTTTCCATTCCCTAAGGATGCTGCTCCATAAAGAGAGACATAATCACTTATATCTTCATTATTATATTTCCTGCCGTCAATAAGATTACCAGCTGCATCGATCTGAAGAGTCAGCATATTATGATAGGCGGATCCAACTGCAAATATATTTCCGGAATTATCAAAACTGAACCGGTTGATCGGACATTTAGGATCCGGAATAACATAGGTATTATTCCAAACCATATTTCCGTTATCATCAAATTTAAGTAGTTCGTGGTAATAGACTGAGCCGTCAGTGCCCATGAAATGCAGATAGAGAAATTGATCACCCGCGGCCAGGTCGGTTAAATTACAAACGTTGGTCGTATCAACAGGAATGGTCCTGCTCCATGCGATGTTCCCATCAAAGCCCAATTTGATGATTGTATAATCATAGGTAACCATTGATAGGGTTACGATAAAAAGGTTGTCCCCAAAACTTTCCGCTGCCATCAGATAATCATTCTCTGTTAAACAGCTGCCATCAGGACATATTTTTTTGGTCCACAAACAATTCCCGTTCAGATCAAATGCACCGCAATAATTTTCAGCGGTCATCAGTGTATCATTGTAGACATTATATGCAATGAAGCTACCGCTGGTAACCAGATAGGGAGTTGCATATCCGGGAGTAGAAGGAACATCGATATGCTCAAACCTAGTGGCTTGTGCATACATCTGATGCAGTGAAATAAACAGTACGATGGAAGTTAAAATACCTTTCATAGGAGATTATTTGTTTAAAAATAAGAAAAAAATCGGCTTGACTCTTGTACCTCGTCAAATAAGGATCCTAAACACGTTGAGATATTGTTTAGAATTCTGATGCACAATAGATTAAAATGAAGAGTGGATCCACTTAAGCAAGTATCAAATGGGCCAAACGAAAGTAGTTTTTCTCTTAACGGTTCTGACGACCTCTTTCAATCTCCTCAGCTGATCTCGGTGTGGAATAATTATTGTTATCGTCATTTGAGGGTGGTGTTTCTTTGGGTTGATGTGCAAGCCATTGACCTCCCTCTTTTCTCATCTTAAGTTCTTTAAAGGAAGTATCCTTCGTACAACAAAAAGTACAGGTAGCTTCATCGTTTTTTACTTTGCAAACCACATTCTTTACCACCGTGATCCCAAAATCGGTCCCCAGGGAATTCATCATATCAAGATTGGCTGCTGTTTCTTTGGTAGCAATCGTTTTAGCCTTGTCATAATTCTTCTGCATCAGGTAGGTTAAATATTTTGTAGCTACCGATTTGGGATTCCCAAAAGAATTCTCATTATTGTTGAATGAGAATTTCATACCACATCCAATCAATACAACCAGGATAAGGCTGATCGAAATAATGGAAAGTCTTTTTTTCATACAGTTTTATTTTAACGGTTTTTCTGGCGATTCTTTTCCATGTCCTCGGCCGATTTGGGTGTAAGGTAATCGGTATTGCTATTATTATCTTCGTTATCAATAGGCGGCGTTTCCTTCGGTTGATGTGCCAACCATTTTCCTCCTTCTTTTCTCATTTTAAGTTCTTTAAACGAAGTATCTTTTGTACAGCAAAAAGTACAGGTGGCTTCATTTCCGCTTACAATACATTTTACATCCTTCACCACTGTGAGTCCAAAATCTGCACCCATGGATTGCATCATACTAAGGTTTTGAGCAGTTTCTGGGGTAGCCAACGTTTTGGCTTTATCATAGTCTTTCTTCATCAGGCAGGTTAGATATTTGGTAGCTACCGATTTGGGATTCCCAAAGGAATTCTCATTATTGTTGAAGGAGAATTTTACACCACATCCAACCAAGATAACCAGGATAAGGCCAACGGAAATAATTGAAAGTCTTTTTTTCATGCTGTTTTTATTTTAACGGTTTTGCATACGTCTTTTTTCCATATCCTCCGGGGTTTTTGGAGTACTATATTCATCATTATACTCCTCAGTAGCCGTAGTATCTATAGGAGGCATTTCTTTGGGTTGGTGCGCCAGCCATTTGCCACCCTCATTGATCATCTTCAGCTCCTTAAAAGAAGTATCCTTGGTACAGCAAAAGGTACAGGTAGCAGTATTCCCATTTACAAAACATTTAACGTCTTTTACTTCTGTCAATCCAAAATCCGTTCCCAGCACTTTCATCATATCCAGATTAGATGCGGTTTCTTTAGTAGCCAATGTCTTCGCTTTGTCATAGTCTTTTTTCAACAGACATTTCAAATATTTTGTAGCAGCTGATTTGGGGTTTCCGAAAGCGTTATTCTCATTTTTAAAAGCTGATTTAACACCACAGGCCACAAAAAAACTGGAGACAGAAATAATTAAAACAACAATCCATGTTTTCCTCATAAAACTCAACAATAATTTACTTATTTAAATCTTCATTTAAATCCTGATCCAGTTTTCCCATATCCTTCTTAATATCCTTGTCTACATCATTCAGACTTTTATTAATATCTTCCAGATGCTGATCCAAAGGTCGTTTTAATGACCCAATTTCTCCACTGCTGCTCTGTATCTCTCTTTTAATGCTGTTGCTGGCATCCTTCAACTGACGATATCCTTTTCCTAACCCACGGGCCAAATCAGGAATACTTTTACTTCCAAAAAACATGAGAATAAAAAGCAGAATTACCAAAAACTCTCCCCCACTTACATCAAACAATAAAACTACATAGTTCTGCATTATACAAACATCAACACTGGATTTTCTAACATCAACTTCAATGTACGTAAGAATTCTGCACCGGTTGCACCATCAACCACACGATGATCACAACTTAACGTTACCTTCATGATATTGCCCGGAACAACAGCTCCATTCTTTACCACCGGTTCCTCACTGATTCCACCAACCGCCAATATGCAGGCATCAGGTGGGTTAATAATCGCCGTAAATTCATCAATACCGAACATTCCTAAGTTCGATATGGAAAACGTATTTCCTTCCATATCTGCAGGCTGGATCTTTTTATCCTTGGCTTTAGCAGCCAATGCCCTTACCTCCGTAGATATTTCCGAAAAAGATTTATGATCTGCAAATTTCACAACCGGAACCACGAGACCATCTGGAATAGCAACAGCTACTCCGATATGAATATGCTGATTATACCTGATCTTATCACCCAGCCATGAAGAATTTACATTTGGATTTTTTCTTAACGACATCGCAACAGCCTTGATCACGATATCATTGAAGGAGATCTTTTCCCCGGTAAGTTCGTTATAAGCTTTTCTCGATGCAATGGCATTGTCCATATCGATCGACATGGTAAGGTAAAAATGAGGTGCACCATTTTTGCTTTCAGTTAACCGGCGGGCAATGGTTTTGCGCATTTGTGAAACCGCCACTTCCGTAAATGATTCAGTGGCAGTAAGTGCACTTCCACCTCCTTTAAAATTCTCAATATCTTTTTTAATGATCCTTCCTCCGTCACCACTTCCTTTTACCATTGAAAGATTAACACCCTTATTTTTTGCCAATGCTTTTGCCAAAGGAGAGGCCTTGATCCGACCATTGCCATTTGACGTTGCGGCTATGGCAGTAGTAGCGATGGCAGTTTCTACAATAGTTGTAGTTTCCGTTTTGCCTGAAGAAGATGCTTCCACCTTTTCTTCCTTCTTTTCCGTTTTTTCCTCGTTAGCAGCTGGTTTTGATTTTTCTCCTTCAAGTAAAGCTTTATAGTCTTCGCCTTCTTTCCCTAAAATAGCCAGAATAGAATCAATAGGAGCACTGCCACCTTTTTCAATACCGACATACAGCAAAACGCCGTCCTGGAAACTTTCAAATTCCATTGTGGCCTTGTCGGTTTCAATTTCGGCTAACAGATCGCCGGTTTTTACTTTATCTCCTACTTTTTTATGCCAGGCTGCGACAGTTCCTTCTGTCATTGTATCACTCAGCTTCGGCATTCTAACGATTTCTGCCATCGTATCTAAATTTCGTTATTGGTTAATCTTCCCGTATAAACGGATAATTTTCTTCAATATAAACTTGTTTGTACAATTCCGATGCATCCGGAAATGGAGATTCTTCTGCAAACTTCACACTCTCTTCCACCAATGCATTCACCCTTTCCTCAATCGCATCAATTTCTTTCTCTGTTGCCCATTTATTTTTCTGGATCACACTTAAGGTCCATAAGATCGGATCTTCCTCCTTATAATCTTCTACCTCTTCTTTACTTCGGTATTTTTGAGGATCACTCATTGAATGTCCTTTATAGCGATATGTTTTTACCTCCAATAAAGTAGGTCCGTCTCCTTTTCTGGCTCTCGTTGCTGCTTCAACTACGGCATCATGCATGGTTTCTGGTTTCATTCCATCCACCTGGAAACTTGGCATTTCATAAGCAGCTCCCAGCTTATACAGATCATGTACATTCGAACTTCTTTCAACGGAAGTTCCCATCGCATACATATTATTTTCGATAATAAATATCACAGGTAGTTTCCACAACATGGCGAGATTAAATGTTTCATGCAAGGCACCTTGTCTTACAGCACCATCACCCATATAACAAAGTGTGATGCGATCGTTCCCTGCAAATTTATCTCCGAATGCAAGACCTGCACCCAGCGGAATTTGTCCACCTACAATACCATGTCCTCCAAAAAATCTTAATTCCTTGCTGAACATGTGCATCGAACCACCATTCCCTTTGGAACACCCTGTTGATTTTCCAAATAATTCAGCCATCATGTATTTCGGATGCATCCCTTTTGACAATGGATGAACGTGATTTCTATAACCCGTAATCATATTATCATCAGGACGAATAGCTGAGGCTGATCCAGCAACTACTGCTTCCTGTCCAACATAGAGATGACAAAATCCACGAATTTTTTGTTGAATATATAAATGCCCTGCTTTCTCTTCAATTTTTCTCCACATGAGCATATCCTCATACCATTTAAGGTATTGTTCTTTCGAAAATTAGGTTTTCGATTTTACTGCAGGAGCCAATGTTTCTTTAGCCATATAACCAGTATAATAGGTAACAAAGGTATAATAATACTTGGAGATTTACAGCGTATTTGGGCGGCCTTTCCTCACCCTCCGGGTGCCGCCCTTCGGGCCGCCTTGCAGGCGCCTCCGGTTTCGGGCCGCTTCTTCCTGGTTGGGTCTTAAAGGCCCTGTTTAAAATCGGAAAATATAGGGTAGCAGATCATCGACTTTGTTGCATACAAGCACCTTGTTCTCTCCTGATTCAAATATCAGTTGAATGGGATGACTCTGGCGGTTTTGATATTCAGCCATTACCTGACGGCAAGCTCCACAAGGTGAATAAACTTTTTTAGCATCTTTCAGCTTTGATTTGATCACCACCATGAGTTTTACAATTGTTTGATCGGGCCGGTTAGCCCCTACGAAAAATAACAATGTTCTCTCGGCACACAAACCAGAGGGATAGGCTGCATTTTCCTGGTTATTGGCGGTAAAAATTTCACCATTATCCAACAAACAGGCGGCTCCAACGCTAAACCCAGAATAAGGAGCATAAGCGGCCTTCGCAGCATCCATGGCTCTGGCATAGAGATTTTTATCATCATCAGAAAGTTCAGACAGTTCATATTCCGAAAAAACCAGCTTTAGTTCGATGTTCTTCATCAGGATAAAGATAATAAAACCGGCAGGATTTCTTAGATTTGCTTAATTTTAAAGAATATGGAGATCAAATTCGAACTGGCCACCAAACGCCTTTCGTCAAACATTATCATTGCAGATGCTGAGCTAAAATGCCTCAAAAACTACAAATTCGATAAAAAAGAGACCGCATTTATTAAGAAGGAATTTTCGGGTAAAGATGCCAAAGAAATGGTATTCATCAATCGTTACGAATCTTTCTATTACCTGGTAAAACTGGCAGATATAAATACCCCAGGAGGTTTAGAAAAGATGCGTCTTCATGGATCAAGGATCTATGCACAACTGAAGAGTTTTCATCAGAACGAGGTCCATATTGATGGTGTTGTTTCGGCCCGGGCTGCCTTAACCCTTGCAGAAGGTCTTGCACTAACCGCTTACCAGTTCGATAAGTATTTTTCTAAACCAGGTAAATTCCGTTTCAAAAAAATAACCCTGGTAGGAAAGATCGAGAAAAAGGAAGTTGAAGTGCTCTCCAATCTGATAGAAGGTACTTTTGCAGCCCGTACACTGGTAAATGAGCCTGTATGTTATTTAACAGCAGAAAAACTGAGTAAAGAAATTGAAAAGCTTTCTAAAAAGGCAGGTTTTAAATTTGAATATTTTACGCGGAAAAAAATTGAAAGTTTAAAAATGGGAGGTCTGCTGGGAGTAAATAAAGGCAGTGAAGATACACCCACATTTAATATACTGGAATATAAGCCGGCCAAACCAGCTAATAAAAATCCGCTGATCTTTGTAGGTAAAGGAGTGGTTTTCGATACCGGCGGAATTAGTCTGAAGCCATCGCCTTCTATGGAGCAAATGAAGGGAGATATGGCAGGAGCCGCTGCGGTGGTAGGTGCCTTATACGCTATTGCTAAATCAAAATTACCCTACCATGTAATTGGTTTAATCCCCGCAACGGATAACAGGATTGATGGGAATGCCATTGTCGTAAGCGATATTCTCACGATGGCAAGCGGAAAAACGGTGGAAGTAATGAATACAGATGCAGAAGGACGGCTTATTCTGGCAGATGCACTACATTATGCAAAAAAATATGATCCTGAGCTGGTGATTGATCTTGCTACCTTAACCGGAGCAGCGGTTGCTGCTATTGGAGAAATGGGGATTGTAGGAATGGAAAAAAATGCGACGGATGAATTCAGCAAACTTGAAAAAGCCGGTTTTGATGTGTATGAAAGGCTTGTAAAATTTCCGTTATGGGACGAATATGGAGATTTGCTCAAATCAAATATAGCAGATATAAAAAATATAGGTGGACCTAAAGCTGGTGCAATTACAGCAGGAAAATTCCTGGAACATTTTGTGGGCTATCCATGGATCCACTTGGATATTTCAAACGCATTACTGGATTCTCCAAGAGGATATAGAACTGTGATTGGAACAGGAGCTGGCGTTAGACTATTAACCCAGTTTGTACTCAATAAACTCAAGTAAAAAGCTCATTGGTATGATGAATAAGGCAACAGGGCAGAATAAAATAAAGATTGGAATTACCCTGGGGGATTTTAATGGAATTGGTCCTGAATTGATCCTGAAAACTTTTGAGGAGCCGGATATTCTTGAAACTTTTACTCCTGTTATTTATGGCTCAGCACGTGTATTTTCTTTTTATAAAAAAATGTGTACTGCCGAAAATTTCGTTTACCATGCGATTAGAACAGTTGAAGAAGCACAGGCTGGAAAAGTAAATCTCATCAATGTATGGCAGGAAGAAGCCAAAATAGATCCCGGAGTTTCCAATGAAACCGGTGCAAAATATGCGGTGATGAGTCTCGAAGCTGGCACAGCGGATCTGGTGGCCGGAAAAATTCATGGATTGGTAACAGCTCCGATCGATAAATCAAATCTTGAAAAAGTAGGTTTTTCTTTTGCAGGGCATACAGAATATTTTGCCGATAAAGCCGGAAAAGAATCATTGATGCTCATGGTACATGAAAATCTGAGGGTGGCATTGGTTACCGGACATGTTGGTATTAGTAAGATCACGGCATCTCTCACCAAATAAAATATTATAAAAAAAGCACAACTTTTAAAAGAAACATTGGTACGGGATTTCTCTATTTCAAAACCTAAGATTGCCGTTCTTGCCTTAAATCCGCATGCCGGGGATCATGGAAAATTCGGAAATGAAGAAGCAGAAATTATTATACCTGCCATTGAGACGTTGAAAGAAAAAAACATGTTGGTAATGGGTCCGTTTGCGGCGGATGGTTTTTTTGCATCAGGTAATTTTAAAAATTATGATGGCATTCTGGCCATGTATCATGACCAGGGATTGGTACCATTTAAAACACTCGCCGGTATTGGTGGTGTAAATTATACCGCAGGATTGAATTTCATTCGAACATCACCGGATCATGGACCAGGTTTTGATCTGGTAGGAAAAGATAAGGCGGATGTAACCTCTTTCAGAGATGCATTGTATCTGGCAGCAGACCTTTATTTGACGCGGACCAACAATAAAGAGCTTACGAAAAATCCGCTGAAAACTTTAAGTGGAGAATTACTTAAAGCACAAGACGAGCCGTTTATCGAGGACAAGGAGTAAAGTCGCTGCTATTCCAACATAATAACAACTCTGAAACCTTCACAGGGAAATCCTTCTTTTTGATATGTATTTCTGGCGGTAATCTTTAATTCGCTTCCCGGATCGATCCATCCTCCGCCTTTTGTAAAACCCTCTTCCTGCACCATTTCTCTTACGTTGCCACACATATTGTATAACCCATATCCATTTGGCCAATAGCAAATAACCGGTGATGTGATGTACGCATTATCATCAAGACTTCCGGCAAAACTAGTTGTAGATTCAACAGTTAGTTTTCCATTTTCATCGCGGATGATCTCGCTATCGTTTATCTTGCAAAAATTCGCCATGTAGTCTCCCTGCCAGATCCCGGATGGATATCGCATATAAGAGCCCTTCCATGCATACACTGCATTGTTTATATCACCGGATGCAGCAATCATCCATTCGGCCTCGGAAGGCAGGCGGATACTTATTTTTTTATTCCTCCATTCTTTTGGTGAAAGTATTTTTATTTTTTCCTCAAGCCATGAACAAAACAAATTCACTCCTTCCCGCGAAACACCCAATACCGGATATTCATGATAGGCCTGATGCTGATAATAGTAATGCTGATATGGACTCAATCCGCTGAACCAGATATTCGTATCAGGATAGGCCATATTAAAATCCATTGTTCTTCCTTCAAACGCCAAATCATCCATAAACATATGATACATCATATTAGGCACCTCAAAACGTAACATATAAAAACTTTTGACCGATACGATCCGATTGTCAGGCATCTGATAGCTTTGCATAGGGATGTAAGAAAAAAAAGACTCGATCTTTTTAAGATCCATGTAAGTTCCGGTGGTTTTGTTCTTTTTAAAAGAGATTTCTTTATGATTTTTTTGAGCAGAGGCCAGTCCTGTAATGAACAGAAATGCAATGATTGGGAGGGTGATTGTTTTCATACGCCGTGATGTTTACATATATAACGCTAAGGGTTTTTAAAATGGTATTTGAAATCCTCAAAAATACCCTTGCGGAGAGCCGGGTGGAGCGATAGTCCCTTGTTTTGCTGGCCTCACAGTTTTTAAGGCATATGAGTAAAGGTCCGAAATATCATCCGGCACATAGAACTGTGGGGTATGCAGAACAAGGGCTCAAGCGAAAGACGGCAGGAGTTGGCCTTGCAGCAGTTGTAGGCCCTCCCAGAAAACCAGCGCCAATCGCAATGTTCATTCGATTTTGAGAAACCTGCAAAACCGGGTTGGCCCGGCATAAAGACACCAAAAAACCTTGAAAAGGCTGAAGTTTTGGACATTGAGCGCTTTGAACTTTGAACATTAATCGTATCTTTGTCGCCCAATTTGCTCTTTGTGAAGAAAAATACTGAATATATTATTCCGTACGAAGGATTAAAGCAGGGAAGGCATCAGTTTAGCTTTGAAATAACAGACAAGTTCTTTGAGTCGTTTGAAACAGATCATGACTTTCACGATGTTCACATCCGTATGGATATAGACTTAATGAAAGACATTACGATGATGATCTTTGACTTTAAACATACGGGTACCATGGGAACTGTTTGTGACAGATGCCTGGCAGAAATTCCCCAACATGTTGAAGCGAACAATAAACTGATCGTAAAATTTGGCGATAGTCTGGAAGATGATAATGAAATGATTATTACACTTCCGCAGGCAGAATATGAAATTGACCTGGCGCCTTATATTTACGAGTACATTTGTCTGGCGGTGCCTTGGAAAGTGGATTGTTCGGAAATGAAAGAAAGTGAAAAGCCCTGTGATGAGGAGGTTTTGGAAAAAATGGCTCATTTGCAAGGAAAAGATAAAAAGGACGATCCCAGGTGGGATGCCCTAAAAAAATTGAAATAAGGATATTAAAATTTAAAAACTACAGAAAATGGCGCATCCTAAGCGAAAAATATCGAAAACCAGAAGGGATAAAAGAAGAACCCACTATAAAGCTACCACAGCTAGCCTCACAACCTGCAATTCAACAGGTACGGTTCACCAGCGCCACAGAGCTTATTATGTGGACGGGAACCTGTATTATAACGGGAAACTGGTGGTTGAAGCAAAAGCGGAGGCTTAATTTGACCAAAACTCTTTCTGATCCGGCATTTCCAACAGGTTTTGCCGGATTTATTTTTTATTTAAACGCAGGTAGCCACTCATTTATATACTTTCCATATATTCGTGCTCGCTTAACAGCTCCATATAAATCTATACTGGAATTAAAATGAAAATCGGAGTTGATATTTTAGGTGGGGACTTCGCCCCGGAATCCACCCTCAAAGGCGCTATGCTTGCCCTTGAAGAATTTGGCAACGACTGCACCTTAGTATTGATTGGAAATGAAGAAGAAATAAAGGCTGCCCTGGCTAAGGAGAATTGCCCTACCGATAAATTTGAATTTTTCCATGCACCTGATGGAATTACTATGTCAAGCTCACCTGTTAAAAGCATTGCATCAAGTCCAAATTCATCTATTGTAAAGGGTTTTGACCTTCTTCAGGAAGGCAAGATTGATGGTTTCTGTAGTGCAGGAAATTCTGGTTCTATGCTTGTAGGTTCTGTGATGAAACTTGGTTTGCTGAGAGAAGATCTACGGCCTTGTTTATTATCCGCCTTACCCAATCTGAATGGAAAAGATGGAATTTTATTGGATGTAGGTGCCAACGCAGATTGTAAACCCGAAAACCTGCTTGATTTTGCTATCCTGGGTTCTACATATGCTGAAGTGCATTTAAAATTTGAAGACCCCAAAGTTGCCCTCATAAATATTGGAGAAGAGCCAGAAAAAGGAAGTCAGCTTTCTATTGCTTCTCACAAGTTGATGGCCGAATATGAAAAAATAAACTTCATTGGAAATATTGAAGGTCGTGAACTTTTCGATGGTAAAACCGATGTAGCCGTTTGCAGCGGATTTGTAGGAAATGTTGTTCTTAAACTTGCTGAAAAGTTTTATGAGATCGGACTTAGAAGAGGACTCAAAAACGATCCTTTCTTTGCGAAAATGGATTACGAGCAACATGGCGGATCCCCTATCCTAGGCGTCAACAAAGTTGTGGTGGTTGGTCATGGTATCAGCTCACCCGTAGCCATTAAGAACATGATCAAACTTACCAAGGAACTTGTGGAAGAAAGTTTTGTGGCCAAATTAAAAGAAGCAATACCGAATGCCTAAAATAACTGCAGCCATAACAGCGGTGCAGGGTTATGTTCCTGAATATGTTCTTACCAATAAAGAACTGGAGCAAATGGTAGATACCAATGATGAATGGATCGTTTCAAGAACGGGTATCAAAGAGAGAAGACTTTTAAAAGGAAAAGATCAGGGCTCATCTGTAATGGCCATCGAAGCTGTGAAAGGATTGATCAAAAAAAGAGGTATTGATCCAAAGGAAATTGAACTGATAATTTGTGCTACTGTTACCCCAGATATGACATTCCCTGCAACAGCGAACATTATTTCTTCCGCAGTGGGTGCAACCAATTCATGGGGCTATGATATTAATGCCGCCTGCAGCGGGTTTTTATTTTCACTGGTAACCGGTTCGAAATTTATCGAAGCCGGGCAGTTTAAAAAAGTAATCGTTGTTGGAGCTGATAAAATGAGCAGCATTGTAGATTATACCGATCGTTCTACCTCTATTCTTTTTGGAGATGGTGCAGGTGCTGTTTTATTGGAACCCAATACCGAAGGATTTGGTATCCTGGATAGTATTTTAAAAAGTGATGGATCAGGGGTTACTCATCTTCATCAAAAAGCAGGTGGAAGCCGCCGGCCACCCACCCATGAAACAGTGGATGCTAAGGAACACTATATTTATCAGGAAGGTCAGGCTGTTTTTAAATTTGCCGTAAAAGGTATGGCGGATGTTAGTGCCGAGATCATGGAAAAAAATAATCTCAAAGGGGATGACATCAGCTGGTTGGTTCCACACCAGGCGAATAAAAGAATTATTGATGCCACTGCACAGCGAATGGGTTTGGACGAAAGCAAGATCATGATGAACATTCAGCGTTATGGCAACACCACCAGTGGAACTATTCCGCTTTGTCTATGGGATTATGAAAGTCAACTGAAAAAGGGCGACAATCTTATTCTATCCGCCTTCGGTGGAGGCTTTACCTGGGGAGCCATCTGGGTGAAATGGGGTCACTAATAAATCTTTGTCCCATCCGATAGCTATCCGGATGCGATTAATTCCAACAAATTATTGGCTGTTGGGTTTTTAATGATATGTTTTGCTTTTGAATAAGAGGGACTTCTCATTTTCAATAGTTCGTGAATTTTCTGCTCCACATTTTCAACATTCGCCAATAAGGGTCGAACATTTTTTTCTTTTTTTAATCGTTCTACCAGCATATTTTCCTCCACATCCAGCCAAATAGTCATACCCAACTGATTCATAAGCTCCATATTATTTTTATAACATGGCATGCCACCTCCAGTGGCTATTATACATTCATCTACCAGTTGAAGCTGATGCAAAAAAAGGCTCTCCTTTTCCCTGAAATGAGTCTCCCCTTTTTCTGAAAAAATTTCGCTGATCTTTTTTTCCTCAGATCGTTCAATCCAATCATCCGTTTCAATAAAACTCCGTCGAAGTTGTTGGGCTAGTTCCTTTCCCAGGGTGGATTTTCCGCTACCCATGAAACCGATGAGAAAAATATTCAAGCTATATCGGATTAATTGAACTATAAAAACTTTCCCGGTACGATTTACTTACCGGTAATATTCTGGCTCCAATAGTTACCGTGTTTTCCTCAATCTGTTTGATATGTTGCTTGGCGATCGCATACGAACGGTGGATCCGGATAATACTATTATTGGCAATCTTGTCGATAATATCTTTTAGAAAACCATTAATTACATATTTGGTATTATTGGCCGTATATAGTAATGTATAATTATCCATCGCCTCGAGATATGCAATCTCATTAACGGAAAGTTGAAAAATCTGTTTGCTGTCCTTAATGAACAAAATATCCTTATTTGGTTTGTCAGGAACAACAGTACTCATCACATTTTCATAATGCTTCACCTTTTCACGTAAAAATTCCAATGACTTTTTCTGCTGATGGGCGATCATGAGCTGGCTCCTCATACTCTCATCATTAAATGGCTTCAATATATAACCCATAGGTCTTGTGGCCAAAGCTTCCTCAATGATCTCGGGCTCATTCACACCTGTAAGGTATACAACCGGGATCTCAAATTTTTCCCAGATCACTTTGGCAGCGTCAATTCCGGTTTTTGAACCTGAAATATTAATGTCCATAATGACCACATGTGGATTTTCAGTAGCTGCTTTGGAAACCGCTTCGTCAAAGTTGGTAGCAATGCCGAGGACCCCGAAGCCCATGTTCTGCAACCGGGTTTGTACATCCAGTGCAACGGCAAATTCATCTTCCACGATCAATATGTTGATTGGATCAGTCATTTTTAGTTGGTATCAGGGAATGAAAATACAAAAAAACATCCATTCTCATTTCCATAGGTCAATTCGCCCTTTAATTGTTTTACAAAACCCTGAATAAGTGTCATCCCTATACCCTGTTCATTATTGAGTTGCTCTTTTGCCATGCCGGATCCATTGTCAGCTATCCTCACCTCGATCGTTTCCTGGTTCTTCCTGCATTCAATGCGAATATTCCCCTCTTTCTTTTCATTAAAGGCATACTTTACGCTATTGGTAATAATTTCGTTGACCACCAAAGCCAAAGGCACACTTTTCTCAAGGCTGATCTCAACATCTCCGGTAACATTTGTAATCGTTATATGCTTGTTAGGATCTCCCAGTGTTTTTAACACATGTTCGCCAAGTTTATCTATATATTGCTTCAGGTTGATCTTTTTAAATGAACTGGATTGATAAAGTAATTCATGTACGATCGCAATATTGGCAATCTTGATCTGACTTTCATCAATAAGTTCATCGAATTTCTTCTTATTTGTTTGTGTTTTTTGAAGATTCAACAAACTTGATACCACCTGAAGACTATTTTTTACCCGATGATGGATCTCCTTTAATAAAAGCTCCTTGTCGTGATTTGATTCAGACAGAGATAAATTCAGTTTTTTTCGTTTACGGCTCGTACTCCAGATAATAAAAATAATGATCGATAACAAAATAGCAACAATCACTCCAATGGCTAACGTATATTTCGACCGTTGCTTTTGAAGCAGAATTTCCTGGCGTGCTTTTTGAGAATTTTCAATATAGACAAGCGTATCTGCGAGATGTTTGTCCTGATAATTCATCTCCAGTTCACTTTCTTTCATCCCCAGTTGCACATTATCGTTGCTTAAGGAGTCCTCGTACATTCTGTATTGATCAAACGCTTCGAAGGAGGCTGTTTTATCACCTAGTTTTTCATAGGCCCGGTATTGAAATTTATACAAATCTCTTAAATGCTCCATCGTTTCGGTAAATTTTGCCAGTTCTATACCTTCCCCGGTAAGCTGTACAACCTTAGTATAATTTCCTGCATCAAATTCAATAGGGATAATATTGAGAATTGAGTTGAGCATATTAATAGGATCATTGTTCTCGATGGCAAGCTTATATGATTTATCCGCATATGATCTGGCAGAATCCACCAGACCCATTCCATAATACAATGTGCTCAATGATGAATAAGCGAGACTAATGGCCGATTCTTCCTTCATTTCTCTACCCACTTGTATACATAGGTTCGCATAATAAAGACACTTCTCTGTGTTTCTCATGTTAGAAAACATATCTGTTAATGTCTTTAAGCAGAAAAGCTCGAGATTACGTCCTTTTACTTTTTCAGCAATATCCAGACTTCGAATGAGAAACTTCTCTGCAAGTACAAAATCGTTTTGCATATAATAGATATTTCCCATCCGGCTAAAACAATAACCAATTCTTGTTGAATCCAACACCTGATAGGCTAGCTTAGCGGTTTTAATATAGGTTTCCAGGGCCATTTTATACTCTCCTCTGGTCCTATACATTTCAGCTTTAATATTATAGGCTGTTGCCAGGTCACCATACAAATTTGATTTTTCGAGTATCATGATAGATATTGAAACGTAATAATCGGACAAAGAATCTCTTTGCGTATACCGATAATAATCCGCCAGACTATAATATACAATAGCCAGGTTTTTAAGATCGTTTTTTTTCAAACAAATCTTTTCTGCCTTTGCGTAGTAGAGAATACAATTGTCCTCTGTGCCATTATACCATTCATTCTGCCCGAGATAATACAAGGCAGTCACATCCTCAGGGTTATATTTTAAGGCCAGGTTCAGAAAAAAAACAGTTGAATCATAATTTCCGCTATATGAATAGCAATTCCCAAGAGATCTATATGAAAATCCCAGTAAACTATTGTCACCTAAGTTTTTTGATATCGAAACTGCCTGACTGGCATATGAAAATGCCACTGTATGGTTCCGGGAAAGATAAAGGTCTGATAACTTCAGGAGTACCGGTACTTTTTCCTTCGGTTGCAAACTCCCACCTGCCAATACCCGCTCCAGACTATCTACATCCCCAAACTGAGCAGATAAAAAATTTAACTGGACTAAAAACCCAATAAAGGTCAAAACAAATGGTCGAATTTTCCTCATCGTTCGTTTGGTGCATTAAAAGTAGTTTTTTTTGTACAACCAGCAATTATTAGGAAAGAGATAAAAAAAACACCTCTTTGAGGTGTTTTTATTTTTTATTTTTTCATTCTGTCCGTGGTAACCCATTCATCCCAACTATCCGCCCAACCATCATAATGGATCTTGTATTTACTTCCACTCACCTCAAGTATTGTGGCCTTGTACCAGACTGAACTCGACGAAACCTGGATTTTATCACCTTTTTTATAAGTTGTTCTTATTCTATCCTGGTCAACCCATTCATCAAATGTGTCACCATATCCATCATAATGGATCTTCCATGTAGAACCTTTCACTTCAAGTACGGTTGAAGGATACCATTTACTATTCCACAAGACCTCCACCTTGTCTCCTTTGATCTGGGAAAACCCCATCATTTGAAAGGCAGAAAAAACAAAAAGAAATACGAATACTTTTTTCATGAGCTAGACTTTTAAAGTTTATAGAAACAATATTACCATCATTGTTCATGAAGCTTTTTCGAATAAGGGTGAATGGTATGAATAAAATGATGAATGGCATCTTTTTTAAGGCGACGGATAAAACCGTTCTGAGTCACATGAAAATTACCACAGAAGTAGCCAAATTCATTCACCTTTGAAAAGCGGCCATTTACCCTATTCAAACCTACCAACAACCATATATCACGGACTATTCATGGAATCACACGTTAGTTTTACCACATAATAAAAATTGAAAGCATGAAAAAATCAATCAACACTATGAAAAGAATCGCACAATTACGATCGACTTCAATCCTGTTTGCTTGTATTATTGGTAGCAGCCTGTTTGCCCAAAATACTTCTGATGCTGTTTATGAAGCCCCTTCAAGTAATACAGCCAAATTCTACAATGAAATGGCGGGCACGAATCCTGTGACCAGTTTTTCGCTGGGCGAGCCTGTATATGTGCAGTTTATGTTTACCGAAAAACCAACCGGCCAAATTCCGTCAGACGAACATATTCGTGCATCGGTTACCTGTAATGGACTTACATTAGCATATCAGGACTTTAAAGCAGAAGATGAAGTACTCGCCATTTATTTTGCCGAAACTTATAGTCTCGATCTGAACATATTGGCTACTTCTGCTTCTTTTAAAGATATCAAAGGATTAACGGAAGCCACCTTAACTGATCGTAAAATGTCGATCATGACCTATTTTATTGAGGGTTTATTCAGGGACATGTTTATCACTTTAAGTGGTAAAATTTCTGAAGGAACCTATAAGATGAAAGTCTCGTTGGAATCCGGAAAAGAAGAATGGGACAGTGAACTTAGTAAACAGGTATTTAAATCGGGCAAAACATTCAGCTCCGGTGAGTTTTCTTTAAAGGTTGAGAACGATCAGATCGATACTTACAGAAAAGACATGCTCACCAATTTTGGTGAGGTGATCAATGAAAAATTCAAAAAGACGGGTGACAATGGAATTAAAGGAGATGCTCATAAACAAAATCTGAATAAGATCGTCTTCTCGAATGCGGTGATCGGAGACAATGCTGCTTCCTCTTCATTTAAAACTTCTTTTGGTGGATTGTCTGAAGGGATCTATTCAAGGGTTTATTTGCCACAGTCTATTCACAACATGTCAGCCGATCTTGGTGTTGCAGGAACGATTACGAGTTACGATGTCGCTTATTATCTCGATGGAAAATATATAACGACGTTATCAACTGACCTTCTGGACGAAACTGCCAAATCAAGAACTTCATGGGAAATTGGTGTAGCTCCGATGGAGGTAACCGAGACCAATATGGCCGCAGTTTACAATTTCGCTAAAGCTTTGGTAAAAGCAAGCGCCGGAAAACATAAGTTCAAAGCAGTGATGAGCATTGATTATCTAAATACATGGAATGCCAGCATCAGCGAAGTAAAGGAAATTGCTACTGGTGAATTTGAACTCAACGTAACCGAAGCGGATAAAACCAATTTATTGAAAAAGTTATGTCCCAAGTTCTCCTGGGTAAATAACCATACACAACTTGTTCCAGATGCATTTAGCATGATCGACAACAGTAAAAGGGCTGATGAAAAAGTGCTGAAAGTGGTTGTTCTTGATAACGACTGGACCTATCAACGAAATTTCTGGGGCGTGATCCTTAGCAGAACCATCAATGGAAAGGGTATCATTCAAAACACCAAGACCAATTTATGTTTTGAAATTGATATTCTTTTCTCACAACAAAATACAAGTAGTGGTGGATCAGGTTATGCCTCTACCATGTTTCAAAGATGGGGAGAATATGATAGCTCTGTATGGTTCTCAGAGGAATGTATCAAAAAATAAAAAACTGTTCACATTTAAAATATATACTTATGGAAATTACGTATGAAAACATTCAACCAATCCTTAAACAGGAAACCTGGGAAACCCATATGGTACGTTGTACCTTCCAGGTTGATGGCAAAGACCCGATACAGGCATTTGGACAAGTAACCATGGATCAAAACCAGATTGTACAAACGGCAGTTAAATCGAGCGTAAAGCAGGGGATCATATACAGCCTCATTCGGGGAATTGCCCGTGTATTTGGAGGAATATTTGGAGGCATCGGTGGAGCGGTAGTAAGTTCCGGTGTTAGCACGGTTGGTTATACGGTCGCATCTGCCAAAATGAACAATCAGAACATGTATCAGCCAAAGCTAACACCCGAAAACAAAAAGGAGGCCGTGGTAAACGCCTTTAAAACCGTGGATAATTTCTTTAGGTATGATGAAGCAAATAAAAAATGGGTTTCCGCTTTTTGATTTTGTGAACATGGCACCCATGCCTTAACCAGATCTTGCTTTCATCATAGATAACCCTTTGCAGCATTTGTTGTGAGGGGTTTTTCTTTGGGGAAATAAACCCGTGTACTGTAGGCGACCGCTCAGATTGTTATCTTTGTCCCTGTGGCTAAGAAAAAGAAAGAAAAAATAATCGAAGATCTGGAGATCATCGAAGTAGCGGCTGAAGGAAAATCGATTGGCAAACATGAAGGCAAGGTGATCTTTGTGCCATACACAGCCCCGGGCGATGTTGTAAACGTGAGACTCGGTAAAGACCGTCGGAATCATGCCGAAGGAACGGTGGTGCAATTTTTAAAAAAATCGGTGCTCAGATCGGAACCTGTCTGCCAGCATTTTGGGGTTTGCGGAGGATGTAAATGGCAACACATGCCTTATCCAGAACAATTGAAATTTAAGGAACAACAGGTAAAAGATCAACTTAGCAGGATCGGTAAATTTGACATCCAGGAATTTTTGCCGATCAAAGGATCTGTCAATGAATATCATTACAGAAACAAACTGGAATATACTTTTTCCTTCAAACGCTGGCTTACTACAGAAGAAATACAAAGCGGAGAAGAAATGAAGGATCCGGAGGCATTGGGTTTTCATATCCCGGGAAAGTTTGATAAAATTCTGGACATCCAGACCTGTCATCTCATGAATGATGTACACAATGAGATCAGGAATGCCGTAAAAAAATATGCACTCAGCAATTCCATAAGTTTTTTTAATGTTCATGAGTTTTCCGGAGCTTTGCGAAATATCATGATCCGGGTAACTAAAAAAGGTGAATGGATGGTCCTGGTTATTTTTGGGGAACAGTTGAATGATCAACTTAGAAACCTGATGGAATATATCTCAACGACCTCTCCTTTCATCGATTCACTTTTATATGTCATCAACCAAAAGAAAAACGACACCTATGGAGATCTCCCAATAGAAGTGTTTAAGGGAAAGGATCATATTGTTGAAGAATTCGGACATTTACAATTCAAGATCGGCCCCAAATCATTTTTTCAAACAAATACCAAACAGGCCATTGAACTTTATTCAATCACCAAAGACTTTGCCCGGTTAACGGGTAACGAATTGGTGTACGATCTCTATACCGGAACCGGATCGATTGCCTGTTATCTGGCTGATAAGACAAAAAAGGTAGTAGGTATAGAATACGTAGAAGATGCGATCAAGGATGCAAAGATCAATGCAGACCTCAACGGAATTACCAATACCGATTTTTATGCGGGTGATATGAAGGATGTGTTAAATGATGAATTTATACAGACACATGGCAAACCCGACGTAATCATTACTGATCCACCCAGAGCAGGGATGCATGAAGATGTGGTAAAAAAAATCCTGGAAATAGCACCGAAACGAATCGTCTATGTAAGTTGTAATCCTGCAACACAGGCAAGAGATATAGCCATATTAGTCGAAAAATACGATGTGATCAGGTCTCAACCCGTGGATATGTTTCCACATACCCATCATGTGGAGAATGTTGCTTTATTAGAATTGAAAAATTAACTTTGAGCCACTCTGCTGCGACGGAGGAATATATATATTCATGAAAGACATCATCGAACAAGCCTGGAATAACCGTGAACTTTTGAAAGAAAGTTCCATACAAAAAACCATCAAAGAGGTTATTGAACTTTTGGATAAAGGCGAGATCCGCGTGGCCGAACCTGTTGCTAACGGATGGCAGGTAAATGAATGGATAAAAAAGGCAGTGATCCTCTATTTCCCTATTATGCCAATGAAGATCATGCAGGAGGGTCCCGAACAATATTTTGACAAGATTCCTTTAAAAACGGGCATGGAAAAATCTGGCATCCGAACCGTTCCCGGTTCTGTGATCCGTTATGGATCATACGTTTCAAGCGGAGTTATTTGTATGCCATCATTTGTAAATATTGGGGCATATGTAGATGCCGGCACCATGGTTGATACCTGGGCCACCGTTGGTAGTTGTGCACAGGTTGGAAAACATGTTCACCTGAGTGGCGGAGTTGGATTGGGTGGTGTACTGGAACCCGTTCAGGCTGCACCTGTGATCATCGAGGATAGTGCTTTTATTGGTTCACGTTGTATTGTTGTTGAAGGTGTAAGGGTTGGAAAAGAAGCCGTACTTGGCGCTAATGTGGTACTCACGATGTCAACAAAAATTATTGACGTAAGTGGCAATGAGCCCATCGAGTATAAAGGTTATGTTCCAGAAAGATCCGTGGTGATCCCAGGAAGTTATACTAAAAAATTCAATGCCGGAGATTTTCAGGTTCCCTGTGCATTGATCATTGGAAAAAGAAAAGAAAGTACAGATACCAAAACATCCCTGAATGATGCATTGAGAGAATACAATGTAGCCGTCTAAAATCTCACCTTCGTATTTCTGTCATTCACCCTTTTTTGTGTGCATTGTGCCAATATTGTCCATCCTAACAGGGCTTCGTGGGGTATATTTATTCCATAAAAAATCAACTATGAAAAAAATTATTCATTTGTTGGGCTTTCTAGCCCCTATTTTATTTTCCTCCTGCGATCCTTTTGGAGGTAACCATACCAAAGCAGATTTCACAACCGACTGGAATGGATGTTGGGGATCACCAGATGATGATGATTTTTCCGGAGCTGTGATTGACAACAGTGGAAATATTTATTTCACCGGTTCTACACTTCCTGATGGTTACCAGGGAAATATCTTTCTCACTAAAGTTAATTTCAATACCAAAACTGTTTCGTGGTCAAAGTCCTTTGATGGAGGAGCACAAGATTGGATGCCTTCACCGGGAGAAAATGGAATTTCGCAGGGTGGTGGTGGATCAAGATGTGTAGCGGTGGATGCCAGTGGAGATGTATACATCACAGGAGCATCCAGTCAAGGTTACAACGAGGTATTCATTACCAAAATGAGTGGATCTGGAACCGTGATCTGGCAAAAATTCTGGAAGGCAACCAGCTCGGCGGTATCGAGTAGCAGTGCCAAGGCCTATTCCCTGGATGTTGCCGGTGGAAAAGTTTTTGTTACCGGAAGCACAGGTGCAGGTACAACTTCTGAAGAAGGAATGGTCTTTCTACTTATTATGGATGCTTCCAATGGAACTGTTGATCCCAATACAACGGTTGGTATTGATCCTTCACCTGGGTATAATGATCGCGGTTATGTGGTTCGTTCACCGGATGGAAATAATATTTATATCGCAGGATGGGCAGGAAGTAATAATTCAGGATTTGTGATGAAGTTATCTTCTGGTGGAGCCACTCTGGACTGGTGTAAAAAGGTAGATGTAGGATGGGCTGGCCGTATAACGGATATGGAAGTAGACGCCACCGGCGATCTTTATCTTGGAGCTGATCTGAGAGGTGTATCCACTTATATGGGAATTCTAAAGATAGATAATAGTGGTAACCTGGTTTGGTCAAAAAAATTCCAGGGTCTCAACAACGACCGGAATAATATTTCCTGCTTACGGGTGATTAATAATACGATCTATGTTGGTGGGAAAGGAAGCTTCGATGGATATGATACCGGCCAATGGGGAGACGGATGTTTTCTTAAGATGGATTTAAATGGTAATCTGATCAGCCAATACAATTTCTTTACGGGTGAAGTGTCGGATGAAAAATGTGGAGAACGAGTAGAAGCAATTCTTTCGTACAATGGCCAACTGATCCTATTGGGAGAAACCTGGTCGGAATATACTCAGATCGACGGAAAATGGTATATTGCCAACGGGACCCTATCTGATCTTTCGGTATCAGTTTCTTCTGTGGTTGCACCCACATTGGTTACGGCGGATGGTTATGTTACTTCGACTACTTTTTCTGTATCAAACATTAACTATACGCTACAACCTATTTCAAGCGGAAGCCATGGCTACGCGGATGTAGAGTTTTTTGCGATCACTGAGTAAGTACACCAACCTACTCTGAAAGTGGGGCATCCTGACCATTGGTCAGGATGCTTTTTTGTTTACGGACTTGTTATATTTGTAACAGAAAGAACAAAAATGAAAAATTTTACCATTGTTGGCGGGGGACTGGTTGGAGCCTTACAATCTGTTTTTTTAGCACAACGCGGATTCAGGGTTGATCTGTTTGAAAGAAGACCGGATATCCGGAACGCTGATATTTATCAGGGAAGATCCATCAATCTGGCTGTGAGTAACCGGGCATGGAAAGCCCTGCGGAAAGTTGGTGCTGAAGAAACCATCCGTGAAATTGCGATCCCGATGTATAAAAGGACCATGCATGATATACATGGGAATTTAACCTTTCAACCTTATGGTAAAGAAGGTGAAGCGATCTATAGCGTATCGAGGGGAGAACTCAACAGAACCTTATTGCAAATCGCCGACAAATACGAACAGACGACCATGCATTTTGATGCCCGTTGTGCAAACATCGATCTGGAAAACAAAACTGCGTACTTCAAAAATGATATAACTGGTGAAGAAATGTCGCATGTTTACGAACATCTCATCGGCACAGATGGGGCTTTTTCCGCTGTGCGACATCGCCTCATGTTCAACGAACGTTTTGATTATTCGCAGGACTATATCGATCATGGATACAAAGAACTTCATATCGAAGCGAATGAAGACGGATCCCATAAAATGGATCCAAACACCTTACATATATGGCCAAGGGAAGATTTTATGCTGATCGCCCTGCCAAATATTGATGGAAGTTTTACCTGTACATTATTTTTAGGATGGGAAGGGAAAGTTTCTTTTCAGTCTTTAAAAACAGAACGGGATATTCTAGGGTTCTTTCAATATTATTTCCCTGATGTGATCCCTCACCTTCCGGATTTCATGGAGCAATTTTTAAATCATCCAACCTCTGCGCTTCAAACCATTCGCTGCTATCCATGGCATTATAAGGATTCTGTAGTTCTTATGGGAGATGCAGCTCATGCCGTGGTTCCCTTTTACGGACAAGGCATGAATGCTGGATTTGAAGATTGTTTTGTTTTCGATCAGATG
This sequence comes from Flavobacteriales bacterium, assembly GCA_025451295.1. Classification (GTDB taxonomy): domain Bacteria; phylum Bacteroidota; class Bacteroidia; order CAIKAF01; family CAIKAF01; genus JANWKQ01. The sequence continues at coordinate 42,133 of JANWKQ010000168.1, read as the reverse complement.
TTGGATGAACATCTCAATAAGTTTGAGAATTTTTTCGAAGCCTTTGGAAAATCAAGAAAACCCAATGCAGATTCGGTAGCGGAACTTGCCTTGCGAAATTTTATTGAAATGCGTGATTTGACTGCTGACCCTGATTTTTTACTTCAGAAAAAAATAGAAGGCTGGTTCTATCAAAAGCATCCAGATAAATGGGTACCTCTGTACTCGATGGTTACCTTCAGTGATTTTTCATATGAGTATGCTTTGCAAAAAGGGGATTATCAAAACGCCATCATGGCCCAGGTAATGAAAATGCCCAATCTGGCCGAAAAATGGAATAGCATGGAAGTGGAAGAAAAGATCCTACACCTATTATCCCATTCCTAAATCGGTTCTGTGAACAATAGGTTTCCTTTGGCATATAATTTGACTTAGTTTTCAAAAGCTTGCATTTATGAAAACCAAAGTTCTTTTTGCCGCTATGTGTATGTTGTTGCTCACCAGCACAACCTCTACCGCCCAGATCTCTATTACAGTAGCTGGAGGTTTCAGCTCCACCCTCTCCTTAGGCACCACGCCTAACAGTAATACAGGAATCTTTTACAGTAACAATTCAGGATGCTGTTCAGATAACTATTCAAATAATAATAATTACTGCTCCAATCATGGTCATAACCACGATAGTTGTTGTAAACACAAGCATAAACATTGTGATAAACACAAGCATAAGTGTAAAAACGATCATGATAATCACAAAGGAAAATGCTGCAAACACGATGACGACTAAACATTGAACTTCATAAAACAGATCATACAAACGCCGGAACAACCCGGCGTTTTCTTTTGGCACGCAATTTGGATTCCCTATGAAAAGTTGAGTCATGAAAACTAAATCCCTTTTAGCCATTCTTCTCGTTACCTTATTCACAATGGTTGTTGCCACGGCGCAGGTTGGATCTAATTTTGGAAACCCTTGTTTAAATACCAGAAAAGGTCCAAATACTTTAAAAACAAATAAACATGTAAAACATTCAGCCAAGAACAGGTTCAATTCGCATGGCAGAACCAAGCAGAATGGAAATACCAATGCTTATATAACGCGTAATCAAAAGAAAGCATCAACTCACAGGATCAAAAAAAACCGGATCCAAGCCAAAGCAAAACCAAAAACAAATCTTCGTAAAAAAAGAAACAAACGCCTGGATCGCGGCAATTAATAAAATACTCCAAAACTCTGGCGAGGCGGAGTTTTTAATTTATTTTCACAGCCACCCATTAAACCTTTTGGATTTTCGACCATCCAATCCCTAAACTAAAACGAATAAAGATGAAACGGTTAACATTAAGTATAGCAGTATTCCTTGGTATGGTAGCCTTTAGCTTCAGCCAGCATCACCGCGGTGGTGGAACTATAGAAGACCGGGTGGATCGCCGCCTTGATAAAATGGATGAAGTGGTCAAATTTACCGGCACACAGCGAAACGATCTGAAGATCTTGCTTACAGATCTTGCCAAAAAGAAGAAAGATGCCTTTTGTACCAACGAAATAGGTTCGGCAGGAATGAAAAATGCAATGAAGGATATTCAGAAAGAGAAAAAAGCGGGTGTAAAAAAAATCCTATCGAATGACCAGGTGAAACTTTTGAAAACACATTTAAAAGAAAAGAAGGCGGAACATAAAGGTAAAAAACAGGATCATAAAAAAGGAGGTAGTCTGGATGAGAGGATTGATCATCGCCTCGATCAAATAGATGAAATTGTAAAATTCACCGGAAACCAACGTAATGACATGAAGGTTTTGTTGACAGATCTGGCTACCAGAAAAAAAGCGGCTTTTTGTGCCAACGATCTGGGTACTGATGGAATGAAGAATGCGATGAAAGTCATTAATGAAGATAAAAAAGAAGGTGTTAAGAAAATTCTATCGGAAGATCAGATCAAACTAATAAAGGAGTATAGAAAGAATAAAAAAGGTGAACGGAAGAAAAAGGGTGGTGATAAAGGATTTGATGATGACCTCCAGGAAAAATAATGTTTGATTTGTGATAGAGTAACAGGCCCCTTTTCGGAGGGGCTTTTTTATGGGCATTGCGCCTCCCTCCTCGCCTCGCCTTTAGCTATGGCGCAACGGGCTATTCGCTATATCTTTTTATTGCTGTTCGCGTAGTTTCGTCAATTTGAGGAGACGTGCCAGGGCACGTCTGTACTGCTGCATCGAAAATGGTTTTGGGAAGCAATAAAAAGGATGCCGCTTCTATCCCTATGCCATTGGAGATTATTTGTAACTTTATCCATCAAAGTTGATCCATGAAAAAAATTGTTGTATTAACCGGAGCGGGTATTAGTGAAGAAAGCGGGATTAAAACATTTCGGGATGCCGGTGGTTTATGGGAAGGGCATGATATTATGGAAGTGGCATCACCACAAGGCTGGCATAAGAACAAAGAGTTGGTGCTTGAGTTTTACAACTTACGAAGAAAACAATTACGTGAAGTAGAACCCAATGATGCCCACAAACTCCTCGTAAATCTCGAAGCGAAATATGAGGTAGTGATCGTTACTCAAAACGTAGATGATCTTCATGAAAGAGCCGGCTCAAAAAACATTATTCATTTACATGGTGAACTGTTGAAAGTGAGAAGTACGTTGGATGAATCTCTGGTGTACGATTGGAAAGAGGACATCAAGTTAGGTGACAAGTGTGGTAAAGGAAGTCAGCTTAGACCACATATCGTTTGGTTTGGGGAAGATGTGCCGATGATGTCCGTTGCACTAAAAGAGGTTGTGAATGCTGAGATCATTATGGTGGTAGGAACCAGTCTCCAGGTTTATCCGGCTGCCGGGATCCTAACCTATGCTCCAGCGGAAAAAAGAAAGATCATTATTGACCGAAAAATTCCTGAAGTAAGTGGAATACAAAAAATGGAAACCTACGAAATGAAAGCCAGCGAAGGCGTAAGACAGGTGGTGGAAAAACTATTGAAAGAAGCAGAATGAAATTAAACAAAGAAACCCATCTGGAAGTATTTCAATTTGAGAACTTATTAGATCAAAGCAGCATCCGACACGCTATCTCCACCCGGAAAGGTGGAATATCCGAAGGATATGCCGATTCGTTGAATCTGGGTTATGGGGTGGAAGATCATTTAAACTACGTGGAGGAGAACCGCAGAAGATTAGCCGGATTTATGGGAGTACCTTTTGAAAGACTGGTTTTTCAAAAACAAACCCATTCTACCAATTATAAAATTATTACCGAAAAAAACTTTCGCGATACCCGTGAGAACAACGATGCATTGATCACTGCTGAAGAAAATATGGCCATTGCCGCTTTGGGTGCAGATTGTGTACCCATTCTCTTGTTTGATAAAAAAGAAAAAGTGGTTGCTTCGATCCATGCAGGCTGGAAAGGAACTGTAAATGGGATTGTAGATAAAGTAGTATCTGCGTTGAAAACAGAATTCAATTCACAACCGGAAAATATTCTTGCAGGGATCGGTCCTTCCATTTGTGCTGAAAACTATGAAGTGGGTCCGGAAGTGATCGAAGCAGTTAAAAATGCATTTGCGAATTCTTCGGATCTTATTTCCAATTACCACGGTGATAAAGCACATGTGGATCTTTGGCTGGCCAACAAAACCTGGTTGATCAACCACGGTGTCCCGGAAAATAATATTGAGATCTCAGGCCTTTGCACTTTTAAAAATCATGAGACTTTTTATTCAGCCCGTTATTTTAAAAACAAGACGGGAAGATTTGCCTCCTGTATCATGCTAAAATAAAAAAGCCTCTCTTGTTCGGAGAGGCTTTTTAAAAAATAAATTCTTCGTTTAGAATATATCAAACTTATAACGATTGTCTTTTACATTCGCTTTTTCCTTAATGGCATTGATGATATCCTGCATTCTGCTTTTTCCATAAGACTTACTTACATCGCTTTTCATCTGACTATAGTCGGGCAAAACAGGTGCCGCCGTAAACTTATCTACCACCACCACAAATACACCACTATTTCCTTCAACCGGTTTGCTGAGCATGCCTTGTTTTAATCCGAAGATCGTTCCCATTAAAGCTGGTTCAATACCGGCTCCCGGAATAAAATAACTTCCGAATGAAATATCCGCTGCAGTTCCAATATTCAATTTAAGCGCTGATGAAAGCGCATCGATCGTTTTACTCATCGCCAAAGCTGAGTTAAATTCACCAATGAATTTTTCCGCTTTTTTGTGACGACGGAATGCCGCAATTACATCATCTCTAACATCATTCAGTGCAGGAATACCTTCAGGACGATTCGCATTCACCACGGCTACAATATAATTATCATCCGATTCAAAAATATCAGAGACATCTCCACGCTTGGCGCCTAATGCCCATTTCACGATCTGTTTGGTATTCGGCATATTGAGAATATTCTTCGTAGCTTCTGTTATGGAAGCTTCATCACGATAGATGATATTATTCTTCTTCGCAAAATCATCCATGTACTTCACCACATCTGCTTTTTTATCAGTAGGCTTGCCATACGCCATTTCGTTGGCCAGGTTATATTGTACTTTTTTGGTTTCTTCACTTGGCTTAATGGCCTTAACAACCATCGCTATCTGAGATTCTTTTACAGGGGCCGTTTGATCGAGGATCAAAATGATATGATACCCAAACTGACTGGTTACCTTTTTTAAATCACCCTTTTTACCCATGAAACAGGAATCGTTGAATTCTGCTACCATTTGTCCTTTACCAAACCATCCTAAGTTACCGGTATCCTTTGCACTGCCATCTTTTGAGAATTTAGCAGCGAGCTCGGCAAACTTAGACATGTCAGCTTTTAAGACATTATAAATACTGTCCTGTAATTTTTGGGCAATTCCTACTGCCGCTTCACTATTTTCTGTTGGCTGTATAAGAATATGACGCGCCTTACATGAATCAGGTTGGAATCTTTCGATCAGCTTTTTACCTATCAGAAAATATCCATTCTCAATAAAAGGCCCAGCTACCGTTCCTGTTGGGGCATCAAACAATAAACTATCGAGGTCTTTATTGATCACATTTTTCTTTACGAAAACAGGCTCGGGTGATTCTTCTGAATTCTGAGCAACAAAAAGCGTATCATCATCCGTAGTGGCCAGCTCATCTCTTAGTTTTATGATGTTGCTTCTCAATGCAGCCGTATCACCAACAGTTGGGATCGATAAGAACACTCCATACTTAATGCTCTTGGATTTTTTTGAACGCATTCTATATTTATGCTCCTTAAAGAAATTAACCAGTTCTTCCTCGGTAAATGAAATCGTGCTATCAGCGATGGTAGAATATGGTTTTACAACAAAACGAACATTGGCCCTATCATTATTCGCTTTATACATCGAACTGGCTTCCTTCGTGGTTACATATAAGCCTTTGGTAACCATGTTCATGTATTTATTAGAGTAACGATCGTTCTTTATTTTATTCTGCAAATAACCCCAATAAGCTTTTCTTGCATTCCACTCATCTATTTTATCCTGTGGCACCTGGCTGGCATCTTCAAACTGTTGGGCATATTGCTGTACCAGGTTCGGATCGAATTTTCCGGTCTGTTGATTTACAAACTGCTGTTTAATGCTTGGGTCTACTGTTTCTCCAACAAAAAGGTCGTTTAATTCTTCTTCACCGATTTTTAAACCTACCACTGAATATTGTTTTTCGTAGACAAATTGTCTGAGCAAATCTTCCCATACTTCATCTTTCAAAGCATCCTCGGTTGCTTCGTCCAATTCCATTCCTGGATTGAGCATGCTTACGAATGCTTTCTTTTCTTCTAATTGTTGCTGATATTTTTCAACGGGAAATTTATTACCGTTAAAAGATGCCACCGTATTATTGTTGGTCACAAAAAGGTTCTGGGCACCCCCAAGAATAAATGCTCCCAGTGAAAGTCCAACAATCACTACAATTAAAGTTCCTCTTTTTCTTATGCTTCCGATAATTGCCATTTGCAACAAAAATTTGCGGGACATGCTGTTTTTACAATGCCCCTGGTTTGTAAAAAATAGGCACGAATATACACTTTTTGATGATAAAATGACCCGTAAATAAGGCCTTTAGACGATTTTTTGATCTGAAAACTGCTACCGTGTTGGTCCACCGCAGCTCAAATGCAGAGCGAATGCCTTGCAAGCCCTTATATAGCGCAGGCGGAATAACTGGATGGCAGGATGAATGAGCCTACGTTTGAGCAGGAGAGTTTAGCGAAACACCGGATAGCACAGCCTAATCTTTGCGAATATAAAGGCTTACTTCTTCAATACGGGTTTCACTCACCTGATTGATTAAAAACTTGAAGTTTCTGACCTCGATCTCATCACCTTCCTGTGGTAGGTTCTCATTAAAGGCCAGGATCATTCCAGCCAAAGTCGTATACTCCTCACTTTCAGGCAGATTCAAATGATATTCATCATTCAGATAATCAATTTCAAGCCTGGCTGAAAACAGATATTCATTTTCGGAGATTTTTTTCTGCACTGTTTCTTCAGTATCCATTTCATCATCGATCTCCCCAAAGATCTGCTCGATGATATCCTCCATATTGATGATACCCGCAGTGCCTCCATACTCATCCACCACCACTGAAATGCTTCTGCGTTGCTGACCAAACTGGGTAAGGATATCTTTTACAAACATGGTTTCCGGTACGATCATAATAGGCATAATAAGCTCCTTAAAATCTTTTGGATTTTTAAAAAGACCATAGCTATGCACAAATCCGATGATATCGTCAATTGAATCACGATAGACCAGTATCTTGCTATGTCCGGAATCGAGGAAGACTTTTTTAAGATCTTCAATAGAGGCATTTTGTTCGATACCAACAATCTCTGTTCTAGGAACCATGCAATCCCTGGCTCTTACACTGGGAAAATCCAATACGTTTTGCAGGATCTTTACCTCATTCTCCACTTCCACTTTTGTATGTGTCCCCGAATTAGTAACCTGGCGGAGATAATAGTTCAGATCCGTTTTTTCGAAAGTGATCTCTTCCTCCTTCATTTTTACCTTAAACAGCATCAGAATATTTTTCGAGATAAAAACAACGATAAAAACAGGTAACTGAAACAGGTAATAAAAAAAGGTAGTGGGTAAAACAAATAGATTTAAGAACCGGTTCGGATTCAAACTTGAGATCACCTTCGGTAAAAATTCTGCCGTGATGAGAATAAAAAAAGTAGAAATAACTGTTTGTGTAATGATCACCATTACCTTAGGCGCCTTTTCAAACCAGAGAATAAAAAGTTTTTCAACCGGAGGTTCGAGCAAAAGAGCAGCCATCACCCCAAATACCACCAGCGATATGCTGTTACCCACAAGCATGGTACCAATAAATTTTGATGGACTGCGTGTAACGATCCCTAATAGTTTCCCTGTAAAATTATCCTTGTTTTTATCGAGCTCTACCTTGAACTTGTTGCTTGACACAAAAGCCATTTCCGTGCCGGCAAAAAATGCTGACAACAGTACCGACAGAAAAAGCAAGAATAAAATAACCTCCTGGTTCATTGACGAAAATATGCTACCACAAAGTAAGGATTTTTTTTGATAGTCCTGGTGATTTATTGAACTATGTAAGTTTCACCGCGGAGACGCTAAGGCGCAAAGAAAACACTGAATTCTAATTATCTGAAATGGGGAAGGTTCCGGTAACAACTGTCATTTGGTATTGACTAAAATCTTGCTTGGCCCAGAGACCCTGACCTATGATGCGTTTTTTTTCCTGCCGGATCTCTACCGCATCGATCGTGGTAATTTCCTTTTTTTCGCTGTTCCACAACAACGATTCGGTCGATAGCAAACCGTTTTCTTTGCTCTTCATCCTTACATGCCCCTGCACAAACATTCCGGAACCTTTGATGATAGCATAATCGGCTGTGAGATTTGCAATGATCTTATCATTCATATCAAAAAAAGTAACCTTGATCCCTTCGGGCAGCTCGCTGTAAAACTCATCTTCCATATAATCTTTTCGAAGGGGTGCTTCGATTTTCAAAATAACCTTTCCGCTATCGCTGAACAAGGAAATAAAATTTTTAGTGATCGCCAGCGGTATTTTTTCTCCCATGTCGACCCTTACCTTATCCAGATCATTTTTACATGAAAAGGAAATAATTGCGAAGAAACAGGTACAACCGAATATAAATTTTTTTAGAAATTTATATGACATGAATTTATGTTGGATTAATTGTAGAAAAACTTCCTGAACCACTTATCCCTTAAAGCAATGGATATACTAAACCTGAAAAAAGTCTCATTTACCACACCATTGTTTCTGCTATTGGCAAATCCTCCTTCGAATCCGAGATTGATATGTGAAACAATGATCTTCTGAGTTAAATTCACATCATAACTTTTTTCAAAACCAAAGGGCAAGCCGAGACCAAAACTAACCGCCACCTCATCAACCGGATTACCATCAGGCTGGTAAAAACGATTTTGGTACCTTCCACCTAATCTGAATACAAGATTTTTAAAGAATCTTCTCCTGCCACTATCCCTGTTGGAAAAGTAGGGAGTATACTCACTGCCAACATGAACACTCAAACTGTTATTAAAAACCAATCCTGGTTGATCGAAATAACGGAAATCATTCCAGAGTCTATAATTAAAATCAGCCGTTACCTGCCAGATCCTGGGATTCACCAATGCAAATCCTCCACCAAAACCATGTGGTAATGTAATATTACCTGTTTGATTCGGATTTAACAGAAAAGTATCCACCGGAACATTAAAACTTCCTGATAGATATTGTATCCCGAGTTGTTCAAAATCGGCATTAAAAGAACTTCCGTAATTAAAAGTTCCTCCGATGATAAATCGAAACGGAGCATTAAAATCATAACTACGCTTATCATTTGATACAACTGAATCCCTACGGGAAATCACTTTCCCATTCTCATCCTTTTTTTCGATCGTAATCCTCCGGGGAGACGTATATCTTTTTCTCTTAATATTAAAATAGCCCTGTGCTCCTATATCAAATGAAAATGCATTCACCCGGGTTTTTTCATCCACTCTTGAACTTAGATACCCCTGGCTTGCCGGAAGATCCAATGTTCGGCTCCGGTTAGAAGTCCCGAAAATATAATGGAAATTAAATCCGAGACTGAAATTTTTTCCGAATTGAAATCCATTTCCCCAGGTTAGCCGGTTCAATCCGCCAGTACCTGTATACCGATAAACAGCCAATACTTTGCTTGTGTCATTTGGATTGATCAGAATGGAATCTGACTCTTCGAGCCGGTATCCCACCTGTGCATAGGGAGCATACCCCAAAAACATTCCCCAGTTTAAAAATCTATTTTTATGCATGAGAGGGATTCCCAATCCAAATTGGTTGATCAATACATTGTTATTCCTGAAAGTTTGCCCCTGATCAATTCGCGTTAAAAAATTTCCTTCAAATCCAAAGTTGAGTTGCGTAACATCTATACTGCTATACGAAGCAGGATTATAATAATTCAGACAAGCAGAATCTCTTAAAGCATGAGACACACCACCCATGGCAAATCCATTTTGCAATGTATTGCCCATGGGTATACCAATTCCATAATACGAATAAGGACTCTGTGTATCGAATTGAGCACGGCTGATCTGAACCAGGCAGAAAAATCCAAGAATAAAAAGTACGACCTTAGTTTTTTGCATTCAGATTAAATTTCAAAATTTCCATCAACCCTATCAATACGACCTCTTTATGGAGTGCAAAGATGCCATTTTTTAGGTATTTGCCCAAAAACGGGGCATCTCCACCGCTTAATACCATTGCTATTCCCGGATATCTTTTCTCATATTCATTCGCAAATCCCTCTATCTCCCTGCATAGACCAAGTACAGCTCCGGAAGCCATACAACCGGAAGTTGATTTGCCGATCAATTCAATGCTGCTATCCGGTACCTCAAGCAAAGGCAATTTACCCGTATAATCATGCATCGCCTTTAACCGCATCCGAAGTCCGGGTGATATAGCCCCGCCCTGATAGATGTTATTTATCACGAATTCGTAATTCATGCAGGTTCCTGCATCCACCAATAAAACATCTCTCTCTCCCATTTGTTTCCATGCACCTATTGCTCCGGTAATACGATCTGTACCCAGCGTTTCAGGAGTAGCATATTCATTTTTCAATGGGAGGGATGTATGAGGATCAACCAGGAGAAAAAATCCTTTTGATTGTAAGTATTCAGATGTTTTTTTAAGATTATCCGCGGCCACCGTGCTCATGATGGCGGCATCAAACGAAATGCTTCGAATGTATAACAACAGGCTATCTTCCGGATCATTCTCAAAAACCTGGTATTCAAATTCTGAGTGCCCCGTTTGAAGTGCGGTTTTGGTTCTTGAATTCCCTCTGTCTATGGCTAATAGTTTCACAACAACAAGTGGTTCTGGATAAAAAGGTGAAAATGCACCGCAATATTAACCATAATACGGCTTATTTATTGTGATATGTTTTTTAGAAGGCCACACCACCACCCTCTTTGCTTGTCGCCTGCAACGGCTTTTCGCTTTAGTCCCTGCAGTCGGCCTACAAAACCTCCCTCAAGCCTTTGGTGTCAGCGGGCTACTGCTGCTTCAATCAGGGTTCACAAAAAAAAATGGCCCCCGATAGGGGGCCAAATCTGTGGTGTGGGCCGGGATCGAACCGGCGACACAAGGATTTTCAGTCCTTTGCTCTACCAACTGAGCTACCGCACCAAACTATCCGTTTTAAGGGAGGGCAAAGTTAAGATAAAAAATCAAAAATCAAACATAGCATCCACAGCCTGCTTCACATTCCTCCTGATCTGTGCTATATCAGCCTCCATCATATAACATGGTGCTGTAATGATCTTATTCGTTTTGTCAACCAAAATTTCGTTGATCGTTTTCATTTCTGCCACTGCCCCTGTTTTTTCCATTCCACCACTAATGGCAGCTATATCATATGGAGAAGCTTCGGAAGTAGAACCGACCGTCAGATGCGAAGCAATCCCACTTCCTTCCAATGCTTTGGCAATCACTGTGGGACCCATACATAAACCCACTACCGGTTTTTTTGAATGAACGGTTTCCACAATCGCTTTTTTTACATCCGCATTGATCTCTCCTTCGGGGCCGCTAAATGCCCATTTCGTAAGATTTTTTGCAGCACCAAATCCTCCTGGGATTACCAGACCATCGAAATTTTTTGGATCATACGTATTTAAAGCCTGCACATTTCCACGTGCAATTCTCGCAGATTCAACAAGTACATTTCTTTTCTCCGGCATTTCATCACCCGTGATGTGATTCAGCACATGATGTTGTTCCACATCCGGCGCAAAACATTGATAAGTTCCACCATTTTCTGTAATAGCTAATAAACTAAAAACAGCTTCGTTAATTTCTGAACCATCAAAAACTCCGCAACCGGATAAGATCACTGCAATTTTTTTACTCATATTGTTTTTATTTTTTATTGTATTCGTGAGCTCTCCTGACGGTAACCGTCAGGATCGGTTCATAATAATATTTTTCGAAGGGTTGAATAAAAATCAAATACATCTTTAAAAGAATTATAAAGTGGTACCGGTGCAATCCGGATCACATCCGGTTCCCGCCAATCGGTTAAGATCCCGTTTTTTAACAAGGCATCAAAAACCATGCGTCCGTTTTTTTTCATCACCATCGAAACCTGACAACCACGTTCATGCTGATCCGTAGGTGTAATCACCTGGATGAGTTCTTCACCTGCATCCGCATTTATTTTTTCTATTACGGTATGTGTATAACCTGACAGTTTTCTTGATTTCTCCACCAACGCATCCATGCCCGCCTCATTAAATATTTCAAGTGAAGCTCGGTGGATCGCCATCGAAAAAACCGGTGCATTCGAAAGTTGCCATGCTTCTGCCGTTTCAAAAGCACGAAACGATCTTTCCATTTTAAATCTGGAATCAGCCTTATTTCCCCACCATCCATTTAAACGGGGCAATGATCCATCTGTATGATGTTTTTCATAAACATAAATTCCAGCTACGCTACCCGGACCACTATTTAAATATTTATAACTGCACCATGCAGCGAAATCAACTTTCCATGCATTTAATTGTAAGGATACATTTCCGGCTGCATGCGCCAGGTCAAAACCCACCACCGCACCATTTGAATGGCCAACCTCTGTGATTTTTCCCATGTCAAAAAGTTGACCAGTGTAAAAATTGACTCCTCCCATCATTACAAGCGCCAGACTATCTCCAAGCTCCTGTATTTTGGCGATCACATCATCATTCCGGATATACGTTTCACCCTCCCTCGGACCAATTTCCACCACCGCATCCTTTGGATCGAAGCCATGAAACCGGGCCTGACTATCCAATGCATACAGATCAGAAGGAAATGCTTTTTGCTCACTCAGAATTTTATAACGGGTAGATGTAGGACGATAAAAAGATACCATCAGCAAATGTAAATTATTGGTAAGCGATCCCATCGCAACTACTTCAGATTCCTTGGCTCCAACAATGGGTGCCAATAATTTTGCAAAAGGTTCATGATAACTGAACCATGGATTTTTCGCCTGGAAATGTCCTTCCACTCCAAATTTTTTCCAATCCTCCATTTCCTGTAAAATATATTCCTCTGCTTTGTCAGGCTGAAGTCCTAAGGAATTACCGGTAAAATAGATCGCCTTCTTCCCATGGATCAATGGAAAGTGAAACCGGTTCCTGTAAGCTGCAAGTGTATCGTATTGATCCTGGCTTACCGCAAATTCTTCGGAAAATTCGAAATGCATAGATTGATTTTTATTGAGCTATAAAAAGCCGGGTCACGATTCCCACAGCCAGTGCCGGGATAGCACCCAGCACCGAATTCTGAACCTTGAGTAACTGGGCCTGGCTTCGATAGCCTTCGATAAAATAGTCATTGGTAACGAAGTCCGCATCCTGTGGATCAGTTGCACCCATCTTAGGTTTAATAGATGCGTTGATGCTGCAATATACCACCGCAGGCCCCGCACCATAGAAAAAAGGCAAGGCAAAGCCGCCAAAAAAACCGGTGGCTACACCACCTATGGTACTCCATGGGCTGACGAAATTTCTCCGGGCCGATCTTCTTCCATAGGTATAGGCTCTTTGTTCTTCGATGCTGAATTCAAATTTCTTGTGCAGGCTATCCTGGGCATACAATACCTTTTCCCGCTTGGAAAGAAATATAGTATCCTGATAAGGTAAAAGGGTATCGAAGCTAATAGTGGTGCAGGAAAAATAATTGTACCGGTCTTTTCTTTTTGAATCCACTTTTTCTCTGTAATAGAGATAAGGTCCGTTAACATCATAAGCGGCTAAGTCAAAGACCACATTTCTTTCAGAACCACCCTTCATCAAGAGTTTTTGAGGTGTGATCTTAAGAACTGATGATTTTTCGACCGCTTTTAACGGACCAAGGGATGTATAGAAGACAAAAAATGTATCTACCTTTTCGATTATACAGGGCACTTCTTTCCCGGTTAAGGTAAGCAATATATCCTGACTTTTGGCCTGGGTTACCCAAGAAAAAGCAAGGGCGATAATGATGAGTTTTCTAACCATATTTACTAATACAGACAGCACGAATCTAACTGTTTTTTCGTAACCTTCAAAGGTTTTGCCGGTTTCATTCGGAAATCCTAAAATAATTGACGAATTAATGTAAATTTGCTCTCCTTTTTGAGAAGACAAACTTTTATCTCTTATTTCTATGCAAAGTTCAAATTTTATACCACGCCATCTTGGATCTGATGAAGGTGAAATAAATGAAATGATTGATGTGCTGAAGGTGGAATCGGTGGATCATTTGGTGGATCAGATCGTTCCGGAAAAGATCCGAAACCGTAAAGGGTTAAAAATTGAAGCCGGAATGCATGAGCATGAATACCTAAAGCATATCAGGCATATTGCTCAGAAAAATCTTTTATACAGAAATTTTATTGGTCAGGGTTATTATGGAACCATTACGCCTTCACCGATCTTAAGAAATATTTTTGAAAATCCAGGATGGTACACTGCTTATACGCCTTATCAGGCTGAGATTGCACAGGGAAGGATGGAAGCGATCCTTAACTTTCAGACAGTCGTAATGGATCTTACAGGAATGGAACTCGCCAATGCCTCTTTACTTGATGAGGGAACCGCAGCGGCTGAAGCCATGGGAATGTCCTTTCATATGAGATCCCGGGAGGCCGAAAAAAACGGGGTCAATAAATTCTTTGTTTCCGATAAAGTATTTATCCAAACCATTGATGTATTAAAATCAAGGGCCAGTCATTTAGGGATTGAGTTGGTGATCAGTTCTCTCGATAAACTGGATGTGAATGGTTCTTATTTTGGCCTTTTATTGCAGTATACGGATATGGACGGGTCGGTAAAAAACTATGCTGACCTCGTAAAAAAAGCAAAAGAAAAAAATATAGTAGTTACAGTTGCAACTGATCTTTTAAGTCTGGCTCTGCTTACAGCACCCGGCGAATGGGGAGCGGATATTGTTGTTGGAAATTCACAAAGGTTTGGTGTTCCGATGGGTTATGGAGGCCCACATGCAGCTTTCTTTGCAACTAAAAAAGAATATCAGCGTCATATTCCCGGAAGAATTATTGGGGTTTCAGTGGATTCCAAAGGAAAGCCTGCATTAAGAATGTCACTACAAACCAGGGAACAACATATCCGGAGAGACAAAGCCACATCCAATATTTGCACGGCTCAGGCATTGCTGGCGATTATGGCATCAATGTATGCGGTTTATCATGGACCAAAAGGAATTACCAACATTGCCACGTCCGTTCATAAAAAAGCAAGTTTGTTAAGGACAAAATTAAATGAGCTCGGCTTTAAAACTACCTCGGATCATTTTTTCGATACGATTTCTATTGAAGTAATGGACAATGGCCTTTATCAAAAAATAAAAGATGCCACCTATAAAAATGAATGCAATCTTTTTTATGGATCAAACGGAATAATAACCATGTCGGTGGATGAGGTTACATCTGATGAAGACCTGAATGCTTTGATCGGGTGTTTTGGTTCGGTATCAGGAAAAAATATTGCCCCTGTTAGTTTGGATGACATGGAAAAAGCAACTGTGTCGATCTCAAAAGATCTGAAAAGAACTTCAACATTTATGACCCATCCGGTCTTTAACAGTCATCACAGTGAATCGGAGTTGATGCGTTATATTAAGAAACTGGAGTCGAAAGACATTGCACTTAACTTTAGCATGATCTCTTTAGGCTCCTGCACCATGAAATTAAATGCCGCCAGTGAAATGATCCCATTGAGTTGGCCGAAATTCAATCAGCTTCATCCTTTTGTTCCGAAAGAACAGGCGGCAGGTTATCAGGAAGTGATTGAAATATTGGAGAAAGATCTTGCTGAAATTACCGGGTTTGACGCCATTTCTCTTCAGCCGAATTCAGGCGCACAGGGAGAATTTGCGGGCCTTCTGGTAATCAAGGCATATCACGAATCCCGCGGGGATCATCATAGAAATATTGTACTTATTCCTTCTTCGGCGCATGGAACAAATCCGGCAAGTGCAGTAATGGCTGGATTGAATGTGGTAGTTGTGAAGTGTGATGAATTGGGAAATATTGACATGACCGATCTGAAAGAAAAAGCAGAAAAATATAAGGATCAGCTAAGCGCATTAATGGTTACTTATCCATCCACTCATGGAGTATATGAAGAAACCATTATGGAAGTAACGGAGATCATCCATGCAAATGGCGGACAGGTTTATATGGATGGAGCAAATATGAACGCTCAGGTTGGACTTACAAGTCCGGCAAGAATTGGTGCAGATGTTTGTCACTTAAATTTACATAAGACTTTTGCAATCCCTCATGGGGGAGGCGGACCTGGTATGGGACCGATTGGTGTAAAATCACACCTGGCACCTTTTCTTCCATCCCATGTATTGATCAAAACAGGAGGAGAAAAAGGAATTCCGGCGGTATCTGCAGCACCATGGGGAAGTTCATTGATCCTGCTAATCTCTTACGGATATATAAAAATGCTGGGAGCAGAGGGTTTAACCGCTTGTACAAAAATGGCCATATTGAATGCTAATTACATGAAGGAAAGGATCAGTCAGCATTATCCGATCCTCTACAGCGGAAAAAGCGGAAGGGTGGCTCACGAATTTATTGTGGATTGCAGAAATTTTAAAAAGACCGCAGGTGTTGAGGTGATCGATATTGCCAAGAGATTGATGGATTATGGATTTCATGCGCCGACTGTTTCTTTCCCGGTTGCCGGAACATTGATGATCGAACCAACTGAAAGCGAATCGAAAGAGGAATTGGATAAATTCTGCGATGCGTTGATCAGTATCCGGAATGAAATAAGTGAAATTGAAAATGGAAAGTATACGGCTGAACTCAATGTACTAAAAAATGCACCACATACTTCGCTGGTTGTTACTTCGGATGACTGGAACTATCCTTATAGCCGTAAAAAAGCAGCGTTCCCTGTAAAGTTTACTGAAGAAAATAAATTCTGGCCACCAGTATCAAGGATTGATGATGCATACGGCGACAGAAATCTTATTTGTTCCTGTATAGCCATTGAAGCTTACGAAAATATTGAAGTATAGACGCCAGCGGCCGCGATAGGAGCGGCATCCTTTTGCTCAGCAAAAGATATAGCGGATAGCGGGAAAAGCCGCCCAAACAAATCGAATTCTGGCGTCAGCCAATCGTCACTCGTAAATCGTCATTCGTCAATAATCTAATTTCCTTTAAAATCAGGTTTTCGTTTTTCAAGGAATGCCGCAGTCCCTTCTTTAAAATCACCCGAATCGAAACATTTACCAAATTCTTCGATCTCAATATGAAAACCATTCACTCCATCAGTGAAGGCCGCATTCAATGAAACAATTGCATGACTGATTGCTGTCGGAGAATTTTTCAGGATCTTTCCGGCCAGCTCTTTGCATGTCGTTATAAGATCGGCTTGTGCAACCACCCTATTCACCAGTCCATATTTTTCTGCGTCAGCTGCTGATATCATTTGTGCGGTAAAGATCATCTCGGCCGCTCTACCCTTACCAACCAATTGTGGTAAACGTTGTGTTCCTCCATAGCCTGGAATTACACCCAAAGAAACTTCTGGCAATCCAAGTTTAGCATTGTCAGATGCAATCCGGATATGAGCAGACATGGCTAGTTCTAATCCACCTCCCAATGCAAAACCATTGACGGCTGCAATGACTGGCTTGGTCATTTTTTCCATCTTGTCAAATAATTTTACATGACCATCGGCACTCATTTTCTTTCCCTGCTCCGGATTAAAATTTGTAAACTCAGAAATATCTGCTCCGGCAACAAATGCTTTTTCACCAGATCCTGTAATGATCAAAACATTTACGGAAGTATCCTTATCAAGTGATCCCAAAGCTTCACTCAGCTCTGCAATGGTTTCTATGTTCAAGGCATTGAGTTTGTCAGGGCGATTAATGGTCACCAATGCGATCCCGTTTTCTATGTCGATCAATAAATTTTTATAAGCCATACAATCAAATAATAGTTAGTTTGTTTAGTTCAATATAAAAAGTAGTTCCTTCATCCTGGTGGGTATCAAAATAAATGTTTCCATCCATATTTTCCAAAATGGTTTTGGTCATAGCAAGTCCGAGACCCATCCCGGAGTTCTTCGTTGTAAAGTTAGGCGAGAAGATCTTATCCCGTATATCCTCCTGGATGCCTACACCATTATCGGTAACAGAAATAATATATTTTAACTCCGTTTCCTTCAGTTCGATCAATATCCTGCCCTCACGGTCACCGGGGATCGATTGGATGGCATTCCGTATGATATTATTGAACACCCGGAGCATCTGGTCCTTATCGAGTAATACCATTGGAGTTTTTCCGGAAAGATAATTTTTGAAATCAATTTTTACGTCACCCTCATTGTTCCGGTAAAAATCAAGACAGCTTTCCAACAGATCGGCCACATTTGCTTCCTGACGAATAGCCACTGGCATTTTTGCAAAATAGGAGAATTCAGATGCAATATTCGACAATGTTTCGATCTGCATGATCATCGCATCCTTGAATCTGCGTAACCTATCTTCAAAATCAGGTTGTTTATCATCCCATGCCTTCAGCAAATATTGAACGCTCAACTTCATCGGGGTTAGCGGATTTTTTACCTCATGCGCCACCTGCTTGGCCATTTCCCGCCATGCAATTTCTCTTTCCGATTTAGCCAGCAGATCAGCACTCTTTTCAAGCTCAATGATCATACGGTTATATTCAGTTACTAAACTTCCGATCTCGTCGTTTTTGGCATACTCGATGATCTCATTCTTTCTTCCAATCCTTATCTGACCAAGCTTCTCCTGTAATACCGTTAAAGGCTCTGTTAATCTGCTGGCGATGATAAATGTTATAATCATCGAAATGGCGATGAGCAGGGAAAACACATTGATCATGCTTAACAGGGAAGATGCAAGATCTTCCTTCAATTCTTTTTGACGGAGGAAATATGGCAGATTAATGTAACCCTTAACCTCGTTGCTATTATTTCGGAACACAGCATAGACACTTAAATAATCGAAGCTTCCAATCTTCTCGCTTTGCATATAGAATGCCTGCTTGTTAATGGTCATTTCCTGGAAGGCCTTTGGGTTCATCTGTCTCGACAAAAATCCCTCATTATAAATACTTTCTCGGGATGAAGTCAGCAGGTTTCCATTGGCATGATAGAAATTAATATCTGTAAAAAATATCGTAGAAAGTTTTTCAAGTACATATTTAATATAATCAGGGTTTACCTCCTCATCAGGCATTCCTTCGATACGGGATTTAAATTCGAGTAATATAGAGTTTGACTTCTCACGAAGATTCAACTTGTTCTTTTTATTGAATTGGGTGATCACATAATTATTGATTCCAATACCAACAACGAGTAAGGAGACAAGTAAAATGAAAAGTATAGAGACCTGGATCCTCGTTTTAAAATTGATCTGAAAGCTTTTCCGGTCTCGGAGAACGATAAACCGATAAAGGATATAAAACAATAAAATGGCTGAAAAATAAATAAGCATATAGGCAAACGGACTAAAGAACTCCTGAAGAGATGAATTCTTTTTACTTACAATAATGATCTTTCCGGTTGGCGTTCGGTAAACCAGGTGATTGTATCCATTCTTACTTATGTATTGAATATCCGTTACAGGCACATTCATTTCCTGTGAATTGAGCGGATAAATAAACTCTCCTCCAAAAACGGTGAGCTTATTGCCTTTATAGATAGAGTATGAATATCCACTTAGATCAACCGGTTTGGTGATCTTATCGTCAAGAAGAAGTTGAGGAAATCCGGTTTCCTGGGTAACAATTTTGGATACAAATTCGATATAGATGTATTTTTTCTCAATCGACATGTCGAAATTCTGGCGAATAAACTCGATCTTACCAATATAATTTACTTTTCCATAATTATTGTCTATAAAAAATAAACCGGGGGCAGATGTATTTTTTCCATTAAATTCAATCACGTTTTCATAGTACTCCAGTTGTTCATCCGATTTTTCCGGGTTTCCAAGATTTTCATAATCCTGCATACTGAAGGGTGTAATAAAAAGCGAATATTTGGTATAGTAACCTCCAAAATATTTTTTGGCGATCCGGTCAAATAGTTCGTTCGGATACCTTATTTCATTATCAATAGTTACGGACCCATCGAAAAGGAGTTGTTCAACAATCTTGTCGTTTTTGAGTTCTTCTACCGTTTCGGTGAATAAGTATTCGGTAATATAATCCTGTTCATCAGAGATCTTAAAGGCAAGATTCTGGCGGTGGAGTCTTTCCTTGGCTTTGTTGAGGGTGAATAAAGTATACGTACTAAAAATGGTAAACAGAAAAATGATAGGAGCAAAATTATAAAAGTTGAAAACATGTTTTCGCTTATAATTAATATTGAGAACCGAAATGTTCAGCAGATATAAAATGATGGGGGGAATAATATTTAAAATACCATCCCGATAAATGATCAACCCAAAAACACCGTAAGCCAGGGTATAAAAAACGACACATTCATAAAACCTAATGACCCGGCTTCTGACAAGTTGCCGGCAGAGGGCATAAATGATGACCAGAAAGTTGAGCAATAAAAAAGTGATCAGCGAAAACCCAAGAAAGCTATACAAGTCGAGAACCAATAAATTCGCCAGGTCGAATGAAATGTTGGAGTCGAGCACCAGTTTTTCGAAAAGAAAGGTAACTCCCAACCCACTGAATGCAGATGCAAAGGCTATGAGAACCAGATATAAATATTTTTTTACGGAACGACTGCTTGCATTGATACGCCTTGACTGGTAGGTTAATGCTACACCAAAAATAATGAAAGTAAGTCCAACCGC
This sequence comes from Flavobacteriales bacterium, assembly GCA_025451295.1. Taxonomy (GTDB): domain Bacteria; phylum Bacteroidota; class Bacteroidia; order CAIKAF01; family CAIKAF01; genus JANWKQ01. The sequence continues at coordinate 21,756 of JANWKQ010000168.1, read as the reverse complement.
ATGCAGAATAAAATCACCTAAGCTTGGCAACCACCGTGAAGAAGCAAATAACTCAGGGCTGAATACAGGTTGCTTGTAAAGCAAGGCGGGCCATTGATATTTTAGACATAAGAACCGGATGAGTCCAACGGAAAAAATCAACGTGATCACATATAAAGTCCGGTGTTTCTTAAAAAATGGATAACTTTTAAGTGAATAAATGAATATAAGTGAAAACAGAATTGATAGAAAATAAAATACCGAGGCACCGGTTTCATAAATGATCACATTCTGGTCCCGCTTTTTAAACTCAATAGAAAAAAGGTATTTATTTTTATTGTCGAATACCTGGTGGGTTTGTTTTAAAGAGTCGGTAAACAAATTTGCTGATTCCTTTACATCAAAGGCAGTGTTAAAGTGTTTATCGAGATATTTATTGTTGATAGCAAATTCGTTCTTCACAAGAATGAGACCAAGCATTTTCAAACTATCCTTTTGGTATTTAATGAACCGATACCATCCGTTTTTCATTTTTGCTACCGGTTGAACAAAATCCTCATCAAAGGTGAGGTAAGGAACCAATACACTTCCCGAAGTCCAGAAGATCAGGGAGTCATTATGATATCCATATACATGGATATCCGGATGTTTTTTGAATTCATCCTGGTATTTATTGAAAATCTCGAACGATCGGTCCTTGGGGTATTTTTGAAGATCGTCGGCTATTTTAGGGAGGATATCATTGGTATAGGCCTCTTTTTGGCGGAGTGAGGTTTCAATTTTTTTGGTTTGCTTGTCGAAATAATTCTCATCCTTTTTGAGCTGGGTCAATAAGAAGCCCCCCAACCAGGTAGTTATGCATAAGATCCCAAATGTGAGGTTATACTTCAAGCAGTAAAGATAATGATCAAAAATAGCAAAATCCGTCTGGTTATTCTTGATTTACAGCTCTAATGGCTATACCGGTGGCGGATCACAACCTTCAAAAACTCCCTTCTCAGGATAAATTCAGTTATCCGATCATACAGTTCAGGCGGCCTAAAGGATTGCAAAAGTTGTCTGAGTTCTGATTCAGGCAGATCAATTCTGTATAACAGATTTAAAAACTGGTGATGATCTTTTTCATAGAGCCCTATAATAACAGATCTGGCCTGGTCAAAAAGATCCCTGTAGCGATCTTCTGTAAAGGTTTTAAAGTCCAATGCTATTCCAACCATTGTGAAATCCCGAATTAGTTGCCGACTGGTTTCTTCCACCCAATCAACCGCTGTGTGAATGTTAATTATTTCCTTTTGCCAGACTTCCGGTAGCACGTTGCTGAATTTTGATCTTAATTTGTGATGCAATAAATATAGATCAAAAAATCATAATGTCTAAAACAGTTCTCATAGCTGGAGGTTCAGGACTGGTAGGGAAAGCACTTTCAGAGAAACTTCTTCAGCTAGGCTTTCAGGTAAAATGGTTAGGTCGAAAAAAAACAGCGCAAAGCATTCCAACCTATGAATGGGATCCTGAAAAAAAACGAATAGACATGGAGGCTTTTTCACAAACTGATTTTGTGATCAACCTCGCAGGGGCAAATGTTGGAAAAGGAAAATGGACGCCAAAAAGAAAAGAAGAATTGATCAACAGCCGTCTTAACTCCACCCAATTATTGATTGATTGTATATTGAAAAATAATTTACCGGTTCAAAAATTCATCCAGGCCAGTGCCATCGGATACTATGGATTCAAGGATAATAATGCCGAGTTTACAGAAGAAGATCAGGCCGGAAAAGATTTTCTGGCTGAGCTTACCAACAAATGGGAAAATGAGCTAACACCTTTATTCGCCTCCCATATAGATGTGCTTACATTGCGCATTGGGGTGGTGTTGTCCGATCAATCCGGTGCATTGGTTGAAATGGCAAAGCCAGTGAGAATGTTGATGGGCGCTCCGTTAGGTTCAGGCAACCAAATCGTTCCATGGATCCATATTGATGACCTGGTTTCTGTTTTTTTAAAAGGTATCGAAGAAAAAAAAATGACCGGTATTTACAATGCTGTTTCTCCCAATCCTGTTACGAACAATGCTCTTACCCGATCCATCGGCAAGGCAATTAAAAAACCTGTCTGGCCTTTTCCAGTTCCCGGTTTTATTTTGAAAATGTTGTTGGGCGAACAGGCACAAATTGTGCTTAAAGGCAATCGGGTATCTGTAAAAAAATTATTGAATGCCGGTTTTGTATTTGATCATCCGAATCTGGACGAGACGGTTAAGGATCTTCTGATGCGAAAATAGCGGATATAAATATTCTAAAAATCTCTTTCGATCAAATATTCCGCAAACGATCTGAAGTAAGATTTAAATTCCGGAGTCATACTTACGGAATCGAGTTTTAACAAAGCAACCTGGTAATGTTTATAAATCTCGGCTTTGCAAATATCACGGATCTTCAATTCATCATATACCTCAAGTACACCTGTTATTCTTTGTTCCTCAGTGGCCCCGTTTGAATAGAGTTTGTAAATTTTTTGAGATTGAAGTTCGTTCGCCAGTTCTTTGGCTTTGATCATAAGCATCGTTTTCTTCCCTTCCACAATATCTCCGCCAATTCGTTTACCCACTTTTTCTTCTTCACCAAAAGTATCGAGCCAGTCATCTTTTATTTGGAAAGCAACTCCAATTTCGCAACCAAATTCATACATGCTTTTTGCATCGGCATCTGAAGCTCCACCGGCGAGTGCACCAATTTGCAAAGCAGCCCCCAACAAAACACCGGTTTTCAATAAGATCATCCGCAGATATTCTTCCTCGTCCACCAATTCTCTTTTTTCGAAATCCATGTCCTTTTGCTGGCCTTCGCAAACCATAATAGCGGTCTGATTGAATATTTTAAAAACCTTCGCCAGCACCGCAGGATGAACTACACTGATGAGTTCGTATGATTTAATAAGCAAGAGATCACCACTCAAAATGCCCATGTTCACTCCCCATTTCTCGTGTACCGTTGGTTTTCCGCGACGTGTAGGCGCATTATCCATAATATCATCATGTATCAATGAGAAATTATGGAATACTTCAAGCCCAAGCGCAGGATGGATGGCATGCTCTGCCCTTCCTCCAAATGCTTCACACGATAACAAGGTTAAAACAGGTCGAAGGCGTTTGCCCCCCAGTTCTATCATATAGCTCAGGGGTTCATAAAGCTTTGGATTATCACTGTGAATATGCTTAAGCTTGTTCAGCTCCTCATCCACATAGCTTTTAAGCACCTCGTATTTATTTTGAAAAGACATCGTACCTCAGCAAATATCGTAAAACTATCCTATTAACCTACGTAATTGTATATCAGCAAGTTTATTTTTAGGAATTATTAGGGCACTTTCCTTCGCCACTTTAACCCATGATGAAATATCGGTATGGCTGATTCACCGGCCGTCGAACCAATTGCACAAAAAAAAGCCCTGAATATCTCCAGGGCTTTTTTACACCTACGGCAAATCTTGCCTATTTACCACTTAACTATTATATGAAAAAAGAACGCGTCAGATTTTTATTTTTATTCAACTGGTGTTGAAATCAATTTCTATAACCAAATATACGCCCCCCTACACCCCATAGTTCAACCTCTTTCAAATCCATTACATGTTGACAGCTTATCTCCGTTTGTTAATTTTTTAATTATCAATATTTTAGATGCCAGTATATTACATAATTATTGCATAGAAAAACTCCTTAAAAAACCGGAATTCTCTAAAAAATCCGTATTCCTTTCCTATTTTCGCCAACAAATTCTGAAGGCTTTATGTTGCAGATACAATATTTAAAGGATCACAAGGAGGAGGCGATCAGCCGGTTGAAAAAGAGGAACATCAATGCGGAAGAGGCAGTAACAAAGGCATTGGAACTCGATGAAGCCCGCCGTAAGGCCCAGCAACAATCCGATCAACTTTTAGCTGAAGCCAATACTGCATCTAAAATGATTGGATCTCTTATGCAGTCAGGAAAAAAAGAAGAAGCCGAAGCTGCCAAAGCGAAAGTAACTTCCATTAAAGAAAATATTAAACAACTCGAGGTAGCTCAGGCCGAAGCCGAACAACAACTCCTTCAACATTTATACACCATCCCAAATGCTCCCTACTCACTAGTACCAGAGGGAAAAGGCGCAGAGGATAACCAGGAGGTACGTCAATCCGGAAAGATCCCCGAACTTGGGAATAACAATCTTCCCCATTGGGAACTCACCACAAAATATAACCTCATCAATTTTGAACTAGGGGTAAAAATTACCGGTGCAGGTTTTCCAGTTTATATTGGAAAAGCCGCCAAGCTTCAAAGAGCACTCATCAATTTTTTTCTTGATGAGAATACAAAAGCGGGTTATGTGGAACACCAGGTTCCGCATATGGTAAATGAAGACAGCGGATATGGTACCGGTCAGCTTCCTGATAAGGAAGGACAAATGTACCATGTGGGTGTAGATAATCTCTATTTAATTCCTACGGCTGAGGTTCCACTGACCAATTTATTCCGAGATGAAATTGTAAAAGCAGAGGATCTGCCCATTAAGTTAACGGGCTATACGCCCTGTTTCAGGAGAGAAGCAGGTTCTTATGGTAAGGATGTTCGAGGACTTAACAGGCTTCATCAATTTGATAAGGTGGAGATCGTTCAGATCCAGCATCCAGAAAAAAGCTATCCCGCTCTGGAAGAAATGGTGGAGCATGTAGCAGCACTATTGGATAAGCTGGAGCTTCCTTATCGGATCCTTCGCTTATGTGGTGGAGATATGGGCTTCACCTCCGCTATGACCTATGATTTTGAAGTATATAGTACCGCACAGCAAAGATGGCTTGAGGTAAGTTCCGTTTCGAATTTTGAATCATTTCAATCCAACCGTTTAAAGCTTCGATACCGGGACGGAAATGAGAAGCCACAACTAGCCCATACCCTCAATGGCAGTGCTTTAGCGCTTCCAAGGATCATGGCTGGCATTCTTGAAAACTACCAGGTAAGTGACGGTATCAATATTCCCAAAGTGCTGCAGGCCTTCTGCGGGTTCGATAAAATATCTTAACCGCAGCAACAGGTTTTCATGTTTTACGTTAATGCTTAGTATATTTACGGTAGCGCCCCGGGGTGAAGCGGCATCCTTTTGTTGTTGCCATTAAAATAATTTAGTAGCCGTATGTAGAGACGGACAATTGTCCGTCTTTGCTCCAAATCGACAACACAGTTAATAGCAACAACAAAAGATACAGCGAAACACCGGTAAAGGCGCCCAAAGAAAAAAATGAAAAAGACATTATCCATATTCATACTTTTTATCGGAATTACAGTTCCGGGATTCTGCCAAACTTACCAGGAAGAACAATTGGCCAATGAATATTTGAAAAATGGCGAATATGAGAAGGCACTGCCTTTTTACGAAAAATTTTATAAGAACGAAGGCAAAAATAAAATCTACTATAAGAATTATGTAGATTGTCTCATTAAACTTGATAATTTAAAAGAGGCGGAAAAAGTCATTAAAAAACAGGCAAAAGATTTTCCCCGGCAGCAAACCTATAAAATTGATCTGGGTGAATTTTATCGGAATACCGGAGATACTAAAAAAGCCAAGACAATTTTTGATGATGCCATCAAGGATATGAATCCTTACGCTGATCAGGTGGAAGAACTGGCATCAGCTTTTTTACTGATCGGTGAAAATCAATATGCAATTGAAACTTTTTTAAAGGGCCGGAAAACAGTGGGAGATCTTCCCAGCTTCCATTATAGTCTGGCTGAGTTGTACGCAGTAAATAATGATTATGAGAAAATGACCAACGAATTACTCGATGTGCTAAAAGTTGATCCGTTTGAAATTGAACCTTTGAAAAGTGCCTTACTAACCATTCTGGATGATAATCCGGATAGTCAGCTCAACACCATTTTCAGAGAAGCTGTACTGAAGGAAATACAAAAGAATCCAACGGATGTTACTTATTCTGATCTGCTGATCTGGTTAATGCTTCAGCAAAAAAATTACGAAGGAGCTTTTATCCAAACAAAAGCCATTGACAAAAGATTAAAAGAAGATGGTGCCAGGATCGCTCAACTTTCAAACATCTGTCTGGAAAATCGTAAATATGATATTGCACTCAAATGCTATGAATATATTATTAGTCTAGGACCACAGGCCACTTTTTATTACGATGCGAAAATGAATTACCTGAGTACCAGGTATCGAATGCTCACCGAAGATTTTTCTGCTTCCGAAACTGATTTGCTGAATCTCGAAAACGAATATCTCATTTCCATTGAAGAATTGCTGACACAGGATCATGCGATCCAATTAAACATTGAACTGAGTCATCTGCAGGCATTTTATCTTCACAAGCCGGAGAATGGGGTGGTGAGACTCAAGGAGATCGTGAATCGAAACATTGGAAAACCAGAAGAACTGGCAAAAGCAAAAATGGAGTTAGCAGATATTCTCATTCTTCAGGGAGATATGTGGGAACCCTCCTTATTATATGGACAAATCGAAAAAGATTATAAAAACGACCTGATCGGACAGGAAGCAAAATTCAAAAATGCCAAGCTTTCTTTTTATCGTTGTGAATTTGAATGGGCCCAAACTCAAATGGATGTTCTCAAAGCTTCTACCTCGAAGTTAATATCAAATGATGCCATTGCTTTATCGATGCTCATAATGGATATTTCGGGACTTGATACTACCTATGATGTGCTTGCAATATATGCACGGGCTGATCTGTATTTTTATCAGAATCAGCTTGAGTTGAGTATGAAATGTCTGGATTCCATTGAAACAAAATATCCTTACCATTCGGTAATGGACGATGTAAAATATAAGAAAGCTGAAGTATCCTTAAAGAAGGGTGACTATGAAAAAGCAGTTATCTATTTCGAAGAAGTGGCCACCAAATATGAGTTTGATATTTTAGCAGATGATGCGTTGTTCAAAATGGGTGACCTGTATGAAAGAAAATTGAACAACCCTGACAAGGCAGCGGAATGCTATAAAAAGATCATCAAGGATCATAAAGACAGTATTTATTCTGTTGAAGCCAGAAAACGTTTCAATCAGTTAAAAGGAGATGATTTAAACTAATTCCTCCTATTTCCCCTTCTCACGATCATCTATATAATTTTGTATCAATACAGGAAAGGCAAACTGTTCGTGATCATGAATCGGTTTTGCGATCCAGTTTTTTCCGGGACGAAATGACTGGTCCATTTCAAGGCCAACAAACCTGGCATAAATGATCCTGTGAGTTAGCACATGTTTGTATTCGCTTGAAATATGTTTGATCTTATAGCTCCCTTTTTTGATCTTCCATGCTGGAGGACATTTTTTACCCTGCAGGATCTCCTTTATCATCTTTTCATCCGGCATCAGCAAAGATTCATCCAGTTCGATCAATGGGAATTCAAAAAGATTCTTCCAGATATCCTTCTCCGTTCTTTGAGCCACAAATTCTTTTTTGCCTTGTTGAGGAACTATATATAAAAAATACCTGGTTTTTACTTTTGCCTTTTTTTCTTTGACCGGCAAAATATTTACTTTTTTATGTTTGAGTGCAAAACATTCCCCGGCAAATGGACAGGTAGGACAGTGCGGTTGCTGAGGTTTGCAATGCAAGGCCCCAAATTCCATGATGGCCTGGTTAAAATCCCCGGGCCGCTTTTTATCGAAGATCTCTTCCAGAACTGATTCAATTTCTTTTTTACCAATGGTACTGTTTACGGGACTTTCAATGCCGAATATTCTTGAAATAACCCGCTGTACATTGCCGTCAACTGCGGGATGAGGAAGATTAAAGGCCACACTCGAAATAGCCGCAGCAGTATAGGGACCAATTCCCTCCAACTCAAGAATTTCCTGAAACGTTTTAGGAAATATGCCTTTATGCTTTTTTACGATGGTTTTTGCGGCAGAATGCAGGTTTCGGGCCCGGCTATAATATCCCAGCCCCTGCCAGTCCTTTAAGATTTTTTTTTCGTCGGCTTGGGCCAAATCACTGATAGTTGGATAATTTTTAATGAAGCGAAAATAATAGGGAAGGCCCTGACTGACCCTTGTTTGTTGCAATATGACCTCACTGAGCCAAATGTGATATGGATTAACTTCTTGTCGCCATGGAAGTTCCCGCTTGTTTTTGTAATACCAATTAACTATTTTAGTACTGAATATCATATTAAAAAAAGCAAACAACAATGTAAACCGAATTGTTTTAACCTTATATTAGTTAAACAATTAACTCACTTTAATCCAATTAGTAAACCCAAATAAACTCAAAAGCTATGACAAAGGCGGATATCGTAAATAAAATTTCTGAAACTACAGGAATTGAAAAGGTTGCAGTTCAGGCCACAGTTGAGTCTTTCATGAAGACTATCAGAGAGTCAATGATGAACGGAAGTAATGTTTATCTCAGAGGCTTCGGAAGTTTTGTAGTAAAAAAACGTGCTGAGAAAAAAGGACGGAACATTTCAAAAAATACTACAATTGTAATTCCAGCCCACAACATTCCCTCTTTCAAGCCGGCGAAATCTTTCGTTAACCAGGTGAAGAAAAGAGTAAAATAGGCCGTGACTCCTAAAACAATCTAAACTTTATTTATACCAGCAGCAAAAATTGTGGAATGTTGACCTTTTACCACCTTCCGCTATATTTGCTACCTTTGGCCTCCCATCAAGGGAAATAGCTCGAACATGTCAGTAAAAGGTCTTGTTTTGCAAATTGTGATCCTGGTGATATCCATTACCATATTTGTTGCGTTGGTCGTCGCTCCAAAAAAATATTCAGTTTCCAAACTCCATCAACAACAAACAAAAGAGACCAAAGCAGACATCCAGGCACAGATCACTGAGGTGAAAAACAGCATGAAAAAAACGGAACTGGCTGTTATCAATGGTTTTGAAATGAAGTTTGGGTCTTCCAGCGGACCGGAAAAAATCCAATGGCTGGATTCCATCATTGTGTTTTGGGATAAAAACATGAGACCGGCAGTTTCAGCAGTTTATGCAAAGGACAAGGCGGAACTGAGTGGAAAAATGGATGATTATATGATGGCAGGACAGCGATTTATGCAGGTTGGCGAGTTTCTTAAACCCGAAGATAAACCCTGGGCTTATGATGAAGCCAAACAAATATATATCAAGATCCTACAGACCAATCCAGAAAATATTGATGCTCAGATTGATCTGGCCAGCTGTTGGATGATGGCCCCTGATCCTCAAAATCCAATGCAGGGTGTACTGATGCTGAAAGATATCGTTGCGAAGGACTCTACCAACACCCGGGCTATTTTGCAGTTAGGCCATTTTTCAGTACTTTCGGGCCAGTTTTCTAAGGCTATAGAAAGATTTCAACAGGCGTTGAAAATCGATCCGAAACTGGATGAAGCCTATTTTTACATTGGTGATACCTACGCAAAAATGGGAGATATGGAAAATGCAGAAAAATATCTGCTACAGTATCGCGGCCTTTTAAAAGATGAAGAAGTAAAAATACAACTGGATATTTACTTAGAAGATTTAAAAAAAATGTCAAACACTAAAATGAATTGATTTATGCCAAGTGGTAAAAAAAGAAAAAGAGCTAAAATGAATACGCATAAAAGAAAAAAGAGATTGCGTAAAAACAGACATAAAAAGAAGAAATAACCCCCTTTTATTGTCGTAAATTATTAATCTAAGCCACATTCTGATAAACAAAGAACTGGTTTAATAAAAAATACTACCGTGAGCAACGACTTAATTGTAAACGTTTCTCCGGATGAAGTTTCCATAGCGCTGCTTAGAGAAAAGGAGCTGGTAGAGCTGAACAGGGAAAAAAATAATTACGCTTTTAATGTGGGAGACTATTACCTGGCTAAGGTTTCCAGGGTAATCCCAAACTTAAATGCGGCATTTATTGATGTTGGATACGAAAAGGATGCATTTCTGCATTATTTAGATCTCGGACCCGACATTCGTTCTCTTAACAAATACGTACAGGAAACAATTTCCGGAAAACAAAAGACCTCGAACCTGATGTACTTCAAGTACGAGGAAGAAATAAGAAAAGATGGAAAAATTGGTGACATCCTCAAGGCTGGCAACTATGTGCTGGTAAAGATTGCCAAAGAACCCATCTCTCAAAAAGGACCCAGACTCAGCTGCGAAATGGCTTTGCCAGGCAGACATATAGTACTGGTCCCATTCTCCGATAAAGTGTCAGTATCCAGTAAAATCCGGGAAGCCTCAGAAAGAGACCGGCTCAAAAAAATAATGCAGTCCATTCTTCCCAAAAATTTTGGAGCCATTTTACGCACGGCAGCGGAAAACCTATCCCTTGAAGAAATTGAAAAAGATCTGAATGAACTGAAGGATCGTTGGGAATCGATGCATAAAATGATCTCCCAGGGAAAAGCCCCTTCAAAAGTACTTGGCGAAAAAAATCGCACCACTACCATGTTAAGAGATATGGTAAACAAGAATTTTACCTTCGAAAATATACATGTAAACGATCCAAAGTATTTTGGAGATATTAAAGAATACGTACATAGAACCTTTCCTGACAAAGAAAAGGATGTGAAATTGTTCAACGGTCGGGTTCCGATATTCGAACATTTTGGAATAACCCGTCAGATCAAATCGCTTTTTGGCAAGCAGGTCCCGATGAAAAGTGGGGCCTATCTTATTATTGAACATACCGAAGCGCTGCATGTAATTGATGTGAATAGTGGCAACAATGTAAAATCATCTGAATCACAGGAAGCAAGTGCCCTGGCCGTTAACCTGGAAGCAGCGATGGAAATCGGACGTCAGCTTCGGCTTAGAGATATGGGCGGGATCATTGTCGTAGATTTTATTGACATGTACCGCATGGAACATAAGAAAATCCTGTTCAAGAAGATGCGGGAAGTAATGAAGGAAGATAAAGCTAAACATAACGTACTTCCACCAAGTAAGATTGGATTGATCCAGATCACCCGTGAAAGGGTTCGTCCGCAGATAAATATTGAGGTAAATGAGGTATGTCCTTCCTGCAAAGGAACCGGAAAAGTTGGACCTACCGTGGTTATTATAGACGAGATCGAGATCAAACTGAATAATCTTTGTAAAGATCCGAAGGTCAAAACACCTTTGCAGTTACTCGTACATCCTTATGTGGATGCTTATATCAAGAAAACCACCGGAGGGTTCTTTTCGAAGAAAAGTACTTATAAAGACTGGTTGAAGAAATATGGAAATAAATTCACTATTGAACCTCGTGATGCCTTCCAGTTCCTGGAATACCGTTTTATGGATCCAACGGGAGAAGAAGTGTTATAACTAATACAATAACGTATATAAAAAAGACCTGTTCGATGAACAGGTCTTTTTTTGCAGGTTTTTTCTTAAAAATTTCCCAACGAAGGTTAAACAAGGGTTAACCGTTCCAAAAAATAGTCTGATAAAGTTCACATTCGCTATTTTCGAAAGAAAAACCGAGGTGAAAAATGCAGCATTATTCTTTCTGACCATTGTAGTGCAAATTATCTTGAATGCACAATCAGGTCCGGTATTCACGGCTAAAGATGTGATTGATTTTGGGACGATATATTCCGATCTTGACTCGGGTGTTCGTCATCTGGAATTTACCAATACAGGAAATGAACCGCTGGTTTTCCACGAAGTAAAATCATCCTGTGGCTGTCTTGTTCCATATTGGCCTAGGGAACCATTTCCGCCCGGAAAATCTGGTGTAATAAAAGTAAAATATAATATTACAAGAATAGGCCCCATTAATAAAACGATCACGATTACTACCAATGAGATCGACAGCATGCATTGCGAAGGATATCCGATCTATAAATCACATACGGTCAAAGTTCTTGGAAAAGTTTTGTCGCCCCCCGGGCCTTATATCCAATCATACCAATACAATCGCATTTATTTTGGCAGTGTGTATGGAGATGAAGATTCGGGAATACGTTTGTATGAAGTGACAAATGAAGGTACCAAAGACCTCATCTTTGGTGAAGTGACCTCAACAAATCAATACCTAACAGCCGAAACCCCAAGCGTTATCAAACCCAATGAAACAGGCTATGTAAAGATCATTTACAATATGAAGAAGACCGGTACATTTGAAGCTAACATCAGTATCGGCACCAATCAGGCGATCAATGTATTTCCACTTGAGTTTTTAACCCTGGATATTTCCGTAACTGGAAACATACTTTTAAAATGATGAAATTGTCATTCATATTTAAACCATTGACACTTTTTATAGGATTTATTATCCTCGATAGTAACGTCATCGCTCAGAATAATTTTCAACCCGAAACAGATACCATCGATTTTGGGAATGTATATGATGATGTGGCCGAATGCAGATACGAGCTCCAATACTTAAATTCAGGTAAATTTCCTTTGACCGTAGAATACCCGGAAGAATTTTTCACCGACTATCAAACCACAACGGATACAATAGCCCCAGGAGATACAGGTGTGATTCTTATCCGATGTAAAACTGAATACCGTGGGAACCTCAATGAAATTATCACGATTGAAACCAACGAGATCATAGATAGTTTTTGCACTGGACGACCTATTTATCAGAAATATGATATCTATGTTTTTGGAAAAGTAAAAGAAAAGCCTCATCCTGAACTTGAAACTGGTGACATTGATTTTGGAATCGTTGATGTTGATGAAGATTCAGGAATACGTTTACTAAAATGCTGGAACGAAGGTGAAGAAGAGCTGGTGATAACTTCGATTGAAACCTTAAGCAAGGAAGCCAATATAACCATTCCGAAAAAAACCTTAAGTCCTGGAGAGTTTATATATGTGAAGTTTGACTACGGTAAGCTTGAAGAGGGGAACTTGTTTGATGTGATCTACATCGAAACCAATGAAATTGATTATAGAACAAAAAATTCGGTCGTTTACTTAAATCATACTATTTATTTGGAGGGGAAAGGAATACGGTTGAACAATTAAGGTTTTAGTATTGATTGTCAGCTATTTAAACCTCCTTCCATACTTTCCAGTTTCCTCAAAAATTCATAGCTTCGCTGAAAATTTTTAAGCTATGTCGGATAACAAAAATCTGTCGATTGAAGAGAAAAGGGAGCTTTTAAAAAAGATGATGAAGGAAAAGGCGGTAAAGACCGCTACTACCTTGAGCACCACTACTGAAACCGCAGATAAGGACACATCAAAATTTGCAGATTTCAATCAATGGCCTGAGGTACAAACCCTGGCCAACCAGTATAAGACCCTCGAAATGTTGCACGTTGAGAATCCGTATTTTCGGGTTAATGAGGGTATTGTAAATGATAAAACCCGAATCGGCGGTAAAGAATACATCAGCTTCTCCAGTTATAACTATACTGGAATGAGTGGTGACCCAAGGGTTACACAAGGTGCAAAGGATGCCGCAGATAAATTTGGGACATCGGTTAGCGCCAGTAGAATTGCTACCGGTGAAAGACCGATTCACCTTGAATTGGAAAAAACAATTGCCGAGCTTCACCAGGTGGAAGATGCAATCGTTTTAGTAAGTGGTCACGCAACGAATGTAACAATCATTGGCCATATCCTACGGGCAGGTAAAGATCTGGTGATCTATGATTCATTGGCACATAATTCTATTATTGAAGGTTGTCTTTTATCCGGCGCAAGAAGAATTGCATATCCACATGAAAATTTAGATGAATTGGAAAAAATTCTTGCGGAAGTTCGCAACGATTACGAAAGAGTATTGATTGCTACAGAAGGTGTTTTTAGCATGGATGGTGATATTTGTAATCTTCCGCGATTGATAGAAATAAAAAAGAAATACAATTGCCTGTTATTTATGGATGAAGCTCATTCGATGGGGGTAATTGGCCCGAATGGTTTAGGTGTTGGCGATTATCACAACGTTAAACGCGATGAGGTAGATATGTGGATGTGTACTTTTAGTAAATCCTATGCCAGTTGCGGTGGATATATTGCAGGGAAAAAAGTATTGGTGGATTATTTAAAATATAATACCCCTGGTTTTGTTTATAGTGTAGGAATTACCCCACAGAATGCAGGCGCTGCCCTGGCTGCCGCAAAAATCATGAAGACGGAAGGTTGGAGAGGTGTAAAAGCGGTTACCAATGCGACCTTATTCATTAAATTGTGCAACGAAGAAGGAATTAATACCGGACCAAGCAAGGATTCGGCTGTTGTGCCGGTTATTACTGGTAACTCTGCCCATGCTTTGTTATTAGCTAATGCTCTTTTTCTGGATGGTATTAATGTTCAACCTATTTTATATCCCGCAGTAGCAGAAGAGGAAGCAAGACTTAGGTTCTTTATTACCTGTGACCATACGGAAGAAGAACTCAGCTTTGCAGTAACCAAAACGGCAGAACACCTCTCCAGGATCAGGAAAGATTACGCAGATGTTTCATTTCCAAAACAAACCGTTGGATAATATCAGGGTTAACCCTTGGAAGGAAAGTAACTAAACACGTATATTTGTCAACCAAAAAATAAATAACTAAATCATGAGTAAAGGAAAAATTTTTGTAACAGGAGGCGCCGGATTCATAGGAAGCCGTGTAGTAAAACAATTGTTGGAAAACGGCTATGAGGTAAAATGCCTGCTTCGAAAAACAACCAATACCCGCAGGATTGATACATTGAAATTCGAAAGATTCGATGGCGATATTACAGATGCCAATTCACTAAAAGAGGGCATGAAAGGTTGTACGGGTGTTATTCATCTCGCCAGTTTATCCAACTGGAAAGATATTAAATCATCAAAAATGCCGATGGTGGTTATTGAAGGATCCAAAAAAGTGTTGGATGCAGCCAAAGAAAATGGAAATATAAAAGTGGTATATGTAAGTTCATCCACCGCTATTGATGGAACAGATGAGAAAGTAATCCTGAACGAAAAATCACCTCTTACTTTACCAAAGAACAAGCATTATACTTATGCGCATGCCAAAAAAGAAGTAGAAGAATATTGTATTGAAAGATCCAAAGCGGGTCAACCCATTACGATTGTAAACCCTACTGAAGTATATGGCCCATATGATTATGATAAAATTACCTGTGGTAACCTGATCGATTTTGCCACTACCAAAACGGTTCAACTGGCAGAAGGTGGAACTTCTATTGTTTATGTTGATGATGTAGCGAATGGAATTGTTGCTGCTTTTGAAAAAGGAAAAAGCGGAGAAAGATATATTTTGGGTAGTGATAACATGGAGTTTAACGATCTGGCCAAAGTATCATTGGAGTTATTGGGTGTGGAAAAACCGATCAAACCAATTGGAAGGGGAATGCTGATGAGACTTGCCTGGTTCAGCAAAACATTTGGAATTGGTTTTGGTTTTGAACCGGCTGTTATTCCTTATGCGGTTAAATACTGGTTTGTAGATAATACAAAAGCAAAAGAAGAATTAGGTGTTCAGTTCCGCGGTGCACGTGAAATTCTTGAACCTACTTTGAAATGGGTGAAAGAAGAAGGCATGCTGGATCCGAAGAAGAAATAGATTGCAACTATGTTAAAATCAAAAGGCGTTCATATAAACGCCTTTTTTATTTGAATACGTTTCAGATTTTTAATTCAATTTGCTGGGAACAATCATTTTAAACTCCGGGATTTCGGCGATGAACATTTTTCTGTCCTTCAATCTTTCGAAGGTATATGTCCCTTTCATTTTTCCCATATCCGTTTTAAGATTGCAGAAAGATTCGTAGGAATATTTTTCACCAGGCAGCAAGATCGGCTGCTCCCCCACTACACCAGGACCTTCCACTTCCCTGTATTCTCCATTGCTGTCGAAGATCTGCCAATAGCGACGAAGTAATTGTACTTTTTCCGGTGTACGGTTTTCGATGGTAACATGGTATGAAAACAAATACAGACGGTCAGTAGGTCTTGATTGACCTTCCTCGTAGATCGTATCTACCGATACTTCTATACCCTCTGTGACTTTAGTGACCATGTTAAAAACCATTGCAATAATAACAATTATTTGAGTTGATTATTGTTTAGCTGGTATGATCATAAATGATCAGCCAGTCTTTTTTAAATTTTTTAAAGATCAGCGTAAACCATCCTCCTGCCTCTGCCTCTTTTTGCAAATGCCAACTACCCGTTACCATATACATTTTGGTATTCATCTTGTCAAACACCAGGTTGTCAAAAGTAAGAAAACCCATTGCTTTCTTATCAGGATATGAGGCCTTATAATTGTCGTACACCTGCTGCCAACCTTTAGAAACACCATATGCAGACACAAACCGCAACTCAGGATCATTCCAGTAATATTTCATAAATCCGTCAACATCACCATTGTTCCAGGCGTCCGACTGGATCTTCATAATGCCGGTGAGGGTCGTTTCAACTGATTGTGCCTTTATCGATCCAACCGCCATACCAAACATAATAAATAACAAAAAAGCTCTCATATATCTGTATTAATCGTAAATCCAAGATCGTAAATCGTAAATTTGCCCTATGGCATCCGCAGACATAAAGCCAAATATACGAAGCTTTGACAAAGATGAACTAAAAACGCTTTTTATTGAAAAGGGCGAAAAATCTTTCAGAGCCGACCAGGTTTACCAATGGCTTTGGCAAAAACATGTGGTGAGTTTTGAGGCCATGAGCAATGTATCCAAGCCGTTACGCCAATTTCTGGAAGATAACTTTACCATCCACCAACTGGAGACCCTCACCTCACAAAAAAGTAAAGACAAGACCATTAAATCCGCCTTTTCCCTCCACGATGGAAAGGTGGTGGAGGGTGTGCTTATTCCCACCCCTAAAAGAATGACAGCATGTATTTCTTCGCAGGTTGGCTGCAGCCTTGACTGTAAATTTTGCGCCACCGCGAGACTTAAAATGATCCGTAACCTTACACCTGACGAAATTTTCGATCAGGTGGTGAATCTTAATAACCAGGCTAAACAAAATTATCAGCTGCCACTTTCCAACATTGTTTATATGGGTATGGGTGAACCACTGCTCAACTATAAAAATGTAATGGAGAGTATCTCTCTTATCTCGTCCCCGGATGCCTTAGGTATGTCACCCAAAAGGATCACTTTAAGTACAAGCGGCATTGCAAAGATGATCGTAAAAATGGCTGATGACCAGGTGAAATTTAATCTGGCCCTGTCATTACATGTTGCCAATAATGAAAAGCGTTCAAAGCTCATGAGTATTAACGACAGTAATCCATTAGAGTTGCTGGCCGATGCCCTCAAATATTTTTATGAAAAAACGGGAACAAGGGTCACATACGAATACATTATTTTCAAAGATTTTAATGATGATATCTCTGACGCAAAAGAGTTAGCGGATTATTGCAAACATATTCCATGTAAAGTAAATGTGATCGAATACAATCCGATTGAGAACGGATATTTTGAACAGGCTTCCAAGCAAAAAACGGAGGCTTTTATTGCCTATCTCGAAAGCAGGAATGTCATTGTAAACGTCCGCCGAAGCCGAGGGAAAGATATTGATGCCGCTTGTGGCCAGTTGGCCAATAAGCACTAGTATATCCTCCAGAATTTTTTACCTAACTTTGTTGGTGTTATGCTTACTAAATTGGTATACTGAATGCATCATGCAGTGCTCATATTGGGTGGAAACACAGGGGATGTTACCAACACTTTTAAAAATTGCTTAATCCGTTTCAGGGAATTGGGGTATGAATTGTTTGGTATATCATCCGTTTATACTTCCAACGCCTGGGGCTTTGAAAGTGATAACCTGTTTTACAACCAGGTCGTTGTTGTTGAAACCAAAAATAATCCACAACAGGTATTGACGGATTGTTTATCAATTGAAAATAAATTGGGGAGAACAAGAACTGCAGCAACCACCTATTCAGATCGGGATATAGATATAGACATTCTTTTTTTTGATCAGGAAATCATCGAAGAAGATCATCTTTTCATTCCCCACCCCCGATTACATTTACGTAAATTTTGTCTGGTACCATTAGTGGAGATCATGCCAGACTTTGTACATCCCAAACTGGATAAAACGATGCGAACACTTTTAACTGAATGTGAAGATGAAAGTAAGATCAATCAGCAATGAAAAATCAATTCATCGTCATAGAAGGTAATATCGGAGCCGGCAAAACTACCCTGGCTACCATGCTTGCCAGGGAATGGGATGCCAGATTAATGCTGGAGGAATTTGCTGAAAATTCCTTTTTGCCATTGTTCTATGAAAACCCTGAAAAATATGCTTTCCCCTTGGAGCTTTCTTTTCTGGGAGAAAGGTTTGAGCAGTTAAAAAAGATTCTCGTCAAATCGGATCTGTTCAATCCGATTGTGGTAGCAGATTATTATATTCTTAAATCTTTGCTTTTTGCCAAGGTAAACCTGCCCGAACACGAGTACCAGTTATTCCATAAATTATTCTACCTCATATTTGACAGTTTTCCCAAACCAGACCTCATCGTTTATCTCAACAGTTCCGTACAGGATCTTCAAAAAAATATTAAAAAAAGAGGTCGGCCATATGAATTAAATATCAAGGATGAGTACCTCGAAAATCTCCAAAGGAATTATATGGAGGCTTTCAGGACAGAGCCTGATATCCCGGTTTTACTGATCAACACCTCCAATAAGGACTTTGTGGCGGATTTATCCTATTTTGAACGCATCCGGACTGAAATTCAAAAAGCACGTCCATTAGGGCTATATATATTTGACTTATAGAATCTTATCAAAAACCCGGTGAAATTTTCAAATATTTTCTATTTCTGCTTTTATATTTGAAAAATATAGTATTTTCGCAACCTGAACCTACAAACTAAAATATATATGAAGCTCAGAAACATTGGATTATTGGTAGCAGCCTCAGTTTTAACATTTGGTTGCGCCAAGTTTAACTTAGACAAAATTAAGTACAAAGTGGTGCCTTGCCCACTAGAGTACAAGGCCGACTCGATTGAGGTAACTATTACTGCCGAGTATCCAAAGAAAACCATGCCTAAAAAAGGTACTGCAGATCTTACTCCTGTATTAAAATACAAAGGAGGAGAGAAGGCATTTAAGACTTTAGCAGTAAAAGGTGAAAAAGCTGACGGAAGTGGTCAAACACTTAGCTGGTCAGGTGGTACTGTTAAGTACAATTCTAAAATTCCTTATGTTGCAGGAATGGAAGAAGCTGAGCTACATGTAAAGGGTGTAGGTTATATGAAAGGTAAAGAAAAAGGAACTGTAATGACCAAAGATCCTATTTGCTTAGGAACGATCATCACTCCTTTATTGTTGAAGAAAGATGAGAAGTTCGTTTATGGTAAACATAACTACGGACCAATTACACTTACAAGAAAAGTAAGCATGTTCTTCCCATACAATAGTTTCAACATCCGTCCATCTGAAAAAGATTCAGTGTCTAAAGGAACTTTCAACTCTTTTGTTGATTTCCAGATCAAAGATGGTGGAACCTTTAAATCTCTTGATGTAAACGGATGGGCTTCTCCAGACGGTGAAGAAGGCAAAAACAATGAGCTTTCTACCAAGCGTGCTGACGAAGTGAAAAAATATCTTGATGGATATATCAAAGGCAAAAAGCTTACTGTAACCATTTCCGGTAAAGGAAACGGTGAAGACCTGGCTGGTTTGAATTCTTTGGCTAGCAAAGCTAACTTTACTGGTAAAGATGATTTGGTTAATAAAATCAAAGGTGGTGCTAAGAACTCAGAGTTAAAATCTGCAGGAAATGCTTCTTACAATCAGTTCGAAAAAGAATTACTTTCTCCATTACGTAAGTCTGAGATTACTTTAATCATCACTGAAAGACAAAAAACAGCTGCTGAGTTAACTGATCTGGCTAAGAACAATCCTAAGAAATTAACCTTAGAAGAACTTCTTTATACTGTTGAAACTTTGATCACAGATGATGCTACTAAGATCACCGTATTGCAAAGCACTGCCAGCCAATTCCCATCTGACTGGAGAGCTAACAATAACATCGGTATCATCTATGCTAAACAAGGTAAATTAAACGAAGCTTTAACTGAATTCCAGAAAGCTGAGAAAATTGCCGGTTCTGAAAAAGGTATCAAAAATAACATTGGTGCGGTTTATATGCTGAAAGGCGACAAAACTCAGGCAATCAGCTACTACAAACAAGGATCAGGTTCTCAGGAAAACAACCATAACATGGGTAACGTTTATATCACCCAAGGTAAATATAACGAAGCCGTTAGTGCTTATGGTTCTGAAAACTCATTCAATGCTGCTTTAGGTAAATTGCTTGCTGGTAACCCAGAGAAAGCGCCTGCTATCATTGATGGTTCATCTGAAAAAGACGAAGCAATTTCTTATTATCTGAAAGCTGTGGCTGCTGCACGTACAAATAGCAACCAGGCTGTGATCGACAATTTGAAGACAGCTATCTCTAAAGATGCCAGTTTAAAAGCGAAAGCGAAGGCTGACCTGGAGTTCTTGAAAATGCGTGAAAACAGTGATTTCAAGTCTTTGACTAACTAATCATACTTATAGGTTCAAAGAAGGCCTCCCTGACAAGATTGTCAGGGAGGCTTTTTTTTTGCGATAAAGCAGAATTTTTGTCAACAACAATTGGACCCTATCCATCGTTATATTAACAAAACCCCAAATTGTGAAACTGATGGAAGTAAAGGGAATGATGGATAAAATAGGCCCCTCAGGAAGGGATCATTTTATCGGCAAGAAATGCCTAAAATTTCTCGAACCAAGAGTTCAGATCAAAAACACCGTAAGTATTGTGCCTATTATTGGCGAGCACAGGAGTTTATCGGATTTTGCGGCCCCTGAATTTGAATGCGGAAGGGACAAAATATACCCATCACTCTTTTAAACTGGAGCGGTTTAGTAGTAAGGGCAATGTTTTAGAATGTAAACCTTTCATTTTTATTTTATGGCGCAAACAGGCATAGCAGACAATCCAGGAGAATCATTACTCAACATATTCCCAAATCCATGCATAGGAGATACTTATTTGTATACTGACGATCTGGAAGCAGCATGGGTATATATTTATGATCACGATGGCAACATACGTGAGAAATGGGGAATATGTCCCGGAAGAACATTACATGTAAATATTCATTTCCCTCCTGGTACATATCAACTAATCCTTAAAGATAATTTTAATAACATCCTTGGATTAGCGAAGCCTTTATTCATTTCGGAATCGCATTAGCAGACTGCTGTTTTCCGCATATTTTTGTTTGAAAAACTAAAAAAATGGCTACTTTTGTAGCCCTTCAAAGGATATGCGTTCATTTTTAGACATGCGGGAATAGCTCAGTTGGTAGAGCACGACCTTGCCAAGGTCGGGGTCGCGAGTTCGAGTCTCGTTTCCCGCTCCAAAGAATTTGAAAGGTTTGAGGTTTGAAGATTTGATGTTCTTGAATTCGAACCTCAAATCTTCAAACCTCTCATTTTTTAACTACCTGCCCCGGTGGTGGAATTGGTAGACACGCAGGACTTAAAATCCTGTGACGGCAACGTTGTACGGGTTCAAGTCCCGTCTGGGGTACTAATGAAAAGAGCCAAGCTTTTGCTTGGCTTTTTAGTTTTTATACTGACGGAACGACGGAGGCGATGCCGGGTTACTTCCGTCTGGATATAAAAAAGGCTTCAAAATTTGAAGCCTTTTTTATTGAATATTATTCCATCCAACTGTGCTTGTATTCGGGATCTTCAATTCCCAATGCCTGTTTGGTTATTTTAAGCGGCTTAAATGTATCGATCATCACGGCCAACTCATTGGTCTCCTTTTTACCAATGCTTCGTTCAGT
>JANWKQ010000167.1 GCA_025451295.1 Flavobacteriales bacterium | reverse complement strand
TACAACGAATCAGATGTAAAATAAGTCATGCCGGCTATTTTAATTGCAATATCCTCCGTAAATAGTATTCTGGACGTATTACCAGCCCCAATGCTATCAATTCTAATGTTTCTTAACTCAGCCGAGCAATCCTGGTAGCCAAATGCTATATCCTTTTTATCCTCCGAATGGCGATAAGACAATTTGATTTTATTTAATAATACACGATTAACATAGATGCCATTGATCCGTGGTTTCAGAATTTTCCAGAGCGAGTTCTCTGATTGGTTTTTCTTTTTTCCCTCTTTATGTTGTCTGCACATCGAAATATTGGCACTATCCAACTGGATGCTTTCGACAATTATTTTTTTGGAAAATATGAGTGGAAACACCTTTAGACCATTCACAGACCCCTCCATCATCTTTAACTCAAAAGTAATATTAGGAAGCCGTCCATCCAGTTTCTGCTCACGATATTTTACGCTGTCTACGGTTATATTTAAATCCTCAATGGATACTTTTCCCCGCCAAAAATTGATGGAAATCTTAGAAATAGAACATTTGTATAAACTATCCGAACCATTTACCACCATGTGATTGATCTTATTTCGAAGTAGATTAGGAATATAACGGCTTAAAACAAAAATCCCTATCGACAATAAAAAAAAAATAATGCAAGCAACCATCATTCCTATTCGGATCCCTTTTTTAAAGTATTTGCTTTTTGTATTCATGGCATGCATCAATTGTACTAGTTTAAATATCTTCGAAGGACCCAGGCGATTGTTTCATGTTGTTTTAACAGACCAGTAAGAAAATCCGCAGTGCCTGCATCCTTATTCTTTTCCGTAGAATCCTGAATATCGGCTCTCAACAGAATAATGATTGTTTCGTGATTGGTTAATAGCTCTTTCATCATTACCCTGGCTGATGGATATTTTCCAGGATTCTCTTTAATCCCTGACAAATTCGAAAACTCATACATCGTTCCAATGGTGGGTTGTCCCAGTTTTCCAATTCGTTCCGCTATTTCATCTATGGATGCTTCCAATTCCTTATAATGAGTTTCGAACAATTTATGGAGCTCCATAAAACTTTCTCCGGATACATTCCAGTGTGATTTCCGGGTTTTAATATAGAGTGTCATCTCATTCGCTAAAAGATTGGTCAAAAGTTGAGCACTATTTTTTAGACTCTTTTCTGATATACCGATATCTATTTTCATTTTTACTTGAATTATTTTTTGTTTTTAATCATCTTAAGCAATGAAAAGCCCGATTTGGCGGGTACAATATTTCCCAGCAGGAATCCCCAGGGTTTTAAAGGTTCAATGTGATCAAAAATCACTTTTATGATCCCAATGAGCGGAATGGAAAGAAACATGCCCGGAACACCCCAAATAGCACCGCCAACCAGAACACCTATAATTGAAATAAGGGCATTTATTTTAACACGTGAGGCAACTATTTTAGGACTTATATAATGATTATCTATAAACTGAGTGAAGATATAAATAGCCAGCACCAGTGCCGGATAAATAAGGGAATCTTTGGTTACAAAAGCGATCACCATTGGGAGTAAAATAGCCACAACACCTCCTATATATGGAATGATATTAAGAATGGCTCCTGTAATTCCCAGGATGATCGCATAATCAATCCCAAGGATCAACAGACCCACTGAATTTAACACTGCCATAATTAACATTTCGAAAAACAGTCCTACCAAATAGGTTTGAATGATCTTTTTTGTTTTGAAGAGTATCTCAGATACTGTAAGATGGTATTCAGTTTTAAAAACTTTACGCACAAATTCAAGCAACAACTGCTTGTAATAAAGGATCATGAATAAATAAACCGGCAATAATAACGAAATAAGGATCATGCGTCCGGCTTCAGCTATTGTATCGCCAATAGCAAAATTGTTGATCGCCTTACTTTCTGTTTCCACGATCCATTTATCTATTTTCGATTCCCTTATTTTAAAGGTTTGAGAGATCCAGTGTACCAACTCACCACCCTTCTCCTCCATTTTTTTTTGAAGAATGGGATAAGATTCACCAAACATGGTGATCTGGGCTGAAACAATATAAAGCACCCCACCCACCCCGATCAATGCCAGCGTTACCACCATTGAAATCGCCAGAAGCTTATTTACTTTTTTCCGAATTAAAAAATTAACCAGAGGATTTACTAAAATGGCCAGAATAAAACCATACAAAAGCGGCACAATGATATGCTGTCCGACTTTCATTGTATATACAAAGGCAAATATGCAAACAGAAACAAGGGCTACCTTGGCATAAAATGGAATTTTGAGACCTTTATCCATATTTCTATTTAGCAATGATCTGTTTATACATTAGTTTTTTGAAGACCTCCTTCTCCGCAGGCGTAAGCTGAGCCGAATTATTATCAATTACCTTTGCAATGGCGGCTTCTACAAATAGGATGGACAATTCGTCAGTCTTCTCACTTTCCGGTTTTTTCTTTACTACGAGTTTTTTGATCACAAATCCAACAATATAGCTCACAACAGTCTTTATGATCTCGGCCTTTATACCAGGTGATATGGCAACTCCTTTTATAATATCCTTCAGAAAACTATAGGGAGCTTGTTGGGTATTGGTTTGTTGAAAATAGGCATTAATAAATTTTTTATCATTTGCCAATTCTTTCTCCTTTGCTTCGATAAGACGTTTCAACTCTCCTGATGTTTTTGATTTTTCCATGGTAATTCTATTTTTGAGGCATACTTTACGATCGCATTCCTAACCCATTTATTTCCGAAAAAATACAAGACTGTGGCCAAGAGTCCATAAAATCCGGCGAGTATAAAAAACCCGTATGACATACGTCCCAACAATTCACCCGTTAGTAACGCTGCACCCAGGTTCATTGATAAAAAAAACAATATAACAAGTGGAATAAGTATAAGTTTTGAAAATATTTCCCCGGCTCCATTTGCGACCTTCTCAATGGCTTTCAGTTTCTGTAGCTCTACACTGGTCTGTATATAATGTCCTGCCTTTTTGGCAAGAGATTCGATTTCAAATACCTGATTGTCCATCGCTATTATGTATATTATCGGTTTGTAAAAGGTTTACTTTGGCTGTTTTGTATGACCATCCAAAATTAAATGACCTGCTTTTTCGCGGGCAATTTCAACCTCTTTTTTAACTTCATCCAAAAGCGACTTGAATTTTTCATGTAACGCCTCATTCAGATCATCGGTTTTTCCAACCATCTTTTTACGTGTATCACTTCCTTTGGCTGGAGCTAAAAGAATTCCTAATGCTCCACCGATGGCAGCCCCAACCAATAAGGCTCCGACCACTTTTACTGTACTATTTGAATTTTCCATTTTTTAATTTGTTATTGATTACAATTTTATATCATTAAATAACTTTTCTTCCTTGAATAATTCGAAGGAGTACGGCGATCACTGCTATGACCAATAATATATGAATTAACCCACCGGCGTTATATCCTAAAAAGCCTATTGCCCAAGCTATTACTAGCACTACAGCGATTATATAAAGTATATTTCTCATAATATTATTTTTATTCAATTGTTGAGTGTTGTTTATTTTTTGTTCTTATTCGTATTGGTTTTTTCGCCGGTTGTGTCTGGGTCTGGCTCTGTTTTTGGCTTATCAAATTTACCAGCACCTTTTTTCTTTCCGGTACTATCCGAGTTTGAATCGGTACCTGATTTATCTGCATCTGAATCTGGCGGGATTGGTTGTACCGTTATGGTCGCCTCTTTTTTATACGCTGATCTTCTTTTCATTTTATCTATGAATTTTTTAATGAGGGTCATAATTCTGAAATAAGTTTCTGGATCTCTTCCTTCGTTTTACCAAGCTTGATCTGCAATCTTCCTAACATCTCATCCTGTTTACCCTCAATCAATAGCAGATCATTATCCGTAAGCAATGCAAATTTTTGCTTTAGTTTACCCTTGGTCTCATTCCAACTGCCCTTTAATTCTGATATGTTTTTCATAAGTCTTATTTTATTTATTATATCTTCATACAAAGGTGAGGTTTCGGACAATAGTAGGTGTTACAAAACCAATGCTGTTAGTTATATAATTGCTATCCTAGTGCGTTAAATGGATCGTTTGTTTTTTTCTCCTGGTCGCCACATAATTCCTAACGATAGAAAAATGATAATACTCAGTAATGATGTTGCGGTTTCTTTCATTGAATTTTTCATTGATTTATTCGATAGATGAATTGCTTTTTTGATTTAATTTTAATAGCCATGCCATGAGGCACAGCTATCAAAACCTTTATTGAATTGGCACGATAAATTCCTTAGATCAAGCCAACCAGACCGAGGATGAGGATTACAAACCCAGCCAATATGCAAAGAGCTCCAAATGCGTAGAACAGCCACCAGAATCCTCCATATATAAAGACCGATAGAAAAATTCCGACTAATAACAATATAAATCCAATCACAAATAAAAGGACCATGATACGAACCCAACCACTCAATGCGGTCTTTTCAACACTTTTGGTCTTACATGAGTGGTTACCTTGTCTTTTTACATGATCAGAAAACAGCTTTAAAGAAGTGTTGTTTTTTGCATGGTTGATCGTTAATACAACGGGTGAATTTTGTTTGTTCTCGTTTGTCAGTTGAGTGTTACCCGGATAAGTATTACTTAATCTGGGGTCATTAACCGTTCCATGTTCGAGGATCCTATCCTCCATTACATCAGCTTCCGGGCTCGCAGCTAATTGCACTGGCAAAACTACTTCTTGGTTAACATAAGGAGTTGTCTCTTTTTCAACGCTTACTCGCGGATTGTTATAACGCCATGATGAACATGACGATAGGATAAAAGTTAGGCCAACAATGGCTAGTATTGATTTGGTAAGTGTAAGTCTCCGTTTCATAATTTTGTTTTTAAGATTGGATCAAAGATGACTACTCCTAACCTCATTGTTGTTGCATAATGCTCATAACAAGTTGCATAATTATCAGACCGGGTATTCTCTAAAACAAAATTAGAGTATGAATTGCTTCATACTCTAATTTCTCTCAATCACACTAAATCTACTACTTATTCAACGTGGTCGCTGGTATGATAATCTTGATGATAATAAATTCGGTTCTTCTGTTTTCCTGATGGGCTTCTTCAGAACAATCAGTTATCCCTTTTCCCTCACATGCACATTTATTCACCAATCTGCTTTCTCCATAACCTTTTCCT
>JANWKQ010000166.1 GCA_025451295.1 Flavobacteriales bacterium | reverse complement strand
TATAATATTCGGAACTACCATTGGAGGAATTTATATTGGTGATCATATATTAGGTGATCTGGAAACCTATGATGATTCCAAAAAAATGGATTATATCCATACGCATGATCGGAGTTTTGGAACAGATTTTATTGCGGATCAGATCGGGATCAAAGATTATAAATCCACGATATCCACCGCCTGCTCGAGTGCAGCAAATGCCATTCTGGTGGGTGCAAGACTTATACGGGCAAATATACTCGATCGGGTTTTGGTAGGTGGTGCAGAAGCCATTACCAATTATATTCTGAATGGTTTTGATTCGTTGCTTTTATATGATCATGAAAAATGCAGACCTTTCGATGAAACACGTAATGGATTAAATCTTGGAGAAGCTGGATGTTTTCTGGTGATCGAAAGCGAAAGGTCGGTCGAAAAAACAGGAAGTGAAAAACTGGCTGAACTAACAGGTTGGGGAAATGCATGTGACGCCTATCATCAAACCGCTTCATCCCCTGACGGAATTGGGGCAGTCCTCTCCATCAAACAAGCGATGAAAATGGCTAATCTATCGGTAGATGATATTGACTATGTAAATACGCACGGCACCGGAACACCTAATAATGATCTCTCGGAATCAGCCGCGATGAAAACCATATTCGGGGAAAAAGTGCCACCCTTCAGTTCCACCAAATCTTTTATTGGACATACGTTGGCAGCTGCCGGCGGTGTAGAAGCCATCTATTC
Source organism: Flavobacteriales bacterium (assembly GCA_025451295.1). Classification (GTDB taxonomy): domain Bacteria; phylum Bacteroidota; class Bacteroidia; order CAIKAF01; family CAIKAF01; genus JANWKQ01. The sequence goes on along the minus strand of JANWKQ010000166.1, from coordinate 8,764 downwards.
CATCCTCGCCATCCGGAACAATATGACCTTTCCCAATCTGCAATACTCCACCCCAATGAAAGAATTTTATTTTCATCCGGAGACGGTTGTTACTGAAAATAAAAAGGTAAAAAATGTATTGTCAAACTCTTTTGGGTTTGGAGGAAACTGCACAGAACTCATTTTTTCTGCATGATATGAAAGCTTATATCCATTCATATCATACTTTATCACCGTTGAATTCACCGAATGGCATTCTTTCTCATCTCTCAGTTCCAAAACAAGCAGAGATGACCCTTCCTGATTATAAAGAACTCATTCCGGGTTCTTATTTACGAAGAATGAGTAAAGTGATTAAAATGGGAACCGGCACAGCGCTACGAACATTGAACGGCAAAGAGGTGCAAGGCATCATCGTTGGTTCCGGTGGTGGTTGCTATGCGAACTCATTGGCTTTCATCCGTGAATACCTTGGAAGAGAAACCGAAAGTTTATCACCAACCGCTTTTATTCAGTCGACCGATAATACCATTGCCGGACAAATAGCACTCATTCTAAAAAATTATTCTTATAATATTACTTATATTCAAAAAGGACTGGCTTTTGAAAATGCGTTGATTGATGCTATGTTGTTATCAGAAGAAAATCAAAGTGATGTTTTGGTGGGAGGTGTAGATGAGTTTATTCCCTTGTTTGAGTTAAGCGAATCCACCAGGAGAGATCATCCGGATTATTGGATTGGTGAAGGATCAAGCTTTTTTGTGCTGAATCAAAATCCACTAAAAGCGATCGCAAAAATATCGGCTTGCGCAATGAGTAATGGCAATAACGGATCATTGAATGATCGCCTGAAAGTTTTTCTTCATCAACATGAATTGAAGACGCCCGATCTTATTCTGCATGGGAATTCTTTTTTGAATCCGGAACCAGTCAATGGGGAAATTCATGGGATCACAACCTTTAACTATTCAGAGCATAGTGGGATCTATTTCTCCAATTCGGCTTTTGCTACACAATTGGCGGCAGAAATTATTTCGGATCCGGCGCTTGCAAAATCAAAAGGGTTTTCCGCGAAAAATATTTTAATTGTGAACCATTTCTTTGAACAAGATTGGGGATTTATTTATGTAACGACTCCATAAATGCAGTCCTTTTATTCCATATCATCAAAAAATATTTCGAAGACGAATATCCATTTTCGGATTCGTCTCAATGCAGACCATCCTATTTACAAGGGACATTTTCCAGAATTTGCGGTGGTTCCTGGAGCTTTGTTGGTGCAGATTTTGGGAGAATTGATGGAAATGGGGCTTGAAAAAAAATTGTATCTATCCGAAGCATCCAGCATTAAATTTCTAAAAATCATTGTGCCATCGAAGGCGGAAGATCTGGAAGTGGAAATTCTGATCAAGGAATCTGACCCGTTTAAAGTGAATGCTGAGTTTAGAATGGAGGGAGAAACTTATTGCAAGATCTTGGCGACCTACTCTTTTTAAGATTTTAATCGCAGCATATTTACTCAAACTCCATCAACAACTCATTTTTCTCTACTGCCCTCCCTTTACTTGCTTTGATATTCTTGATTGTTACATCAATCGGCGCCTTAATGATATTTTCCATCTTCATCGCCTCCAGAATGATCACCGGTTCACCGGCCTTTACCTGCTGACCATCCTTTACCAATACTTCCAGAATGAGTCCGGGCATCGGAGATTTAAGCTGATTGATCTTTTTGCCCACTAATTCTGTCATCCCCAGTTTGGATAGAAGCTGATCAAACCGATCCTGTGCTTTTACCTGGATCCGACGACCATTTACTTTAATGAGTAAGGTCCTGGACTTATAATCTACCTTTAAAAGATCAGCATGAAAAACATGACCATCTTTTTCGATTACATAACCAGCCATTGGATTACCTGTAACAGAATACCCTGAAAAAACAGAATTGATGAGTGGATGCCGGGTATCATAATTGGAGAACCCAATATTATATTCACCATTTTCTGTTGATACTTTGTACATTTTTAACCGGCCTTTATAAAATTTCTGCCGTAAATTTAGTGTTATTAGACAAACATTCTCAAAATCTGATTTACAAACATGATGTGAAACATTACGGCGTTTCACATGAAGGGAGCAGAGGTTGAGGCTTGCATTTGCAACTATCTAAAATACAGTAATTTATAGCGTTATTTTTTTAATGATTTTTTAAATTTATAAAAGACTTGTACACATAAAAACTTTGAGCGTCGTTAATAACATAAAAAAATATAACCGCATTCAATTATAAATTTGCACCCCTCAATGGATGATATTCGTCAAATATTAGACAAGAGCACTAAGCCAAAAAAGATTGGGAATACCCTGTCTTCGATGGACTATGGGAAGCTCCCGCCACAGGCCACAGACCTGGAGGAAGCGGTATTGGGTGCACTTATGTTGGAGAAGGATGCATTTACTGCAGTATCTGATCTGCTTAAAGAAGAAGTCTTTTATAAGCCCAATCATCAAAAAGTCTATCATGCCATCAATGAGCTCAACAAAGAAGGTGAGCCCATCGATATATTAACAGTAACCAACAAACTCAAGGAACTCGGTGACCTCGACATCATCGGTGGACCTTATTTTATCGCACAGCTCACCAGCCGGGTAGGTTCGGCCGCTAATATCGAATACCATTGCCGGATCCTGCTGGAGAAATTCATCAAGCGTGAATTGATCCGCATTTCATCCGAAGTAACCAACCAGGCTTTTGAAGATAGTTCGGACGTATTCGATGTATTGGATTTTGCAGAGCAGAATTTATTCGATGTTTCACAGGGAAATCTCAACCGGGCGAATACCCGCATGAGTGATCTGTTACATGAGGCCATTAAGAATATTGAAGATAAAGATGGTGACGAAAAAAATACCGGAGTGCCTTCAGGCTTTCATGAGCTGGACGAAGTGACGGGTGGATGGCAGCAATCGAATCTAATCATTGTGGCTGCACGTCCCGGTATGGGAAAAACCGCCTTTGCATTGGCACTTGCCCGAAATGCTGCCATCGATTATAAAAAACCGGTCGCTATTTTCTCCCTCGAGATGGAAGCCGTCGAACTCGTGAACAGGATGATCTCTATGGAAACAGGTCTGGAATCAGACAAACTTCGTAAGGGACAATTATCACAGGACGATTGGAATCAATTGCATACAAACATTTCGATGCTTTCTGAAGCGCCGATCTTTATTAACGATACACCCGGACTTTCCATTATGGAATTCCGTTCCATTGCACGAAGATTAAAACAGCAGAACGATGTAAGTCTCATCCTTATTGATTACTTACAACTCATGCGGGGTACCGGCGATAACAAAGGATTACGTGAACAGGAAATTTCGATGATCTCCAGATCGTTGAAAGGAATAGCCAAAGAATTACGGATCCCAATCATTGCCCTGGCACAGTTGAGTCGTAAAGTGGAAGAGACGGCTGATAAGCGTCCGTTGCTTTCACACTTACGTGAATCTGGTGCCATTGAGCAGGATGCGGATATGGTTTGTATGTTATATCGCCCCGAGTATTATGGAATTCACCAGGATGCCGGTGGAAATCCAACAGACGGACTGGCACAATTGATCATTGCTAAGAACAGACATGGATCAATCCGTGATATTAATTTAGGATTCATTGCATCACAAACCAAGTTCCACAATTTGGATTCAGCACCATCATTGTCAAATTATGTCCGCAAGTATGGAGCGGAAGATTCATCCGATGTAGGTGTTGAGATGGACAAGGAAGTAAAGACCAAGACCTTACCGAGTAAGATGAATGATGATGATATTCCATTCTAACAAAGGGTAATTTTCTGATTTACTAATTACAGTTTACTCATTTGGGCGGCTTAACCCGTGTTCCGCTATATCTTTTTTGTTGCTCTTAAATATCAAACGGCCAATTGGGGAGACGTGCCATGGCACGTCTGGACATCAATTCGAAAATTATCAATCCTGCAACAAAAAAGGATGCCGCTCCACCCGGGGCCGCTCTCTGGTTAAAAAAGCTTTCTCAGGATAACAAAAGCCCCTGAATTGCGTTAAATCCCCTATATTTGAATAATGAAAAAGATTCTTCTTTCGTCCCTCCTCAGACTTTCCTTTGCCTCTGCCAGGGCCAATTATATCTTCATCCCGATGGATGATTCACAGACCGATCATTTACGGGCTTATGGTATTACCTATGCGGTACTGGAGATGAACGATGAAGCCTATTGGATGCTCAATTACCGGGGCGGAGCTTTTATGTTCAAATATCGGGAGGAATACGAAGATCTTATGCTGGCCCGCAATGTATCCTATGAAATTATCCAGGATATACAAAGCACCAATCTCATTGCAGAACTCAGTGATATTAATGTGAACCAGAATCCCATGAAGCTGGAGAAAGCTCCAAAGATTGCGGTCTATTCACCTCCGGGCATGCAGCCCTGGGATGATGCCGTAACCATGGTACTCACTTATGCAAAAATTCCCTACGATACCATTTATGATACGGAAGTAATTGGTGGATTATTACCTACCTATAATTGGCTGCATTTACACCACGAAGATTTTACCGGACAATATGGAAAATTCTGGGCAGCATACAAAAATGCATCCTGGTATCAGGAGCAGGTAAGATCTTCTGAGATCCTGGCCAAGAAACTGGGATTTTCGAAAGTAAGTGAATTAAAACTTGGTGTTGCAGAAAAGATCCGCGACTATGTGGCAGGTGGGGGATATTTATTTGCCATGTGTTCGGCAACGGATAGTTATGACATTGCTTTAGCCGCGGAAGGAATTGATATATGCGAAGCCCCCTTCGACTATGATGGAACCGATCCGGATGCGCAAAGTAAACTGGATTTCAGTAAATGTTTTGCTTTTGAAGATTTCACCATTTACGAAGATGCCTCCCGTTATGAATACTCGAATATCGATATGACGGAGAGCCGTAACATGACCCAGAAATTTGATTTCTTTACGCTCTTCGAATTTTCTGCAAAGGCCGATGAGGTTGCCACCATGCTCACCCAGAATCACCTGAGTGTGATCAAAGGATTTTTAGGACAAACCACCGCCTTCAACAAAAATTTATTAAAAAGCAATGTGATCATTCTTGGTGAAAATAAACAGGCCAATGAAGTCCGTTATATGCATAGCCAGTTTGGTAAAGGCTTCTGGACTTTCTATGGGGGGCATGATCCCGAAGATTACCAGCACCGTGTAGGTGATGAGCCCACCGACCTTTCTTTACATCCGAATTCTGCAGGATATCGTTTAATTCTCAATAACGTTTTGTTTCCGGCTGCGAAGAAGAAGGAGATCAAGACATAGGTCAAATACAAGTTTTAATTGAATGATGACCAACCATCAGGTTGAGCAACCGCAAAAAAGAAGTGACCTTAGAAAATTTCTGGGTAAAGAATTTTTTATTGCAAAACGACAGGTTAACTGGTTGATGGGCGACAGTAAATTTGCAAAAGTCAATCATAAGACCAACCTAGAGCATTCCTTAATCAAACATAAATCTTTTTTATTGCGGCCTTTAAAAAATGTTGACATGTATCTGCAACATAATAAAGTGCCTAACCTAAAAATCGCCATTAGACATCTTCACAAAGTAGTGATCCAGCCGGGTCAAACATTTTCCATTTGGAAACTTGTGGGCAGACCCACAAAATCGAAGGGTTATCTTGACGGTCTGATATTACATAACGGTCATATTTCAAAAGGAACCGGTGGCGGTCTTTGTCAACTGGGGAATTTACTCTATTGGATGGCATTGCATACACCCCTTACCATTAAAGAACGCTGGCGACATAGCTATGATGTATTCCCCGACATTAATAGAACCATTCCGTTTGCCTGTGGTGCTACTTTATCCTATAACTACATCGATCTGCAATTGCAAAATGAAACGGATCATACCTTTCAAATTAATTTATGGCTCGACAAAGAATATTTAAACGGAGAAATTACCTGTGATACCGACCTGCAATTGACATTCGAAATTTACGAAACCGACCATATGTTTAATCATCAATGGTGGGGCGGTTATACCCGGCATAACAAGATCTGGAAAAAAATTACCAACCTTGTTGATGGTAGTACAACAGAAGATCTGGTAACAGAGAACAATGCCATTATGATGTATAGTCCGTTGCTCGATAAATGATAAGATCCTGTCCGCCCTAAGCCTCCAGGGACCGGTCAATGAGCACCGAATTGCATTTTTTATTAAATTACACCTGTGAACAGCACCATCTCCGACAAATGAGAAAAAGAACATGGATTGTTTTAACAGGATTGTTGATCATCGGATCTTTACATAGCCAACAAGGATGCAATCAATTCTACCATAAAAAATTCACCCAAAAAGAGTTAACGGATGATGTCAACTTTATCAGGGAAAAAATTCTTCAGGTACATATCAATCCTTTTACCGAGATATCTGAAGATGAATTTGAAAGTAATGTTCAAAGTGTCATAGGTTCACTGAAGGATGGAATGACCCAACGGGATTTCTATTTTCTCATTAATCCTCTTTTCGTACAATTGAATGATGAGCATAGTCTGCTGGGTGATTTTTGTATCACCGACAGCATGAAGGCGAATTTCAAATTCTTCCCCTTACGTTTTAAATATATCAACGAAAAGGTGATCCTTACCGAAAACTATAGTAACGAAGAGATCTCAATAGGTGATGAATTACTGTCTGTGAACGGGATCAGCATTGGTGACATATTAGACAATTGTTCTCCAATGATATGTGGTATTAATGAAGAACGAAGATCAGGTTTTGTAGATAAACTATGGTTATATCTTCCCAAATTCTGTTATTTTATTACCGACAGTTTTCAACTCTCATTCGCCACAAAAAATAAGATCCTTATCAGATCGCAGACAGCCATCGAGTTCACCAATAACTATAAAAAGCAGCACAATAACCTGCAGGCAACTTCAGTGATCAGTTATGAAAAGATCAAAGGAGTTGGCTATTTAACGATCAATTCTTTCGATACTCGCGGGAAATACACGATGCCTATATTTCAACAAAAAATTGATTCCGTGTTTTCCGTCATAAAAAAAGATAAAGTAAAAACATTATTCATCGACATACACAACAATGGTGGAGGCAATTCCGTTGTAGGTAATCTGCTGATCGATTATTTTTCTAACCAATCGTATAAAGGTTATAGCGGGAAATGGAAAAAAAGTCAGGAATATTCTGATCTTCAGAAAACACTGAACCTGCATGACGAAAATTATGAAAGCCTCACCAATGGAGATATTATGCCACTGGTGTCGGGAACAAATCAACCTACGGCCAACAAAAACAGGTTTAAAGGAAAAACGTATATCGTTGTTGGAGAAAACACATTTTCCAGCGCCATGATGTTTGCGGTCATTGTTTCTGACAATAAGCTGGCTACACTCGTTGGGGAAATCCCTACCAAAGGACATCCAAATCATTTTGGGGAAGTCATCAGCTTCAAAACCCCCAATACCCAGCTTTACTTTTCATTTAGCGTAAAAGAGTGGATCAGACCATCGGGGGAAGTCGAAAACAATCGGCTGATCCCGGATATTCAGATCGATCTTAAGAACCAAACAAATGAGCAGATCATTGATCTTGTTAAATAAGACAATCAACCCGTAATAAACAGATAATTTTATTTCATTTTGGATGTTTAAATAGAATAGTTTACCACTGATCAACACCGCCTGATGAAATATTCTCTACTCTTGGTTTTTCTAACAGTCTGGGTATCAAAAAGTTTTGCCCAGAATTTAATTCTGAATGGTGGCTTTGAACTGTATAGTGATTGCCCGGAATATTCAAGTGAGATCATCAAAGCCAATGGTTGGATCGCCGGAGGACAGGGAGGAACACCCGATTTTTATCATGTTTGTGCAAATAAAACCTCCTCCATGGATGTTCCCAACGGGGTGCTGGGATATCAACGTCCGCATGGAGGAAAAGGATTCGCCGGCATCTTTATCAACCGGATCGGAACCACCGTAAGAGAATACTTGGGCACTTCATTAAAATTCAACCTTGAAAAAAACAGCCGGTATCGGTTTCAAATGTTTATTAACCTCACAGACCAGTCGAAATATTCAAGCAGTTCTATTGGGGTTTATTTTGCAGATGAGGTTTTGACCGGCTTTCCGGGTATTGATGAATTGCCATTTAAGCCACAAATAGAAAATCCTAAAAACAATATACCTGATACCGTTAGTTGGATCGAGGTATCCGGAGAATTTACGGCCACCGGAGGAGAAAATTTTATATTGATCGGTAATTTTAATACAGATGAAGAAACCGATACATTTTTTGTGGGTGGTGAACAGGAATTGATCTATGTGCTGGTTGATGACATTTCTTTAATCAAACTCACGATAGATTCGTTAACCACCACTCCTTATATTGAATCTGAAATTTTTTCCAATGAAATAACCATCCATAACAATGGTAATCAGCCGGCAACCATTGAAATATTTCTGGAATCCGGAGAAGAATTATTCAGCCACAATATTGTGAACATGAAAACATTGTTGGACCTCAGTTCTCTTCCAAAAGGCATTTATTTCTATCGGATACTAATCAGTAATCAAATTGTAAAACAGGGCGAAATCACCAAGGTCTGAATATAATGTCAAAAAAAAATCATATTTTAGATATTCACATGAAAAGAAACATCGGTATTTTATTTCTTTTACTGGCCGGGGTATCAGCTAAATTATCTGCCCAGGAAAT
>JANWKQ010000165.1 GCA_025451295.1 Flavobacteriales bacterium | reverse complement strand
TATTTTGCAACAACCTGATTAGACTTTAAATGATGTATCGCCATCTCCTTATATTTTTGAAGTGGCGGCATTACCTGTTTTTCGAGTTTTGCTTTTTCATCCCAGCGACGGAGTTTAATATGCAGATCGAATAATTTATCTGATTCGAAAAGTGTGGCTTCCTCTAATGTCATTACGCCACCCTGGAACTCCAATGTTTTTTTACTGGCTTCCGATAATTGCTCATAATAAGAAGGAAAGTGACAGGTTAAGTATCTTTTCGCCTGTACATGATTTTGTACCAGGCTGGCGATATCTTCAGAAAACCCTTTACCACGCAAATAATCAGCTCCGAGTTTTTCATGATCAACAACACCAAATCCATCCATTTGCTCTACCGGCATTATGTGCTCACAGAAATGACCAATATCATGAAAGAATGCTGCCAGTATTACTTCCTCCGGATAACCTTCTGCTTCGGCTAATTGTGCTGCCTGGCACATGTGTTCAACCTGTGAAACAGGCTCGCCGATATAGTCTTCATTACCATATTTTTGATATAATTCAAAAATTTCGTTTACATTTTCTTCAATAGGCTGTTGCATCATATATTTAAAAATTTAGGTTTACAGATAACCAGGCGCTTCTGCCAACTGCATTAATACCCGAGCCATGGGTACGATAATCTTCATTAAAGATATTTTGTATGCCAGCATTTAATTGAACAATAGAAAATTTATACCCGCTAAAAAAACTCAACACCTTCCAGGACGGTGTACCGCCTGCAGGAATACGATTATCATCCTTATCACCCTGTGCCAACCGTTTCTGATGAGAGGCAAACTGGAATTCTACTGAGGCAAACCATTTATTACCTCTGTAAGTACTCATTAGTCTTCCGTTGAAGGGTGGTATTCGGCGTAATGGCTCTTTCTTACTTAAGCTTTGCCCGTAAGCATAAGCAATACCTCCAATGATATGCAGGTTCTTTATGGCATTCCAGTTCAACTCCATTTCAAATCCTTTTATAAAAGCGGATTCTGTATTCTCTTTCTGATAAACCGGGTAGCCGCTAATAACATGTCCATCCATTTTCACTCTTGTTATCAGGTCGGCCAGGTGCATATAATAGGCGGCTATTGTTCCGCTTAATCGCTTTGTTTTAATTTTATAACCCAGTTCTGTGTGTTGCGATCTTTCAGGTTTCAGCCCGGAGGTCGGTATTTCATAGCGAAAATCTACAATACCCAACGTTCCCATATCATCAACATTTGGCGCCCGGTAACCACTGCTGAAAGATGCGTAGATCGTTTGGGTCCTGTCAAACTGGTACATAAGCGCTGCATTTCCTACCCATGCAGAAGGAGAAATTTTCACGTTGCCCAAAGTAGTATCATTGATATAAATATCAAATGTATTGAACCGTACACCAGCATCCGCTATCCATCTTCCCCAATGGAAATGATGAAGAGAATACACGGAATAGTTTCCATATTTAGAATGATCAGGGTATAACCCACGTTTTGATGATGCCACTCCCGTTTGTGCATTGATATCATCTCTTGAACTCCCTACTTTATCATAATACAACTCAATACCTGAATTAGCTGTCCATGTTTTATTGATTTCAGAAAAAATATCTGTTGTAAAACCAAGAGTATTGATCTTATCTTTTTCTTTTCTTAAACTAGTAGTTCCATTTTTCCGGCTGTTACGGCCTTCGATGCTTTGCTGATACGAAACCGTTATTTCTGCTTCCTTGAAAAAGCGGGATTTACCCTGCATATCCATTCTTGCATAACTGAGCAAGCGTTGCTGCTGATCCATTTCATTGACAGCAAAATCTTCCAGTAATACTTTATGATAAACCGGAACATTCTGTTGCTGCAAAAATTGATTGGCCAGCGTTAGCCGGATATTTTTCTTCAATAAAACTTTTGCTTTCATATCCAATGACCATTCATCATAGCCCGAAGGAAATTGTTTGCCCGTTGTATCGCCACCCACCACGTCGCCAAAATTCTTTTTTACAATTCCGGTGATCAGGGCGAATTTTTTACCTGAATAGTTGACTTCGCCGCGGATCGTCTTCTCCATATCATCCGTCATATATTTACCGATCACTTTGCCACGCAATCCAGCTTTACCTGTCGCAAATTGGGGGTCACGTGTAAGGATATGCACCACGCCTCCTATCGCATCCGTGCCATATTGTACCGAACCGGTTCCTTTGGCTACTTCAATTCGTTTGATGGTAAAAGGATCAATCGTATTAAGGTATTGATTAGGGCCATACCGGAAAGTGGAATTGTTTAAACGGATACCATCCATCAATATGAGTGTCTGATTACCGGTTAGGCCCCTGATAAAAGGAGAGCCGCCGCCATGATTGGTTTTTTGCACAAAAACCCCATTCATCCCCATTAATGCTTCTGGTGTGGTTCTTGGACTCACTTCTCCAATATACTGTTGTGATAAAGCGTTCACCGAATAAGGAACCAGCAAACTTTCCTGCTGATGCCGCTGTGCTGTCACCATTACTTCACCTAATGAACGGATAGTAGTGTCCTTTTTTTCCTCTGCCTGTTGGGCTGAAACAACCAGGGCACAAAAAAGCAGCAGAATAAAAAATAATCCTTTTTTCATTGTTCCTTATTTGTCATCATCTTCTTCTACCATTTTAACAAAAGCGCTTCTTCTTGGTGCAGGCATACTACTCTCTTCTCCTTTTACTGCTTTCCAGATCACTTCACTGAAAACAAGATCAGGAATACGATCTTCTTTACTGAAATCAAGCGTTCCACTGACCCTTGCACTGGGAGTATTCTTTGTATTCTTTTCATCCAGGTCTACATTAGCAGCTACCGATTGAAAAGGCGTGAGATCCGGAGTGTTTGTAAAACATCTCCACATGGGTTCAGCAGCAGCATCATACTGGCTCATCGGTGGTAAACCAAGTATCAGCTCAATAGTACGCAGCATGGACGAAGTAGAATACATGGTATGATCCACCAACTTTCTTTTTACAAAACCTCCCGCAACGTACGCTGTTGTTCTGTGAGCATCCACATGATCAGGTCCATTCTGAGCATCGTCTTCTACAATGAAAATGGCGGTCTCTTTCCAGATCGGGCTTTTGGATAAGTATTCAACAAATAGACCAACCGCCCAGTCATTATCGGCCACATGGGCAAATGGTGTAGGCCGACCCACACTTGATCCTTCAGTATGATCGTTGATAAAACGTAATGAATTGAACCTGGGAACTGCGTTTACCAATAACAATGAATCAAATTCTCTTTTCCATTGATAGAACCTGGTAGTATCCCGCACCTTTTCATCCCAACTTGTATAATAAGGACAGAAATGATTTTCTAAAACTTTGATATTGGCTTTATAATCATCAGCAAACTCACCATACGTTCTATAACTTACCCCTGCTCTCTTGCAATAATCCCAGATAAAACCACGGTCAGGATTTGCGATCTCCCGGTTACCTTCAGCATCATAGGTTCCGCCTCGTCCTCCATAATCGGTGGGCCATGTTTTTTCTAAATAATCATTCGCATTGGCCGCCATGCTCCAGTTATGACCATCGGCACTCACTTCACCATCCACATAAAAATTATCCAGCAATACAAACTCCCTGGCAAGCTTATGCTGGTTGGGAGTGATGCGTTCACCAAATAATACAAGGCTTGTATCGCCATTACCCTCCGGAATATCACCTAATACCTGGTCGTAGGTCCTGTTTTCCTTAATGATATAAAATACATACTTTATCGGGGACGGGTCACCCACCTTCATCGGGATAGGATTACCCGCTTCTCCTTTTGAATTCAGTTCTCTCTCTTTTGTGTAGGGTGTATTTTCATATACTGTTTTCGAATATGCAGCTAATTTTTCTACAGGTGGTTCATCAATAATGCTCATGGTTCCTTTGAACAAACCACCGATATATTCGATCTTGCTTTGTTGCTTACTATAATCACCATGCTGGTAATTGACTTGCTGGTCGGTTTTTGTCGGATCGGGGCCTTTTGCATTAGGCAGGGATGAAAACCCTTTACCATTACTTACAAATATTTTTTTACCAATCACTTTCACATTGGTGGGATACCATCCTGTTGGTATGAATCCCTTCGATTTGCTGAATCCCGGTTTACTTACATCAAATACAGCGAGGCAATTATTATCAGCATTGGCGACATATAAAGTTTTTTGATCCTCGCTTAATGCAAGGCCATTGCTGGCTGAACCTGCAGGGGCATCAGGATATAGGGCCGCATTCAAAACTTCCAATATCTTTCGTTGTGTAATGTCAATAACTGATACAGCATTATCACCTGCATTGGCTACAAAAAGATACTTTCCATTTTTTGATAACAATAACTCATTGGGGTTTTCTCCCACATTTATTTCTGATATGATCTTTTTAGCCCTTATATCAAAAACCAATACTTTCTTTCCACCCCATAAAGAAATATACAGCTCCTTTTTATAATTGGCCAATAAACAGGTATAGGCCGGTTCGCCGAGGGATTGTTCATGTATGATCTTTTTTGTACCAAGATCAACAACATATAAAGAGTTGTTCTCTTTAGTGACAACAAACATTCTTTTTGCCAGGTCATCTATTTCTATTCCCGCCGGGGAAATTTTCTCCGGCCATTTTTTTCCAAGCTGAATACTATCAACCAATATTAATCTATTTGTTTTGATGGAAAATTTCAGTATCCAATTGTCGTTGCCACCACTGGCATATAAATTTTTTTCATCGGCGCTGAATTTTAATCCATACCACGATTTAGGAACAACAACATTGTCAAGAATTTTTTCCGTCACCGGGTTGATAAGCTGTACACTTTGTACACTTTGTCCGTTGTTTGTAACAGCTACCAATTTTTTAGATTTTGAAACGGCTATATTCAATGGAAGGTCCCCCAATGGTAATGAACGTCCGGCGGGCGACAATGTCCAGCCATTCGGAAGTGTTACAGGTTTCACTTCTTTCTTTTTAGAATCTTTTATTACGAGCTTTTGAGCTTGAATAAACAATGGCAGGCTAAAAATGAAGACAGCAAAAAATTTTGTATAACAGCGCATAAGAAAAATTTTAATCTGAGTAGCTAAGGTAATATTCAGTTTATAAGATACAATCCGCTTATTTAAAAACTGCTTCTACCGGCTCATGTACCGGGTGTGCCGGTTTAAAATTAAATCCCAGTAACTTTGCGATAGTAGTTGCAATCTGTCTTTGATATAACTGCCCCGGTGTTTTCATCTCTCCCAAAGGATTTGTATCCGGCCCGATGACCGCCATCCATATTTCATGTGCATCGGCGATCTTGCTTCCGTGGTGCTTCCAGTCAGATTTTACTTTATCTCCCCGGCCATGATCGCAGGTGATCAACAGGCTTGTTTTATCCTTGTATTGTGGCATCGATTGCAATGTCTTCCATAGATCAGCGATCATGGCATCCTGCGAATAGGCGCTGCCAATATACTGATCATACATACCACGATGGGCAAAGTCGTCCGTTTCATCAAAAGCGATATAAAGCACTTTCGGTTTATATTCCTTCAGGTACTCC
>JANWKQ010000164.1 GCA_025451295.1 Flavobacteriales bacterium | reverse complement strand
TTTTGATCCGGTCAAAGATCCCCATCATCATCTTACCTGTATAAACGGGTTCTAACCTGATTTTATTTTGTTGCCAGAATTCCACAATGAAGTTTTCGAGTTCAGCTGATGATCGGGCAAAGCCTCCGATGCTATAATCATGGGTGAGTTCAACATTGGTTTGGTCATTCAACCATTGGAGAAATGCAGGACTATGTTGTGAAGAATCCCTTAAGGCAGAAAATCCAATCAGTTTTTTTCCTTTTGTTAATTCCGAAATACCCATCAGGGTGGTTCCTGTTCCAACGGAAACAGCTATATGACCAAATGCTATGTCCAGTTCGGATACAATCTCTTCACAGCCTTTTCTTCCCAATTCATTTTCTCCTCCCAGAGGAATGAAACAGGCATCCATAAAATCCATCAATACCGGAGCCATATCGTTCGACATTAAATCAAATTCCTTTCTGGAAATAAAAATAAGCTTCATGCCATTTTCCTGACAAAACTTTAAGGTGTTACTCCATTGATCCGGTTCTTCTCCTCTTACAATTCCAACTGTTTTAAAACCCAGTAGATTTCCTGAAGCTGCTACCGCAGCCAGGTGATTGCTCCAGGCGCCTCCAGCTGTAATAAGCGTTGTGGCTCCTCTTCTTTTGGCTTCCTCAATATTATATTTAAGTTTCCTCCATTTATTCCCGCTGATGTCAGGATGGATGAGATCATCCCGTTTCATCCATAAACGAATATCTTTATCCCTTCCAGGATGATGAAGGATCTCCGTTAATGGACTGGGAAGTTGGAATAGAGGCATGAACAAATGTAGGACAAAAAAAGAATTCGTAAATTTACCTTGTGAATGAAAATGAATTTAACGGGAAGAAGGAGCTTGATCCGGAGGATTTTTATCTCTCTGAAGATGGTTATATCGTATTTACCGAAAAATATCACTTAAAACGGGGCCATTGCTGCAAAAGCGGCTGCAAACATTGTCCGTATGGCTATAACAAGAAGACCGGTAAATGCGATCTGCCGAAAAAGACCGAGTAATGAACAAAAGCATATTGATAATTGAATACAGGCTTAACAGAAAACAATTTCGAACCTTTTAATTTTACACAAACAAATTTCAGATGCGGATCATTAAGGATCAAATGGGTTATTCAATTGCTGTTCCTGCAAAGATCAACCGGATCGTTTGTCTGGTACCCAGTATTACCGAATTGCTTTGTGATCTGGGTCTGGAAGATAAGATCGTGGGTATTACAAAATTCTGCATTCATCCTGAAAGTTGTTATCGGTCGAAAGTACGCATAGGGGGGACCAAAGATTTCGATATTGAAGCGATCAAGTTATTGAATCCCGATATCATTATTGCGAACAAGGAAGAAAATAAGAAGGATCTCCTCATTAAACTAAAAAAATATTTTCCTGTTTGGATCAGCGATGTAGAAACCAGTGAGCAGGCACTCGAAATGATAGAACTACTTGGTCAGGTGTTTAAAAGAACCATCGAAGCCAACGATCTGGTTAAGAAGATCAATTTTAATTTTGATAAGATCGAATCTGTCAACAAAGAAATATATGCGGCTTATCTGATCTGGAAAAAACCGTATATGAGCATCAATGGAAATACTTATATAAGCCATATGCTCGAAAAATGTGGGATCAAAAATGTTTTTTCAGCCAGTCCGTCGAGATATCCTCAAATAAGCATTGAGTTATTGGAAAGATCAAAACCGGATGTGATCTTTCTTTCATCCGAACCCTATCCATTTAAGGAAAAACATTTTGCAGAGTTGCAGGAAATATGTCCGGATGCCAGAATTTTTTTGGTGAATGGAGAAATGTTCAGCTGGTATGGTTCCAGAATGCTAAAAGCACCTGTTTATTTTAACAAGCTTACCGGCAAACTAATGAAGCTGAAACTCAGCTATAGCTGATCCTTCTTTTCAAGTTCAGAGATATCGTATGGGAAATAAACCAACAGAAAAGATCTCATTTATTGACTACTTCAAAAAAAATCTGACCGATACATTTCTTTTTCTGGTAGGATTTTTACTGGTTTATCCTTTAGGCTTCAGAAGTCTGATGGCATTGGATCAGAATATTGTTTTCGAAGCAGGTGCAAGAATATCTCAGGGTCAGCAACCCTTCTCTGATTTTTATCTGCCTTTTGGTTTAACACCTGCCTATTTGCAAGCGATCTTATTCAGAATATTCGGCATCCAGTGGAAAATATATGTGTTACACGCCTGCATCATTAATGGGTTTACGGCAGTGGTCATTTACCGGATGATGCGTTTGCTTACCTCCTACCCGATATCTATCTGTTTCTTTGTTTCTTTTTATACCACCTTGGTTTTTTACACCCTTCCTGCCACACCTTATGCGGATAATCATGCACAGTTCTTTTGTTTGCTGGGTTTATATACTTTTTTACTGGCCATGTATAAAAAATCCTCCTATCTGTTTTGGGTCCCTCTATGTTTTCTTTTTGCATTTTTTAGTAAACAAAATCCCACATTTTTTTATCTGATTCTAATGATTGGATTGGGAATATTTAATTATTCATTTATCAGAAAAAATATTCGCTGGTTTTTATTGAGTTGGATCCCGGTATTGTTTCTGGTCGTCTATTTTGTTTTAAAATGGAGGCATACGGAGAGCATTTTTTACTATCAATGGACTTTACCCTCGGGCATTGGATCGAAAAGATTCTCATCCTTCAATTTATATTCGTTCAAGGAATACTTCCAGCTTTCTTTTGATGGTGCCAAATACCTTATTTTGCTATTACCCTTGTCCATTTATTTTTTGATCAAACAAAAAACAAATTCAAAACGATGGAACCAGGTGATGGTTGGATCAGGTGTTTTTTTTATTACTCTTCTCTCCGCTTTTGTAACAATGAACCAGCAACAAAATGCCTATGCCTTTTTAACACCTGCTCTATTTATTTTACTTGCTCCCATATATTTATTTTTTGAAACGTGGAAAAAACCCTTTGGGATCATAACCTGTTTGGTATTTATTGCATGTTCTCTGATCCTGATCAGGCCAAAAACCGATTTTATTGTTTACCGTGGGTTTAACGACGTGGATTATTCCTACAAGAATGAACCAACAAGCTACAATAAAAATCTTGACATTTATTTACAGCAATTATGTCCAATGGCTACCAATGCAGAATATGATAGTGTGATGGTATTTTTAAAAAACTCGGATAAAAATTTTATCTGGTTTGGGGATGCCAGTTTTATTGGAAGTATCCTTGGTAATAGTTCTCCAAATCCGCTTATCTTTTATCATCTAGGGCTCAGTTATCCTGATCCTAAAAACGACCCTAAAGAATTCAAGATTCTGCAAACAGAAACTTTCATCCACATGGAAGAAAAAAATACGACCTATTTAATGATAGAAGCCGAAAAGCTTTTTATGGGAAGCGATTTTCATGAATTCTGGGACCCTGTACTCCCCTATTGTACAGTGGTGAAGCGGTTTGGTAGTTCAAAGATCTACCAAATCGATGAACGTTTTTACTCTGATTGGAGTTTACGAAAGAGATAGTATACCATTGGTGGGTTTTAGCCGTTATTCAAATCCATCCATTTTCGTAAATTTGTAAGATAAATGAAGAAGCTCCTGGCCATATTAATGATCCTCTATACGGGTTATGGTTGTTTAACGGTTAGTTTTACCGGAGCAGATATTGATGAGAATATAAAGACTGCCACAATTGAGATCTTCGAGAACCAGGCCCCCCTTACCAATCCAAATTTTCCCAGGATTGTGACAGAGGGGTTAAGGGATAAATTTATACGCCAGACCAAACTTAAGCTTACCAATGAAAGCGGGGATGTGACCTTCAGAGGTGCGGTAACAGGATATTCAACCGCTCCGGTAGCGGTTTCTGGGACAGAAACGGCCTCATTAACCCGTCTCACCATTACTGTATCTGTTGAATACAGCAATAGGTTGGACGAACAGAAAAACTTTAACCAGAGCTTTACCCGTTTTGCCGATTTTAACTCTACACAAAACCTTAACCAGGTGGAGGATGCCTTAATGACCGAAATCAGCGACCAGCTGGTACAGGACATATTTAACCGGGCCTTTCTGAATTGGTAATAACAGTTTAAAAGGGTCTCATTTTCAAATTAATTCATTGTCAAATCTTCAAATTTACGTACCTTAGCTCTCCTTTTTAGGGTGCAGAACATGACATACGTGGAGAACTACAACATAGAAGAGCTTTATAAGGAGCCTGAAAAACCGACTGGTGATCAGGACGAGAATACCTTTCTGGATTGGCTGTTTTTAAGTAAAAAAGAGAATTTTAATAAACATTATAAAATCAAAAAACAGCAGGAACTCATCAGCAGTTTTATACAAACAGCCCCAAAAATACAACCGGTAAAAGCGGTGCTAAGCACCATGGAGGTTGACCTGGAGACTCGGCCAGTAAAGGAGATCAGCAATGATCTGATTGTATCTGAAACCCTGGCCAAAATCTATTATGAGCAGAAAAAATACGGGCTGGCGATAGAAACTTACAAGAAGCTCCGTTTGGTATATCCTGAAAAAAAGAGTTACTTTGCATCCCTGATCAAGGAAATTGAGAGGGAGTCAGAAATAAAATAGACCATTATGTTATACTTAGTAATCGGATTAATTTTTGTGGTAGCTGCCTTGTTGATCCTGGTAGTTTTGGTACAAAATTCAAAAGGTGGTGGTATTTCCAGCAGTGTCGGTATCTCCAACCAGGTAATGGGCGTACAACGTTCTACCGAAAATATTGAAAAAATCACCTGGGGGTTGGTAAGCGGTTTGGCCGTTTTATGTATCCTGAGTGGATTTTTTTTTAATGTAAAATCTGTACAGGCGGGCCCAAGAAGCAATGCTTATGAGCCGTTGAAATCTCAGTTTGATATGCCCAATAATCCACAGGTGGATCCTGCATTACAGCAAAATACAAATCCTACCGGTATGCCAAACAATACCAATCCACAACAACCGAAATAAAACATCGTCTTAAATATTGAAAGCCTCTTTGGGAAACCGGAGAGGCTTTTTTAATTGGAATATCCGCCTCGGATACCAATGGGTGGCCCGGAAGGGTTGGATTTACTGACATGCGTAGCGAGGGGGGCGGATGAAAGGAGCCACCAGAGCCTGGCATTTAAACCGGAACCGAGGACCTGTAATGGATAGCCAGCACAAGACAGCACCAGAAAAAATGACAGAAAATTAGCCCCGTGACTGCCATAAACCCCGCAGAAATAACGTATATTCGCAACCCCAAAGGTAAAAATGGCAGCAAATCCTGAGTGGCACAATATGTGACAACCGGGTTTGTATCAACTTGTTTAACTTAAAAAATATATAAGTATGAGTAACGTAAAAGTAACCCCCTTACACGACAGAGTAATTGTTGAAGCAGCTCCGGCTGAAGAAAAAACATCCAGCGGAATCATTATCCCTGACACTGCTAAAGAAAAACCACAACGCGGAAAAATCATCGCTGTAGGTACCGGTAAAAAAGACGAACCCATGACTGTAAAAGTAGGTGATAACGTTTTATACGGTAAATACTCAGGCACTGAAGTACAGATTGACGGAAAAGACTATCTGATCATGCGTGAAAGCGACATCTTCGCCGTGATCTAGTTTCCTGATCTTTTTAATAAACATTCAAACCAAAAAATTAAAAACGAAAAAAAATGGCAAAGCAAATAACATTTGACGTAGATGCTAGAGAAAAACTAAAAAAAGGAGTTGACGCTTTAGCAAATGCTGTTAAAGTAACCTTAGGTCCAAAAGGACGTAATGTAATTATTGATAAAAAATTCGGTGCACCAATCATTACCAAAGATGGTGTTACGGTAGCCAAAGAAATTGAACTTTCTGATCCCATCGAAAACATGGGGGCTCAAATGTTGAAAGAAGTAGCAAGTAAAACTGCTGATCTGGCTGGTGACGGAACTACCACTGCAACTGTTTTAGCGCAGGCAATTGTTACTGCTGGTTTAAAACATGTGGCTGCAGGTGCCAATCCAATGGACCTGAAGCGTGGAATTGACAAAGCTGTTGAAGCTGTTGTGGCTGCACTGAAAAAAATGAGCAAAACAGTGGGTGATGATTTTCAAAAAATTGAACAGGTTGCAACTATTTCTGCCAATAATGATAACAACATTGGTAAATTGATTGCACAGGCAATGGAGAAAGTGGGTAAAGATGGTGTGATCACTGTTGAAGAAGCAAAAGGAACCGAAACTGAAGTAAAAACAGTAGAAGGTATGCAATTCGATCGTGGATATTTATCTCCATATTTTGTTACCAATCCAGAAAAGATGGAAGCAGAATTAGAGAATGCTTACATTTTGATCTATGATAAAAAGATCAGCAGCATGAAAGAATTGTTGCCGATCCTTGAGAAAACAGTTCAAACTGGTCGTCCATTGTTGATCATCTCCGAAGAGGTAGATGGTGAAGCATTGGCTACTCTGGTAGTAAATAAACTACGTGGTTCATTAAAAGTAGCTGCTGTAAAAGCACCAGGTTTTGGTGATCGCAGAAAAGCGATGCTGGAGGACATTGCCATTTTAACCGGTGGTGTTGTGATCAGCGAAGAACGTGGTTATAAATTAGAAAATGCTGATCTTTCTTATTTAGGTCAGGCTGAAAAGATCACCATTGATAAAGACAATACAACTGTTATCAACGGTGCGGGAACAAAAGATGATATTACTGCCCGTGTTAATCAGATCAAAGCACAGATTGAAGCGACTACCAGTGATTACGATAAAGAAAAATTGCAGGAGAGATTGGCTAAGTTAGCTGGTGGAGTGGCGGTTCTTTACATTGGTGCTGCAACTGAAGTGGAGATGAAAGAAAAGAAAGACCGTGTAGACGATGCTTTAGCCGCAACCAGAGCTGCAGTTGAAGAAGGCATTGTACCAGGTGGTGGTGTTGCTTATGTTCGTGCCATTTCTGCATTGGAAAAATTAGCTACCCTGAATGAAGATGAAGCTTTTGGTGTAAACATTGTGAAGATCTCCCTTGAATCTCCATTGCGTCAGATCGTGGCCAATGCAGGACTGGAAGGTTCAATCATTATCCATAAGATCAAAGAAGGTAAAGATGATTTCGGATTTAATGCAAGAACCGAAGTTTTCGAAAACATGTATGCTGCCGGTGTAATTGATCCAACCAAAGTAGGTCGTATCGCCTTGGAAAATGCAGCATCGATTGCTGGTATGTTGTTGACCACCGAATGTGTATTGAGCGAAGAGAAAGAAGAGAAGTCTGCCGGTATGCCTCAAATGCCAGGTGGAATGGGTGGAATGGATTATTAAGAAGAGAATCCCTAACTATTATAGGAAAAACCGTTCCGGCTGTGCCGGAACGGTTTTTTTATATATTTGAATTATGAAAAAACTATTCCTTCTTTTATCGATTACACTTTGCACTAATCTTCTCTTGTCTTCGCAGGCAGAAAAACATCCGATCGATATCCAATGTGAAGCTTGTTTGGATTCAACGGAGAATCAATCAACCCTGGGTATGGTTGAATGTGAAAGAAAGGCCATGGCTGCATGGGATAAAGAGCTTAATAAGTACTATAATTTATTAATGGCTGTGTTGGATGATGATGAAAAAACCAAACTCAAAACCTCCCAGAAAAACTGGTTGACTTATAAGAAATCTGAAAAGGATTTTTTTGAAACCGCTTACTACAATGAGGAAGGGACCATGTATCAAATCTTTGCAGCCAGCAGGGCGACTGAGCTCATCAAGAACAGGGTGTTGGAACTGCGAGATTATTATAACGAGCTTGCCTACCAATAATTCTACATAAAATTTATGCAGCGTATGAAAAAAATAATCATTCTTTTATCAATCACCTTCATTGGCCTCATCGCCTGCAAAGGAAAATCAAACAGTTCAACTTCAACAACCGACACGAAGGAAAACCAGCAACAGGATCCACCGGTTATTAATAAAAATGCGTTGATCGGTTATTGGGTCATACCTGAAGGTGAGGATAAAATGAAATATCCCGCTTTATCCATCGATCCGATGGGAACCATGACGACTTATAATTTAGAAACCAGTTTCGACCATTGGCAATTGATAGAACCCAATATTCTGATGATGCTGAGTAAAAAAGGGGACAATCAAAATTTTGACGTGATCTCTGTGGATGCGGAAAAGCTGGTATTAAAAGATGAGAAAGGTAAAACGATCACTTATCAAATGGATTTTCCTCCGGAAGGAAGGGAATAAATCAACAGGACTCAAATTCAGGGATCCAAAATTTATTGAACGATCAGTTTTCCTTTTTTTACCGGAATTCCATTGCTAAAAACGACGTAAGAGTAATTTCCATTTCTAATTTCATGTAAGTATACGATCGGTTCTTTTAAAGGTCTTTTATATACTGATCTTCCAATCCCATCATAGATTTCAATCCAGCAATTTTCATTTAAAATATTTGCCGGAGTTTTTATAAATACCGTTCCATTATTTGGATTCGGATACACAGAAATTTCAGATCCACTATTTTCTTCTACACCTACCCATCCACTAAAACATTGTAAATAATCATCCATAATCGAATCCACATTCGCTGAATTCAGATGAAAACCACCATGGGTTCCCCCTGGATCCTGAATGAAAATATCCACTGTAGCTCCTTTGGCAGTTAACCAGTTTTGCGTATTCGTCATTCCTAAACACCCACTCAATGTAAAGGCAGAATCCAACTCACCACAATAAAGTGCCCATCGTTTTCCCAAAAATGGAGTTGGCCCATATACACCCATATTAATTGCATTGTAAAGCGGATACATAGGTTCAGCCGAACCGGCATTTGAAATGGTGGTACAGAAATAATTATTCCCGCTTAGAATATCGTAAAGATTAATGGCATAACTTCTTGCGGAGCCACGACTAAACCCATGGAATAAAGCTTTTCCAGATGGATAAGCAATAGAACCCAATGCCAGTTCGATGGTGTTATAAATGATGGTATCCTTCAAATAATGATCACTTATCCAAACCGCAGAATCGGGATTATACCATTGCACCGCAACAATCCCACAATTATTTGCTACAGCATATGGATGCCATAAAAAAAACTCATCAAATACTTTTCCATTTGAGCCATGACAGGTAACGATCATCGGCAATGTATCAGGTTGGGTAGAACCACCAGGGAACCATTGCAAATAAAATGAAGAGCTATCAGGACTACTGTGAAATGTGGCTCCATTGGTCAATGCATAATTACCTCTAAAGGTGTCAGTATTAAACATTGCGGTATATAAGGTTTGAGCTACCGGTGATAGGGTTTGTGCAGATATACCACCACAAAAGACAAGACTGGTGATTAGGAATACTTTTCTCATAACTAAGCAGATTTACGACTTTGACCACAAGCATACCGAAAGGTTTAATTCCTTTTCCCGCCTGCTGGCAGGGAGGCATTGGTTGGTATTGGCATACCTGTCAAAAAAAAACCTATATTTACTATAACAATCAAAACCCAATGTTATGAAGAAATCGATATGCATTCTATTCGTTTTGCTGGCTTCTTCCGTTTTTAGTTTTTCTCAATCCATTACCGGTGATACCTGTATTACAGTTGGAGGAACTGGAAATGTTGTTGTATTCGCGAATTATGATGGAGGGGTACTTAATATTAATATAGATCAGAATATTCCCAACCTAAAGATCGGAGTTTGTACCTATGAACCTGTTACGATTAATTTATCAGGTCCGTTCGTGAACAATATTACCGAAGTGCGGTATGCAGGTTATGTAACTACAGCCAATAATCATTGTCCCAATTCACCCGGTACAACCACCATTGTAGGTGCCCCGGGTGGTGCAACCACCTCTGTAAATTTTTTACCAGCCGCTACCCTTTCGAATCCAAATGGATATCCGATGATTGTTTGTGGATATTCATGTGATAATATGACCAATCAGGGAGGATGCAATACTGCAGATCAGATCCAGGATTATTTTACAACTACCATGGGGGGATCCTTATACTCTTATTTTACCCAATATGGATGCTGGAGCGTTGCTCCCTATAATGTTTCAGCCGGATCCAATTGTCCGATCGGAACAACAACAGATACGACCATAACTATTTTTAGTTCTTCTTCATCCGCAGTTTGTGCAGGTCTCCCCGTGAACTTTACAGATCTTTCTCCCGGTGCAACAGGCTGGACGTGGACCGCACCAGGAAGTAGCATTGTTACTTCATCCGCACAAAATTTAAGCGGTGTAACCTGGGGTACTCCCGGAACCTATACCGTTACTTTGTCTACCAATGATGGAACAGGAAACTGCTCAGCTTCACAAACGATTACGGTTTTGGCAAACCCAGTGGTAAATGCAACAGCAACAGACAACACGATTTGTAACGGAGATACAACCGTTGTAAGCGCAACCGGGGCCGTAAGTTATACATGGACACCTGCCGGACCAGGAAATGTAAATCCATCTACTGATACATGGTATTATGCAGATGGTACCGCTGCCAATGGATGTACAGGAACTGATTCTGTATTTATTACTGTTTTTCCAACACCTTCGGCACCAACCATTAATTATGCATTTGGAATTTTAACCGCTTCGCCTGCTGCGAGTAGTTATCAATGGTATTTGAACGGAACACCTATCGTTGGTGCCAACAATTTAAATTATACACCCACTCAAAATGGCAATTATTCAGTAAGCTTAACAGATGCTAACGGTTGTACTTCCAATCAATCGGCTCAAACGGTGGTTGGTGACATGGGGATCAAGGCTAGTAATGAAGTCCAGATGTTAAACATCTATCCAAACCCGGGAACAGGAATTTTTCAGATAAACATTCCTGTATCAAATGTTGCCATGAAAGTTGAAGTAATGGATGCATTGGGTAAAGTTGTCTATACAAAGAAATTGATCATTAACTCTCCTTATATGCTTGATCTAACCGGAAATGCTAGTGGTATCTATGAGGTGCGGATAAGCAATGGGCACCATAGCTATAGTGGAAAGCTGATGATTGAATGATCATCAGTATGGTTCGACAAGCTCATTATGACATGAGCCAAGACTCTTTTTCTTAGTCGGTCATTTGAACCGTATACAACTTTTGCCAGACTGCCGATTGTACCCCATTTCCTTTTAGGTTCACCTGCAATTGCATGCCGGTTCCAGAAACCATATCGTGGAAATTGGTGATCATATCCGTGGTAAAATGATTATTCGCTGAAGTAGCCGAATAAGTTGGATTAGCGTTGGTAGCAAAACTTAATTGAAAACCAGTAACATCATATTCAGGATTTCCAAAAAAGAATTGTGTATTTGCATTTACCTGACTGGCAGATAAGGTGATGGTGGTTGATCCCATACCAGGTAATGTAACTTTCTGTGAATAAAGGAAGGTTCCTGCTGCAAGAACACATCCAATGAGTAGCATTTTCTTCATGACCTGAGTATTTTAAAGATGAATAGATAGTTTATTAAACGGCTCAATTTAGCGAAAGATACCTTTTGCCGGGTAAATTTGGAACAGAGAAACTGTATTTTTAATGAAATTTTTACTTTTACCGGTATGAATCTCGAAGAACTCCAAAAAGTTTGTAAGAAATTAAAAGCTGTAACTGAGGATGTTAAATGGGGCCACGACCTGTGCTTTTGCGTTGGTGAGAAGATGTTCCTGGTAGCAGGTCTTGATGAACACCCTACCACGGCCTCCTTTAAAGTACCTGATGAGGACTTTGACGAAATGTGCCAACGTGATGGGTTTATACCTGCGCCTTATATGGCACGCAACAAATGGGTGAGGATTGACGATATCAGCAGATTGACCAAAAAGGAATGGGAACATTTTGCCAAACAATCCTATGATATGATCAAATCGAAACTTACAAAAAAATTGCAAAAAGATCTTGGGTTATAGTTTTGTTTATTCCGAAATAAAAAAGGGTCCGCAAGCGGACCCTTTTCATTTATTATTTATTTACTATTCTTATTTAACAATCAAATGTTCTGAATAAGATTTACCTGGAGTTGCAATCGTAACAATATACTGTCCTGTTGCAAGGTCAGTTAAAGGAATTGTTAAGTATTGAGTTCCGGCAAGACTTCCATAATTTTGATTATAAACCTGCTTACCACTCATGTCGTAAACAAACACGCTTACCTCTTCAGGATTGATCATGTTTATTTGAACATTTGTATAATCAGAAGATGGATTAGGATAAACACTCATGCTGATGTTGCTAACTTCTTCGATACTTGCGTTGAAGTTAAGATTATACTCACCAGCATTGATCACATTACCGTTTGTGTTATTGATCAATAAACCAACAAGTTTACACTGAGTTTCATCATAACCTGCAGGAAGTGTATAATTAAATACATATTGAACATCATCCAAATCATTGATAGCAGCAGGTACAGAACCAGACTGACCAGCATATCCACCCATTAAATAACGACCTACGTGATCGTATGTCATGTTGGCTGCAGGTACAGGGTTTGCAAGGCTTTCAAATCCGCCCATTGGTCCATAAGTTCCACCTGAATAATAGTTGGTTTGGTTGTATCCAGAAGTACTTCCGGTAACATCACTTTCAACTAAAACAATCGCTAAACGATAGTCAGATGCTGCAAAGGTTGTAACGAAATGTGCAGTTACAGTTGCAGAGATTGCTCTGGTAGAAGCGTTCCATGTGTTAGTAACAGCAACCGATGCTGGAACAACCAGGTCTTTTCTTGCATTGAAGAAATTTTCAAAATCTGTTTGAGAAACAGACTGATCTAAGAGTGTACGCTCTACATTACAGCCTGGGAATCCTGATAAGTTAGCACCTGCATCATACGCAGAAACAGTCATTGGATCACCATTGTGAACTGCAATACCTACAAACTGATTAGGATAAGTAGTCGTCATATAATCCATCGCAACGGCACCACGTGGACACCATCCACACCATGTTCCGGTTCCTTCTTCAATCAATACATTGTGCTGAACAAGGCTGCTTACAGTATTGAAAGGAGCATTACCCTGATTGTCTGTAGTATTTGGATCAGCTCCGCCATTTACGGCAGTAACATCAACTGCAATTGCTTCTTCAACTACGGTTGCATAAGTTACAGCCGTTGGGTGATTCACAACTGTGGTTGCGCCCGGAGCGATACTTAAACCTGTAATGTTTGAACTATGAGAAGCTCCATCATTCCAATCAACAGTTAAACTCGTAATAGTGTTAGAACCATTATTTGTAACCGATAGACCTAAAGTATTGTTGGTACTGGTAGCTGAAAACGGATTTAAGTTTACACTATTAACAGTAACATCATTGGGTTGTAACATAGAAACACTGATATCATCCATATACAATACATACATATCAACAGAAGGATTTCTGAAAGAAATGTAGATGGTTTGTCCTAAGTATGCAGAAAGATCTACTGAACGATTTGTCCAAACTCCACCTGGTGCAGCAACTTCTGAATACAATGGCCCTCCAGGGAAATCAGCAACAGTATTACCTGTTGTAGAAACACGAACCTCATATCCATCAGGATATGCAGGGTCCTGTGCCTTTACTCTGTACTTAAGAAAAGGTGTTCCTGCGGCAGGAATGATGATTGCCGGAGTTACCATCCAGTCGTTAGAAGTATTTACAGGATTGTACCAGCTAATGCTCGTAGCACTCAGATCACCTGCTCCGTCTGAATCTCTAACTCTCCATGCATAAGTACTCATAAAGCTAAGTCCTGCATTCGGAGTAAAACCGTCAACATTGTATTGCATCCAACCGGCTGGCAAATCACCAGTACCTGCGGTAAGAACAACACTTTGGAAATCCTCATTGAAAATAACCTGAGCTGACATATTTGATACTGTCAATCCACAAATTAATAATCCAAGGGATGCTAATTTTGTAAATTTGTTTTTCATAATTCTTTTTTGATTTATCGTTGCTCAAATGTAAGCTAAAGCACCCTGAAGTGCAATACAAGCAAAGACCGGAAAAGTACATTTTAACAAGTTTTTCTGACGGTTAAAACAATCCGTTTTGTTCATATATCTATTTGATACTTATTTATTTAAATAAAAAGAAGGTAGCCTCATTCATAGTCAGATACGAGCCGGATGGAAGAGGAAAGTACAACTATTACGTAAACAGATACATGCATATTTGAAAATACCTGGTTCGTTGATATTTTGTTGATATGTGATCCATAGAATTTTATCTTAACCGGGCCGCCTGAATCAATACCATTTTTCAGAAAAATCATTAACTTTATCCATCTAACACATTGAACGAGCATCATGAAAAAAAGCTACCTACTTCTAATCGCTGTTGTCTTTTTGGTAACCGCATGTGAACCGCCCGGTCAGAAAGTTTCGGGAAACTATCATGGCGATTATACAAATAATGCGTTAATATTAGCCAATGTACATACCAACGTCACCAAAGAAAGTGATAATGTGGTGAGTGTTACTTTTGATGCTACCGGCACACCTATTACCGTAACAGGGATTTCAGTGACCA
>JANWKQ010000163.1 GCA_025451295.1 Flavobacteriales bacterium | reverse complement strand
GGCAACTACCTGGAGCTTTATGAATGGCAAATGCCCTTCGATTTAAGTGGAGGGAATAAAATAGAGTATATCAACTACGAACGGAAAAAAGGGGATAAAGACTATTTTGAGCTTTACCATACGGATTGGAAAAAGACACTACCTGATGTGATCCAGGATTATGAGGAACTTGCGGAGGAGGTTTGGAGAGGTCACTACAAACTGGAACAATTACCCGAGGTAATTACGAAGTACAACGAATGGAAGGAAGAGAATAAGTAATTCTCGTTAATTCAGAAATAAGCTATCGTTATATTTTATACATTGCAAGGGAGGGAAAAATCTTTTTTTCAACTTTGCAAATGATTAGAAGGGGTTCTTATGAAGACCGAAAAGCTGCATATTTCTTTTGATGGTTTCACTGACTTTAAACTCATTGGTATTTCGTGTAACGAGAAAGATTATCGTTTATGCTGGGCATTGAATCACGCTCTGGGGATTGACCTGGTACGCATGGAAAATGAAGGAATTGCTTCACGGGCCCATCTGGAAAATTTCCCCTTTTTTGAATATACAAATGAAGAGAATGGCTGTATTTACAGGCTTTTGGCTAATCGTTTTGAGGCCAGAACCCTGATGAAAGAGCTTAAAACCATCGACTTTTTATTCTTAATACAAGGGGAAGATGCTAACTTGCATGAAATTATAACAAAGCTAAATAAGATAGACCTGATTTTTTTGGCAACCGAAATTGAGATTGATAACCTGAAGGAAAGGGATCTGTTATTTTTAGATGAGTAAACAAATATGAAAGTACAAAGTAAAACAAAGGTGGTTGCTACCTTAGGTCCGGCAACATTAGAATGGGATGTATTTGATAGACTAGTAGAAGCCGGAGTAGATGTTTGCAGATTAAATTTTTCGCATGGAGATCGTGAGTTTCAAAAAACGATCATTGCCAACGTTCGTCGCCAAAATAAAGAAAAGGGGTATAATATTGCCATATTAGCTGATTTGCAAGGTCCCAAGATGAGGATCCGGGATGTGGAGAACAATGAGATCATGCTGGATGATGATGAAGAATTCATGATCTCTACGGATAAAGGTGTTGGAATCAAAGGAAAAATATTTATACAGTACGAGAATTTTGCGATTGACGTGAATCCGGGAGAAAGGGTATTGGTGGATGATGGAAAGATTGTGCTGGAAGTGATCAGCACCAACAAAAAAAACGAAGCCGTCGTTAAGTGTATCAGTGGTGGGATCTTATCATCAAAGAAAGGTGTGAACATGCCGAATACAAAAATCTCGTTGCCTTGTTTAACACCGAAGGATATTGAAGATCTTGATTTTGCATTGGACCATGACGTTGAATGGGTAGGTCTTTCATTTGTAAGAAGTGCTGCTGATGTGGCGGAACTAAAAAAACTGATTTCGAAAAGAAAGAAAAGAACCAAGGTGGTTGCTAAAATTGAAAAACCAGAGGCGATCGCTGATTTTGAAAATATTTTAAGAGAATCGGATGCCATTATGGTAGCCAGGGGAGACCTAGGGGTTGAAGTTCCCATGCAGGAAGTTCCTTTGATCCAGAAAATGCTGGTGCGTAAATGTAAAATGGCGTCGAAGCCGATCATTATTGCGACCCAAATGATGGAAAGTATGATCACCAATTATAATCCTACCAGAGCCGAGGTGAATGATGTGGCCAATGCCATTATGGATGGAGCAGATGCGGTAATGTTAAGTGGTGAAACTTCCGTGGGGAAATTTCCGGTACGTGTAATTGAAAGTGTACAGAAGATCATTAAGAATGTGGAAGCCTATGAAGGTATTTATGACAATGATCATCTCCACATCAATGAAGAAAGATTCATCACTGATGCGATCTGCTATACCGCGGTTGAGCTGGCTAAAAAAACAAAGGCGGTTGGTATTATCACTATGACTTTTACCGGTTATACAGCTTTTGAAATTTCGAGTTATCGTCCGAGAGCTGATATTTTTGTGATCACCGGGAATAGAAAAATATTAAATCAGCTTAGTTTGATCTGGGGAGTACGTGGATTCTTTTTCGATCAGTTTGTAAGCACGGATCATAGTATAGCCGAAAGCAGTGACCTGCTTAAAAAATTAGGTTATGTAAAAGAGGGAGACCTGGTGGTGCATACAGCAAGTATGCCGATGGATGAAAGAGGGCAGACCAATATGGTGAAACTGCATAAGATCAAGTAATTTTTTTGGGGCCTTTTGAATGACGAAGCGAAGCTTGTCATCATCCCGACCGTAAGCATTGGGGTCCGGCTATCCGCTATATCTTTTATTTTTTGTCATCTCGACTGGAGCGCAGAGATCTTTCCGTCAATAATAGACAAGATTTCTCCACTTCGTTCGGCTGAAAAAGCCTCACTTTGGTCGAAATGACAACACAAGCAATCACAAAAAACAAAAGGATGCCGCTCCTATCCGGGCCGCTAGACCCTAACTGAAATGTCAGTGCCGCTATCAAGCATAAATACTCTCTATTGCAGTACGATCTTTTTATAGACTGTAATACCATCCAGATCAATGGCCAGCATATAAACGCCACTTGCAAAAGAAGCAACATCCACGTAGGTAGAATTTCCTTCAGCCACTGTATTGACATAAATAGTCTGACCCGAAATGTCAATCAATTTTATTTGTGTAATCTCAGCATCAATTTCCAGCAAGTTGATTTGCACATAATCATCCGCAGGATTTGGATAGATGGTGATATGATTCGCTATTTCTTCAATACCCAGACAACTCTTGATCAATACCTCGATACTATCGGTGACCGTTCCGCATTCATTGGTAATGGATACCCAATAAACATCGGCATTGGTAATGGTAATAACGGGAGTGGTTTCACCTGTGCTCCATAAAATGGTGGAGCCTGGATAAAATGCGGACAGGTTCAGAGATGCTTCCGGACAAATAGTTGTATCCGGACCAAGATCCACAGTCGGGAATGAACTATAGTTGATCGCAATAGTATCAGCATCAGAACCACACATGTTGCTTACCAACACGGAATAGGTTCCGGAAGTGGTAACTAATATTTGAGACACTGCTGCTCCCGTGCTCCACGAATAGGTCGAACTAGGGAAAGTAGCATCCAGGATGATGTATCCTTCACTGCAAATGATGGTATCAGGTCCCAGATCTACATCAGGAGAATTTGCCTGTAGCACCGCAATGCTATCGGAATACGGACAACCATTAATGGTTATTTGAAGTTCATATACACCGGATGCATTCACCGAAATAGAAGAAGTGGTTTCGGTTGTGTTCCAGAAATAAGTATCACCCATAATAGATGGACTAAGTACAACAGAATCACCATTACAAACGAGTGTATCATCTTCCAGGAAATCGATAGGGGTAGCATAATTAACTACGACGGTATCGGTACTTGAACCACACATATTGGTGACGGTAACAAAATAAGTTCCCGCGACGGTAACAGGAATTTGTGGCACGATCGAACTATTGCTCCACAGATATGTGGAATTTGGATACGTGGCATCCAGAATAATAAATCCTACACAAAGGGTAGTATCGGGTCCGAGATCAACACTTGGAGTATTGGCCTCAAAGACGATGATCGTGTCGGAATAAGGGCATCCACTAATGGTCATCGTAAGTTGATACACCCCTGAAGCGTTAACGGAAATGGAAGAAGTGGTTTCGCTGGTGTTCCATAAATAAGAATCGCCGGTAGTAGAAGGAATTAGTGTAATCGAATTATCGTTGCAAACAACAGTATCGTCTTGTAGAAAGTCTAATGGTGGACCAACAACATTCATATCAATAACCAGATATGCAGTGTCGCATTTATTGAAACATTTCAGATCACAGATTTGATAAGGGATACTTATTATACCTGTACCAACCGTATCCAATACGATATTGATAGTTTGATTAGGATTAACCGTGATACTAACGTAGGGGGGAATGTTAAAAAAATTCAAGTTAAAACTGTTGTCATCCTGGTCAGAATCATTTGTAAGGACTGGAAAGGAGCTCACCGAAGTATCAGAACAACCCATGACTACAGTATCGTTAAGTGCAATGGGTTTAAGATTGGATGGTAGATGATCTGGGAATTTGGCCCATAAACCCACATTAGATCCAAGATCGAATCCCAGTGAAACCGGATTGCATCCGGCTCCTGCATTGTTAGGGTTGTTGATCACACCTAAGTATCGATATGCAAAAGTTTGATGATTATAACCAAAATAAATTTTTCCATCTGGTCCTCTTTTTAAAGCCCCAAGAATATTACTGGTGTTGCCGGTTACAGAATAAATTACAGCCGCATTCGTCGCTGGGGTATTCAAATTATATTGATAAATCTGTCCGCCTGTTGTTCCACTGGGGACTCTCCATTTTCCAATATAGAATTTGGTTCCATCAGCAGACCATTCACCATCATACATTCCATTAAAATAAGTAGGATCACTACCCACAGGTGTTCCGGGGATATTCATTACTCCTGATATAACACCGGTTGTTCTGTTGAAATCCATTAAAACGGTTGCCTCATTCTCTCTGCCACTTACCAATGCAATTTTACCAGCTTCATAGCTGAATTTCATGTTTCTAAAATCCGTAATGGTTGTAGGAATATTATAACTTCCTGTTGAAGTTATACCGGCACTGTCTATTCTGAATACCACCATCTCATTAGCGTCGAAAGTTGACATTACGAGCCAGTATTTATTCGTTTGGGTTGATTTAATAATAACACTGCTTTCGCCGACATTCCCCTTTAGAAAAATATTTTTTTGCCCAGGAACTACGTCTCCCAATGGGACAGGAATTGTTCCATTTCCGGGCAGGCTTAGATCAACCACCGAATAATAATAGCTTCCAATGGCTACTTCAACGGCTGAATTATTATGAAATATATAGTATTGGTTACAATTACCCGGCTTTGGACAAATAATCCCTTTTTGAGCTGTTGAGAAGTGGCTGTTCAATCCGGAACCATTTGGCATAACCATATGATTTTTATCCAACACTTTATCCCCGGTACTATAGAACATTAAACTACCATCATTTGGATTATTAGCCATTCCGGATCCTTCTAGTGCATAAGGATTTATATGTTCGGATATTAATGCCGGAACATTGGTACCATAATTAAACAGTATCCCTTTATTGGTTGTTTCTGTAAAATACCAACGATGGGTTTCAAGTTGGCCGAACAAAAAAGATTGACTCAGAACAAACAGAAAAAAAACAAGTCTTGTTGTTTTCATTTAGTTAGGATTGGTAACTAAGAGGGAAGGTAAGACAATTTGTTCTAGTATTTGATATCCTTGTGCTCAAGATTTTGCTTTGAAGTATCTACTTCCGGCAACCTTCCAGAGAAGTCCATGATCTTCATGCCATTGGCTTCTGCACGGTTAACAAATTCAGGTACATATTTCTGGCGTTCAAAATATTCGATTCCGTAGGTCCTTGTATAGAGATAATCAATATACCTGGTTAGGTGGGTATTGTTAACACCCAATGTATAGAAGAAGGCCAGTCTTTCGGCATCATAACTTTTGCAGAGGAACATGGGCACTCTTCTCATCACCCTTGGATGTACATTCCAGTTTGGAGCAAAACCCAGCATTCTGGCATTCGCCGAATGACTCATGGTGAGTTTCCAGCAAACAATATCACCCTTGCGGGTTTTTACATTGATGATCTTTCCTTCTTTTACCGAAGGTGATTTATGCCCTCCGTTTCGTAAAGTAATTCCACCTGAATGTTCTGAACAATCCTGTAAATAAAGTGCAAAACGGATCAGGGAATAATTGGATTGCCAGTCGGGTGCATTGGGATCATGACGATCCGGATTGTCTTTATGAAAACCCGAACCATAGATCTTATAGGAAACCGTACTGTCGCCAAAATAAACCGGATCCTGTTCCAACAATGACCTACCCAGATCCGCAATTCTCTTATCTGCAATCACCCCGGCAATATGGGGATTGGATAAAAGATCACATTTATAACCTTCTTCTATCCCTTTTAAAGCATCTTTCCTGATCTGGTCAATTTCTTCCGGCGTAAATACGCTTTTGGCGTGAAACCAGCCTATTTCATCCATTGTTTCTCTTGGCGTCATTTGGATCTTCCTAAAATTTTTACCTGTATCAAATTTACTAAATTATTCACATGCCGGTTGAATTCCAACGAAAATTTACACCAATATATGATGAGAAACAATGGGAAAAATAGCAAAGATGATTTATACAAAGTGTTAATATATACATTGCCAAAGTTGGGAAGATAAACCACCCCGGCAACTAAAGCGGCGGATACCAGCAACACCCATAAAAAGTTGAGTTGAAAAGGCATCATTTTATATTTTACATAAATAAAAATGGTTTTCACCAGGTTATATAGAACCAGTGAAAGGGCCGTGCCCACCGCAACCCCATTAATTCCCATCAACGGAATGAAGATCAGGTTAAAAATGATTGTGCAAAGAATCAGAAGTCCCACAAAATAAGTTCCGAACCGGAAATGTTCAGAATTATCAATGATGCTATGATTAAGTCCCGTAGCCATTTCGAATACATTACCGATACCAATGATGAGGATCACATAATAGGCTGCCCGGTATTCAGGTTTTAAGAAAGTGAAAATATTATCGGCGTTTACCAGCATCAGCGCCAGCAAAATAACACCGGCGATAAATTGGGTGATGCAACTATCATAATAGATCTTTTTTAATCGCTCCATATCATTCTCCTTAATGCATTCCGATACCATATTGCCGGCCAGTCTCACAAAGGCCCTTGATGGAATTAAAATAAGAGAAGCAAAATAAAAGACCGTTGTATAGATCCCGGTAGCGGATTCTCCTTCAAATTCATTCAGCATGATCACATCGATGCTTAACAAGCCACTGATACCCATACCGGAAATCAGTCCAAAAAGACTTCGTTGAAGGATAGGTTTCTTATGTTCTGTTCTGAATATTTCGAAACTTGGGGTGAGGTGAATTTCTTTCTTTGCCCATAGAAAAAGAAACAAAAAAACCGTGGGTACAGATAGAGTTATAAAATAGAGGATCACAAACGTATCAAAACCAAATAATTTGGCGATGATCCCGCAGGTAAGCACAATAACCATCACCCGCTGGACAAATTCTCTTAACAGCACTGCTGCGGATGACTGGTAAATCACCCTTGAATATACATCCAACAAATAAAAGAACAGGTAAAAAAAGGTGACGAGGTAGATATAATTGAAATAGGTGCTGAATAAGGGTGATTTTTCCCGTTCGTTCGCAATGATATCATCATTAAAAAGAAAAAGGATCCCACTGGTGATCAGGAACCCGATAAATCCAATAAATAAGGTAATAAACAAAAATCCACTATGCTTTTTCTCTTTGTTTTTAAAGTAGGGAAAATACTTTACCATGGCAGCAGGAAATCCCAATGTGCCGATTTGCATGATCATCATGCTCCAACGGTTCACGAGGTTCAAAACCCCAATTTCGGAAGTAGTAAGATAAAGAGGGAAAAGTACTCCCACCGTAATAAATCCAATGAGGGTGCCCGCATAGGTGTATACAACCGATTTGATGGTTTGTCTTTTTACAACACCCATCTAACTGATTTTTCTTTTCTCAAAAGCATCGATGAATGAGCCTTCAGTAATATTGTAAATATGAATACCTCTGCTATCGGCATAGTCTTTTATAAAAAAATAGCTCCGGAATGTATGCACGAACTTCATCAACATATCATGCAAATGGCGTTTCTCATCCAGGTATGCATAGATTGGATAGCGAATCGGAGTTCCATACACATGGGTATGCTCCATAGTAACCGTATTATCATCTTCTACTCGTAATCCTGTTAGCCAGGAATGATCAACCCCGGCGAGATAAATATTTTTGAAACCTATGTTGATGGCGTGCATGAGTGCTGGAATCACCACATTATGTGGTCTTGGCATTCCCAATCGGTTTTTAAAAACGAGGTGACAGAAAAAACGAAACCCTTCAACAGGAGTTTTGTTATAATATTCGATTTTGATGTGTTGATTGTTGGCAATATAATTTTTCCATTCGGTATTTCTTTTGGCTCTGAATGGAATTAAAAGGGTCATGTTCCAGTTGGTCTTTTCTGCCATGAGTTCGTAGAGTTCAATGGTTGCTTTTCTACCCAATTCATTAGCTGTTTCAAACCAATGTTCCGGAGCATTAATAACGTAAAATTCCGGTTTTAATTCTGTATAGTAGGATGATTTTACAAATAAGTTCACCGCTATTTTAGGAGTGGTTTTAAACCATTCTTTATTGGCCTCAATTTCTTTTGAAAGGGATGGGCCATTGCCAAGGATCACGGCCCTATCAAGATTATCATGGGTGATTTTTTTACTAAAAAACTTTGACTGAATAAGGATTTTTGCAATCGATAAATTGGTTTGAATTGAGTTATTGATAAAGGTGGAAACCTTTGAAACCATTGCCATAGTGACTCAAAGATAATTGAAAAATATGTAGCTGGCCACTTTCGTCGCTGGCCGTTACCAGGACCCCGACACGCCAGCCAGTGGAGAACGCCTCCGGCTGGCGTGGCGGGGTCTCCTGTTTCCCGACTATCGGACCCGGTCGATGTGTTGGAATTTCAATTGCCCTGGTGGGTGGCAGCACTACCGCCCGGGTGCAGGATTGTAAGCCATGTCTGGACAGGTGAGTAGAGGAACGAGTACCAGCCTGCCCGTTGGCATGGCACAATACTGCACCTGGGAGTAGTGCAGAACACGGCATTAAGGTCCCAAATCGCTATTTGTTGTATTTGCATGAATTAGTTAGATTTGTGAGGTAAAAATTTAATCGGGAGTACTCAATGCTCAACAATAAATCAGTATTAGTTACAGGTGGTACCGGATCATTTGGTAAAATGTTCGTTAAAACCGTGCTCCAGAAATATCCTGACGTAAAAAGATTAGTTATTTATTCCCGGGATGAGCTCAAACAATTCGAAATGGCTCAGGATTTTCCAAAGGATAAATATAAATCTGTCCGATTTTTTCTAGGTGATGTAAGGGATGAAGCCAGATTTAAAAGAGCTTGCGAAGGGATTGATGTAATTGTGCATGCCGCTGCTTTAAAGCAGGTACCTGCTGCAGAATACAATCCCATGGAGTTTATTAAGACCAACGTAATGGGTGCTAATACAGTCATTAGTGCAGCATTGGATTGTGGTGTGCAAAGGGTGGTGGCTTTGTCAACCGATAAGGCGGCGGCTCCGATCAACTTATACGGTGCTACGAAACTTTGCTCTGATAAGCTTTTTATTGCAGGGAATAATATAGTAGGGGCCAGAGATCTGAAAATGTCTGTGGTACGTTATGGAAATGTAATGGGAAGCCGTGGATCGGTGATCCCGTTTTTCCTGAATAAGCGGAATGATGGGGTATTACCCATCACCGATGAAAGAATGACAAGGTTTAATATTTCCCTGGAAGAAGGGGTAGACCTGGTGATCCATGCACTCGAAAACGCCTGGGGAGGGGAGATCTTTGTACCCAAGATCCCATCTTATAAGATCCTTGATGTAGCAAAGGCCGTTGCTCCGAATGCGAAACTTGACATCGTTGGGATCCGTCCTGGTGAAAAGATCCATGAAGAAATGATCACTACTTCCGATTCATTTACCACCGTGGATGTCGGTAAATATTATGCCATCCTTCCACAATCTCCCAATAAATGGACGATGCAGGATTATATAACCAAAGAGAAAGCCAAACAGGTTCCAACCGGTTTTTGTTATAATTCGGGCGAAAATTCTGAATGGTTGTCGGTAGAAGATATCAGAGGACTTATCAAAAAATTTATTGATCCAAACTTTAGTGTTTGATGATGATCAAAAAAAAAATTCCATACGGCCGTCAGCATATAACGGATGAAGATATCCTTGCAGTAACCGAGACCCTTCAGTCCGATTATCTGACTCAAGGGCCCAAAGTGCTGGAATTTGAAAAAGCTTTTGCAGAATATATCGGGTGCAAATATGCAGTGGCTTTAGCCAACGGAACGGCGGCGCTTCATTTATGTGCCATTGCCCTCAACGTAAAAAAGGGCGATCGGGTGATCGTTCCACCGATCACTTTCGCAGCGTCCGCCAATTGTATCCGCTATTGCGATGGTGAGGTTATATTTTCAGACATTGATCCTGATTCTTATACACTGGACTACGACAAAGTAAAAGCACTACTTGAAAAACATCCCAAGGGTTATTTCAAAGGAATGGTGCCCGTTGACTTTGCCGGTTATGCGGTTGATCTTGAAAAATTCAAAAAACTGGCGGATGAGTATGGCATGTGGATCATTGAAGATGCCTGCCATGCACCTGGCGGATATTTCACTGACAGTAAAGGTGTAAAACAAAATTGTGGTAACGGAAATTTTGCGGATCTCGCTATTTTTTCTTTTCATCCGGTAAAACATATTGCCTGTGGTGAGGGTGGCATGATTACGACGAATAATAAAGCTTTATACGATCGGCTCATGATCCTTCGTACACATGGGATCACCAAAGACCCTGGCCTGATGAAAGAGAATCATGGTGGCTGGTACATGGAAATGATCGAACTGGGATATAACTATCGATTGACCGATATGCAAGCCGCCTTGGGAATTAGCCAGCTAAAAAGGGCTGATCCCGGCATGAAAAGAAGACACGAGATTGTAGATAAATATAACCTGGCATTCAAGGATCAGCCGAAAATTAAAATGCCTCATGTACCCGCATCTGTTTTTCATGGGCATCATTTATATGTGATCCAGGTGGAGAATAGGAAAGCCTTATATGATCATTTACTCACCCGGGATATTATTCCGCAGATCCATTATATTCCTACTCACCTGATGCCCTACTACAAAAGTTTTGGATGGAAGGAAGGAGATTTCCCGGTTGCGGAGGCTTATTATCAAAAATGTTTAAGCTTGCCTTTGTTTCCATCTCTTACTGATGAGGAACAAAATTATGTAATTGAAACCATACTTGATTTTTTGAAATAATTGAGATGACTCAGCTCTACAACATTATCGAGGTCGCCAATGTGCATGCAGGTAAGGAAGATTATCTGATGAAACTCATTGATGAGTTCAGCGATCTTCATGGTGTGCATGGAATTAAATTTCAGCCTTTCAAGTTTGATAAAATTGCTCTGGAAGATTTTAGCTGGTATGAAGTTTACAAGGAGTTGTATTTTGATCCCGAACAATGGAAAAAGATCATTCAAAAAGCCGACAAACATTGGCATATATGGATTGATACATTTGATGAATATTCGTATGACGTTGCAAAAGCCAATCTCGATAAAGTATATGGATTTAAATTTCAGGCATCTACTTTATACAATAAGAACCTCGTAAAATTATTTTCTACCCTCGACCTGTCGAAGAAAAAAATGATCCTGAACATTTCTGGATTGACGATTGATCAGATTACAGAGGTGGTGGATAATTTTCAATCTCAACTCAAACCGCAAGAGATCATCCTGCAGGTAGGCTTTCAGTCCTATCCAACCCAGCTGATCGATAGCGGACTCGTTAAGATCAAAGAAATACAAACCCACTTCAATCATCAGATAAGTTTTGCGGATCATATTGCACCTGAGGAGGATGATTGTGTATGGCTTCCTGTAATTGCATCACTCAAAGGAGCTGTCTATATCGAAAAACATATTTGTCTTTCAGGAGAAAAGGCTAAATATGATTTTTATTCAAGCATGAATAAGGATCAATACAAAATCTTTCTTGAAACGGTCCAGAAATATCAGATTGCACTGGAACAGTCATTTGTCAACACGAATGAGGCCAAATATCTTTCCGGCTCTATTCAGATCCCGGTCTTAAAAAATAATTTGGCTGCTGGAAAAGTTCCGCATTTGGAAACCGATTTTGAATTTAAAAGATCCAATCAGCAAGGGTTACGGGCTCATGAAATACAAAACTATGTTGAGAGTTTTCATGTACTGGCCAATGATAAAAAGGAGAAAGAGACCCTCAATGCCTATGATTTCAAAAAAGCAAATATTGCTACGGTGATTGCATGCAGGATGAAATCAACGCGTCTTCCCCAAAAAGCGATTTTAAAAATGGGAGAGCTGAGTGCAACAGAAGTATGTGTTAAAAACTGTCTGCGATTTGAGAATATTAATCAT
>JANWKQ010000162.1 GCA_025451295.1 Flavobacteriales bacterium | reverse complement strand
CACCGCATTTCGATTGGGATATATGGTGGGTGAAAACGATGAACAGATTAACATCGGAGGTGCCTTACGATTTTAGATGATGGGTTTAATACCTGTTATGCAAACAATCTGTAACTACTATGTCCAGTAATTTACCAATTGACCATCCGTACGCTTTTGCTTGCTGGGGTATGATAGATGCTTCTGACATCCCGGGAGTCGTATTCGCTTCCAATAGGTAAAAGGTCCCTTCTTCAAGGATGTAATCAAATCGTACCATACCGCGGCAACCCAGTAATTGATAAAGAAAACCTGATCTGTCCTGGCATTGCTTGGCCAGCGAAGATTCCAATCGGGCAGGAGTGATTTCCTGACTTTGTCCTTCATATTTAGCTGCAAAATCAAAAAATTCACCCGCCGGAATTATTTCTGTAATTGGAAGTACATGATATTGCGATCCTTCACGCACAACTCCACAGGAGTATTCCGTGCCGATTAGTGCTCTCTCAATCATCACTTCATGATCATATTGCAAAGCATGCATAATAGCTTCTTCCAGCTGAGACCATGCTTTAACTTTAGTCACGCCATAACTTGAACCATTGTTATTGGGTTTCACGAAAAACGGTGGTTTAATGTGGTTGTGCTCGACAACTTCGCGACTAGTCACTGCTTTCACAATCATACTCTCAGCCATGGGGATCTGATACGGTTTCAAATGATCCTTGCACATCTGCTTATTGAATGTCAATGCACTGGTCAGCACATTACAGGCACTATGTGGAATTCCCATCATTTCAAGATAACCCTGAAGTTTGCCATCCTCCGCAGGTGTGCCATGTATAATGATGAACGCAAAATCAAATCGCTTTTGGATTGAATTCTTTGGGTCCTTTATACTAAAGCTATTTAAGTCTATAGCGTTGCCAGTATGGATATCCACCCAGCCTTCTGGTGTTATGTCTATTGTTGTTGCGATGTATTTTTCTGGTGACAGATGTGCGGCTATGGTTTGGGCGCTTTTTAAGGACACACCTCTTTCTGCTGAAGGCCCTCCGGCAATAATTGCTACTTCAATCATTTGCGTACCAAGATAAAAGCAATCCATGAATTGCTATTGATAGAATAACCCCCTCGCCTGATCCTTTCTTTACCTTAAAACCGCCTGATCAATAGTGGACTTTCATGTAAAACCCTAAGATTTCATCTAAATAATGATGGTAAATCCCTAGATAATTTCATTGATTTCAATATTATTTGAAATTAATATATTTTTATAACTGTCTATTAAATAATCGCTTACACAAACTATTGTTTGAATGTTCGTTAATTTATCGTTAAAAATATTCTTTTTGTCTAACTTTTTTTGCGCTGTTGTTCAGGTTTATCGTAAATTTGGTTTAACAAAAAACATCAGCTATGTCAACCACCGATTTCAATCAGCAATTATCCAGCCTTAGTGGCCCCCTGCACACCTTCGCTTACAAGCTGACTAAAAACAGTGAAGAGGCTAAAGATCTTTATCAGGAAACAGCCTTCCGTGCTATCAGTAATGTGGATAAGTTTATCCCGGGTACAAATCTGAAAGCATGGTTATTGACCATCATGAAGAATATCTTCATCAATAACTATCGCAAAAACGTCAAAACCCGCACGATCATTGATTCTACAGAAAATCTGTATTATATCAATAGCGGCACTGCTTCAATCAGCAATAACGCTGAATCCAATATC
Source organism: Flavobacteriales bacterium (assembly GCA_025451295.1). GTDB lineage: Bacteria > Bacteroidota > Bacteroidia > CAIKAF01 > CAIKAF01 > JANWKQ01. The sequence goes on along the minus strand of JANWKQ010000162.1, from coordinate 6,623 downwards.
ATGATGGATGAATTGGGCTCAATGGTTGAAAGTTTGGATGAGTCTTTACGAGTCCCCTTCGAAATGCATTATTTGGGCCACAAGTACCAGGAGATTGCAGAAACGCTTAATCTGCCTTTAGGCACAGTGAAAAGCCGCATTTTCTTCGCCCGAAAGGAGCTGAAAGAAATGATTGAAAAAAGATATCAGGCATCTCGCCCTTAACACCATTGGTTTTTAGCTTTGTTCTGTGTCTTCCTATTTAACAGAGCAATTGCTGAAATGGCAAACTGAAAATCCGCGTCCTTTACCTTGGGATGATGGACCTCGTGATCCTTACCATATCTGGATCTCTGAGATCATTATGCAGCAAACGCGCATAGAGCAAGGAACTCCATATTACCTTAAATTTATCAGTAGGTATCCAAATCTACAAGCTCTTGCCTCTGCTTCACTGGATGAAGTATTACGGTTATGGCAAGGTCTTGGATATTATACGCGAGCCAGGAATCTTCACAAAGCGGCTAAGCTTATTATAGAAGAATTTAAGGGCGTGTTCCCGGATTCCTATGACAACCTGATCAAGCTACCCGGGGTAGGAACATATACTGCGGCAGCAATTGCTTCTTTCGCTTACGGCCTTCGTTATCCTGTGGTCGATGGCAATGTGAAAAGATTTCTTTCCCGTTTTTCAGGGATTACAACGCCGATGGGTGAAATTCTTCATGATCAAATCAGTTCCCGGGCCAATGTATTGATGAAAGGAGTTGCTCCTGCAGATTTCAACCAGGCTATCATGAATTTTGGTGCCCTGGTATGCAAGCCAAAAGGTGCCTTATGTGATTTCTGTCCGGTTTCAAAAAAATGTTATGCCTTTAAACATAAGTTGGTTGATGCCATTCCTGTTCGGACTAAAAAGAATTTGAACAGGATTCGGTATTTTCATTTTTGCGTAATTCACTACCGTGGAAAGATTTTATTTCAACGGCGGGAAGGGAAGGATATCTGGCAGTCTTTGTATACACCGCCTCTTTGGGAATGCAATTCGGCAAGAATTCCATCTTTGATCCAGATGCATTCCTTTTTAGACAAGCTTATCGGTCATCACAAGCTGGATTGGGTGGAGTCCTCTTCCACGGAACAACAGCAACTTTCTCATCAAACGATCCGAGGCCGTTTTCATCAAATCAAACTTCACACAGTACCCAAAAAACTTTCTGATTCTTTTGTCTGGCTCAACCACAAAACGCTTAATGATTACTGTAAACCGAAAATGATTATACGGTGGTTTGTAGAGATTCAGGATAAAAAATCAATTTCTGGAAAGTAAGTCTGTATGTAATTCCTTTTGTCTAGGTCTTAAACTTCCTGTATTTCCAATAACCCAATAAGCTGATAGTAATAAAAGTCGCTGCTGTGTAATACACGGATGGCGGAATAGGCACCGGATCCCCGGCCGCATAAGAGTGAAGTCCTGACAAATAATAATTGACACCAAAATAAGTCATCATCACTGAAGCGAAACCAAAGAGCGATGCTACACTAAAAGCAAATGGCCCCCTTAAACCGGGTATAAATCTCATATGCAGGATAAACGCATAAACGAGGGTGGTCACTAGTGCCCATGTCTCTTTAGCATCCCAGCCCCAGTATCTTCCCCAGGATTCATTAGCCCACACCCCTCCGAGATACGTTCCGGTGCTCACCATGATCAAACCTCCAATAAGGGTCATTTCACTTATATACGTCATCTCTTTTACCGTGCGGAATATCCCTGCCTGATTGGATTGGGTCAGGAACATCATCAAGGCCAGATTCAACAAACCGATTATAGCACCCAGCATTAAAAAACCGTAACTGCCTGCTTCGAGGGAAACGTGAATGGTCAACCAATAGGATTTTAATACGGGTACCAGGGGTGTGATTTCGGGATCGAGCCAACTCAATCCAGCAACCATTAATATGGTAGAAGCAAGTATAGCGGTCGCCGCAAGACCCCCCAGAGATTTTCTGGTAAAAATTAATCCGGCCAGCACTGTGGTAAATCCTATATAGATCATGGATTCTTATCCGTTACTCCATGGCGCACGGCCTGATACATACCAGCGTATACCCAATCCGGTGGTGTGTGCTAAAAAGCAAGCTGCCAACAAGTAAAAAGAGATTTGCGTTGGCCCCTTCGTATTGAATTGGGGTCTGAATACTTTTGAAAAGAACAGGATCAGAAATAATAAGCCTAACAGGCCATACACCTTGCTTAACCTCGAAAACACATTCATCTTATTGAGCAAAATCTCCATATCTACCTTGCTTTGAGATATCAGGATATCTCCCCCTTTTGTCTGTTGAAACTGATGAAGGGTTTCAAGTTGTTGATCCGCTTGGCTCCAATCCTGGGAGGCCATGGCCTCTTGCACCACGGCAACATAAGCGGGAAAAAAACTTTGAATGAAGGATTCTATTCCTACAGTATGTGATTGATGCATTACATCTGCCGGGGTTATCCAGGTCTTTGCAGGGTCATTTTCAACTGGATATATTCGTGATATGCTTCCGCTGAAAATCATATTACATATATTGACCCGCTCATCTATTTTCATGATTTCCTTATCAAAAAGGGTTCTGTCAATGGGCTGCAGACTATAGGCCCGTCTTACCTGCTCTTTCAGCAGATATTGTCCGCTGGCAGAGAAGAAATCATTGAAGGAGGCCAGTTCTCCTTTCGCAGGAATAAGTTTTCTGATTTCCTCCTGAGTGCCAATTTTAATCATGGGTTGTTGGGTCCACTCATCAGGATAAAGTGTCATCCCAAGGAAAATTTGATCTGCTGTTAACCCAAACAGGCTTTCTTTTCTTGAGACCTTACGCAATACTTCGCTGGCCAACGTATTCATTGGCTTCATTCTGCCTTTCTGATCCTGGACCAACAATCGACCGAATGCAATCGCATGTTCTTTGGGGATGACATGAAGTTGGACTTCATTGATATTATTAGCAGAAGATTTGCCTGGCAAGACAAACATCAGTAAAAGGACGATGCTCGCAACAGAGGTTGTTTTTTCAGACAACCGGATATCTTTGAGCCTGTTGGAAAGCTCCCTGAATCTGCTTTTTTTATTGAAAAGGGTCAGCACCAAACCCAGCGTAAGCATTATATAACCGATATAAGAAATCCAGGTCCCCCAAAAATCATGATTTACACTTAATACCGTTCCCAGCTCATCCTGGTCAAAAGAAGACTGGAAAAAACGGTATCCCCCATAATCGAGGATATTATTCATATAAATCCGTTGATCTCTTACTAAATTATTTCTTGGGTCTTTTAGCGTCACTTCACTCGCATATGAAGAAGCGCTTTCCGTTCCTGGATACCGGTCAAGAATGAAGTCCCTTAGTTTTATAGAAAACGGGAGTTGAATTCTTTTGGCGCCATAAGAAATGGCTAATTGCGTATTCCCTCCTGAAACTTTTTCCGGCGTCCCTTCCATTCCTTTATTGCCATACACATAAATAGTGGAAGTCTCGTTGTTGATGCTTACCATCATTTTTAAGGCGGCGATACTTTCATTTTTCATTTTCCGGCCGGCGGATTTCATAAAGAGTTGGGCGCTGGGACTAAAATCACCAATAACAAAGTTTTGGCTTCCATTGGAATAAAGCGAGCGCACCATTAGTGGATTATATATTCCAGGGTATATAGTATCCTTGCGCTGAGTGGCCATCACCATTTGTGTTAATACCTCTGGGGTTTTGAAAACCAGGGAGTCGTTCCGGTAATAGATGTTGATGGCTTGTGGAAGCTCGGGGTTTCCAAAATTAAACCATGCTCCGTTTAGGTTTTTAAAGTCCCTGTATTTAAGAAAATATTCTTCCCGGCCATTATTCCCTGCTATGACAATCTTTATGATTGGCGAACCACTGCCACTGGCTTCAAGCGTATATTCCGGATTGGGAATAAATTCTTCCAGCTCCACTCCAATAACATCGTTGCCTATTTGATAGGATTCTTTAAACTGATTTTTACCGAGTGTGGCAAAAAGAACTTTTTCATCAAAACGGTAGGATTTTCCGTTTTGCTTTGCTTCAAATACCAGGTAGGTTTCTGATGAAATGATTTCATTGGAAGCGTCATCCTCCCTTATATGCATGGATCCTTCAAAACTATAATACCGGGTAACCGCCGAACCTGTCAAAATGACCAGAATGGAAGCGTGAAACATGATGGTGCTCCATTTTTTCTGTTGAATCATCCTGAACCTGAAAATATTAACCAGGATGGAAATGGCAAACAAGAGCAATAACAACTCAAACCATCTTGCTTTGAAAATCATCTTTTGGGCAGAGCTGGTCCCAAAATCGTTTTCAATGAACGTTGCAATGCCAATTGCGGCTGCAAATAAAATGATGTATAGACCAGCCGCGCTGGTTGAAAATAATTTCAAGAAAATCTTCTTCATAGTGTTTTTAATTCATCTTTAACTCCTAACCAATCGGAGTCTCTGGGTCGTATCATCCTGTTTATTGAAGGAGTTGAGCATCCTCCATAATAATTTCATATTTATACCCCGCACCAAAGTCTTTGTTCAGGGTTATTTTTCCTTCAAAAGCTACTATCGCTCCCAGAGAAATGTTTTCGGTCGTTGTAACAGTAAGGTCTACGTTATCATCCTTCATAGAACCATCCTGCAGATGAATCCAATTGCGGTTCATGATCATATTATTCAGCTTTACACACCGGCCTTTTACTTTTACGGTTTGTCCTTCATATTTCTTTCTATTGGAAAACAATTCAGAAATAGTAATACCTCCTGAGGGGGGTTCTATTTTCGCATTTGGATCTGCGGGATTATTCATATTTGGGTTTTCGTGAGGACTTCCGCCGGAAAAACCTACCATATCGGGATCTTTACTCACATCGGAAACAAGGTAAACGGTTTCAAAAACGCGGTCATGTTCAACGCTCTTGAAATTGGTCTTTTTCAATCCTCCTCGGTAATAATAGGTTCCACCTTTTTCAACCTCTTTCTTCGGAACAGCAATCCAGGTCATCTCACCATTTTCAGAAACACTGAGATACGTATACTTGGTGGTTTGTAGTATTTCTTCTACAACCACTTTGTGAAGTTTGGTAGCCGATTCATTGGAAATCGATGGTTGTGACTCAGCGGTGGTGTCATCGGCCACAATCACTTTCGGTTTGGAATCACAGGCCATAATTAGGCCCATGATTCCTATGGTCAATAAAAATGTTTTCATGTCGTTTTTTGTTTTTAACTGCTTTAAGGTAATAAAATTACCCGTCTTCTCCAACCTATTCTTTGGTTCTCAAAATCTTTGAATGATATTGGTGTATATTCTGTTGGAAATTTGATGGTTTTGTATCTCTCCCTCATAATTAATGGACAAGGAAAGTTTTTTCGAAAATCTCCAGGAAAGGTTGGCTCCGACAATGGATTGATTTAGCGGAAATTCAACATTTTTATAGTTGTACTCCACCAGCCTGAATTCACCTTCTCCATACAGTTTTCCGGGGATGATATCCCTTGAGGCCCGGATTCCGTATACCACTCCTTTAAGATAGGCGGACTCGATAAGAAGTACAGATAAAGTAGCAGAAACCTGTAGTCCCGGCACTCTTGAAATGGTAACATAGCTGTTTAGGTTCTTGGAAGGGCTTGGGTTGTCTTTTTGAAACCTATAGCCCGCGCTCGAACCAATAGATATTTTTTTCAAGGGGTGATAATTGAAGCTGAATCTCAGTCCTTGCCTGGTTTCATCTTCCAGCAACTGGTCTATGAAGTTCTTATACGTTTCGTAATAGATAATATTATTACGGGCATCATAGGAGCCAAAAAGCGAAAGCTTCTCGGAGGTTCTAAACCGCAATGAAAAATAAACACTGGTTATGTCCAGTACGCTTTTAGGTTGATCGTTTTCAAATTTGTACAGATCAAATTCAAATGAAGTGAAAATATTTATTCGTTTTATAAGGGAATTTAAATGCTGAAAATAGGCAAATCGACGATCGGTCATGTTTTGGTTTCGTTGCTCCGCAATGGCCAGCGTGTTTTGGATTGTTCCATTTTTCCCTTCTACGATGTTTCCCACATAGGCTCCAAACTGCAATAAATCGGGATTGAAACCATAATCGGTGTGATCCGGTCGTGATCCTGCAAACGCCCCCACAAGTGTTTTCTTCCATCTTTTTTCAGCCTGCAATCCATCAATTGCTCCAATATTGGAAATATTAAAATTGATTTTCCTGCCCAGCCAAAATCGAGTATTATCCTTTAAATCGTATTCAAGTGCAAGGCTATATACTTTGAATGCTTTTTTGAAATGTTGCTGCACTTCTTGCCACTCATTTACCGTGTGTCTAAAGGACATATAGCTTTCAGCCGAAAAACTTGAATTACCAATCCGGCGGGCATTGAACGTCATTGTATATCTCATCCTTTGTTTATCGCTCTCCGGATGGTCCGAAAAGTTAATGTAGGACGCAGCAGTAATGCGGCCTTTAATTTCAGATTTTTCAATGATTGGTTTTCGTTCTTCTTCTTTTCCTGTCTGGGCCTCTTCCTCCATACCTTCATCCATCCTGATTTCAGGCAATAAAATGATTGGTGTGCTCTCCGGAATAATCT
>JANWKQ010000161.1 GCA_025451295.1 Flavobacteriales bacterium | reverse complement strand
TGTTATCAGATTCCATTACTGCTTATAATCATTTTGTGGAAGCGATCAGTTATAAATACATCGCAACCATGTTTACCTATGGCATTGCGCTTCTGCTTTTTGTGGTAGGGAGCATCATCCATCGACCTCAGGTGCAGGAAGTTTAAGCCTATGTCCTTAATTTGCACGAAACACATCTTTCTTTCCTCAAACTATATTGTATCTTCGGCACCACCATTTACTACTATTTCCTTTGAAACTCAAGGCATTTATACCTATCGTGATTCTGTTTTCGATCATTTCCGCAGTGGAAATCTGGGGTGAAGAGATTTATCTGAAACAGGGTGATCCGATGCTTATCTTTTGCACAAAACCATTGTTAATGCCAGTTTTGATGATGTTTTTATGGCTGAATACAAAATTCCAGACACGGTTTGATAAACTCATTATCACCGGTTTTTTCTTTGCCTGGATCGGAGATATGTTGCTGATGGTTAAGAATGACGATCTTTTCGTATTTGGCTTAGCCTCTTTCCTTATTTGTCACGTTCTGTATATCATTGCATTTATCGGGAATATCCAACGCAGTGGATACAAGCTTTCAGGTATTAATAAATCGATACTCGCATTGTTACCCTTATTTTACCTGATTGTACTATACTCATATTTATATCCACACATTGTGGGCAAAGCGGAAACCAAACCCTTTCTGATCCCTGTTTCGGTGTATGCCGTAACCATTGTAACCATGTGCCTGTTTGCATTGTGGCGACTTGGATCTACCAATCGTAAAAGTGCAGCACTCATTATTCTTGGAGCCTTTACCTTTGTGATCTCAGACAGCCTTATTGCATTGAATAAGTTCGTAGCACCATTTGAACACGCCAATTTATTTATTATGTTTACTTATTGTACTGCACAATTATGGATAGCAACCGGGAGCATTCTGCACCACCAGAAATCAAAAAACTAACCTCTAAACGTAAGGTCATTTTATTTGCCGTTATTGGGGCAAGTATTTTAATTCCGGTGATCATGCTTCTTTTTAATCCAATGAAAAAGAAGAATAGTCTTCAAACTCCTCTCAACAATCAAAAGGATTCGGTCTGCATTAAGATCATTTTCTCCGGGGATCTGATGGGTCATATGCCATGGATCAATTCAGGATTAAAGAATGGCGAATACCATTATGACACCGCTTATACCTATATAAGGTCGTATATACAGCAGGCTGATTATGCCATGCTGAATCTGGAGACCACACTTAACGGTCCACCTTATACCGGTTATCCGATGTTTACCAGTCCTGATGCGCTGGCTTCAGATGCGCAAAAGGCTGGCTTCGATTATATGGCATTGGCGAACAACCATTGTGCAGACAGAGGTAACTCAGGAATTGTCAGGACCAATTATGTGCTCGATTCTTTAAGGATCCCTCATACAGGAAGTTTTAATGATACGGCCATGTTTGAGAAGAACTATCCGCCCGTAATTGAAATAAAAGGGATACGGATAGCAGTGTTGAATTATACTTATAGTACCAATGGGATTCCTGTTTATGGTCCTAACTATGTAAATATTATTGATACAACCTCCATTCTTGAGGGGATCAAAAAAGCAAAGGCAAAAAAACCTGATTTTATTATGGCCATTATGCATTGGGGAGAAGAATATCAGCGGACCGAAAGCAATTTCCAGGAAAGATTTGCGAAATTAATGGCTGCGAATGGAGTTGATCTGGTGTTTGGAGCACATCCTCATGTGGTACAACCTATTAAAACTTTACCATCGGTAAGGGATAGTTCCAGAGTGGTACCGGTGTTTTACTCAGTAGGGAATTTTCTATGTAATCAACGCGACCGTTACAAAGATGGTGGTATATTTGCAGAGGTTACCATCTGTAAGGTAGAAGGAAAAACCTGGTTGCAGGATTTTTGTTATTATCCATTCTGGGTACGAAAAAACGAATCAAATAAAAGTTATGTAGCCATCCCACTGAACAACTGGGAGCAGAATGGAAGTAAATTTAATTTACCCTATGAAGATTCTTTATTGGCTGTTCAATTCCTGACTGATACGAAGAAGACCATTGGAGCTGGGGTGAGAATAAGTAAGTAGAACTATACCATTGCATAACCATCCATCACTTTACAAAGTGAATGAAAGATGGTTTCAATATCCCCTACCCCTTCCACCTTATGATATTTTCCCTGACTGTTATAATGGTTCGCCGCTACAGCTGTTTGTTTATGATAGACAGCAATGCGATTCCCATTTACATCCGGATTGCTATCGTCAGGTCTTCCGCTGTCTTTACCACGAAGGATGAGTCTTTTGGTTAACTCTTCTTCTGGTACAATAAGTTCAATCATTAAGGTAATGCTCGTATTCAACTTCGTCATTAAACGATCCAACGCTTCTGCCTGTGGAATGGTTCTTGGGAAACCATCGAAAATAAAACCGACTGCATTTTCATTTTTAGCCACTTCGGCTTCCAGCATTTTTATGGTCACTTCATCAGGCACCAGTTCACCTTTATCCATGTAGGATCTGGCCAGCGTTCCTAATTCCGTTCCGCCTTTTATATTATCCCGAAAAATATCACCGGTAGATAAATGTACGAGTTGGTACTTATCCACGAGTTTTTGCGATTGAGTTCCCTTCCCTGCTCCGGGAGGTCCAAACAATACAAGATTCAACATTTGATCAACTTTTTAATTGGTAAACATCCTTTAAGTTTCTTCCTAATCCATCATAATCGAGTCCATAGCCAACAACAAACTTATTGGGGATTGAGAAGCAAAGATAATCAATTTTTATATTTCCCTGGTAGGCATCCGGCTTTAGTAGTAATGATGCTACTTTGATGGAAGCCGGATTCATTTTGGAAACCTCTTTGTATACATGTTGCATGGTAGCACCTGTATCCACAATATCTTCAAGGATAATAATATGCTTATGGTTCAGGGGTTCTGTTAGTCCGATAATATTACTAACCGCTCCGGTGGATTGTGTCCCTTCATATGATCTCACTTTTAAAAAATGCATATAGCAGGGAGCGGTTATATTCTTAAAGAGATCTGATGAAAATATAAAAGCCCCATTTAAAATGCTGATGAAATGGATCTCTTTATCCGCATAATCTAAATTGATCTCCGCCGCTACCATCCGGATCTTTTCCTGTAATTCATCGTGGTTGATGAATGGCTCAAATTCTTTGTCGTGGAGGATCATTAAAGACGAAGAAAGGAATTTTTTTGATATGTTTTTCTTTTTTTGGAGGCGTGTGGCGGGTTCTCCGCCTGCCTGCCGGCCCTTTTCGGTCAACTTAATCCCCATTTTAACAAATCAATTCATCCCTAATTTGACATTAATTAGGCATTTTTTACATTTTATTCAGGGCCACGAATGCCTATATTTGGAGCCAAATAAATCATATATGAAAAAACATCTACTCTTTGCACTTGGAGTTCTTTTGGCTGGTACTCAGCTACAGGCTCAAACCTCTGTTCAAAAAGTGTTATTGGAAGAACATACCGGTTCATGGTGTGGTTATTGTCCTGATGGGCACATAATCATGGATGATGTGCTTAATACCTATCCAAATGCAATTGGAGTAATGGTGCATAATTCAGACGGAATGGATATTTCTACCGGAAATACCTTATCCGCCTTTTATGTAAGCGGATTTCCACAAGCAACGCTTAACAGACAAGGTGATGCCGTTTCCCGTTCTATCTGGATGACATCTACCAGCAGCATGCTCAGTGCAGGTACTACAACCGTTGATGTAAGTTTCGACTCAGTATTATTCAACCCAACTACCCGTAAGCTGAATGTATTTGTAAGAGCCAGCTTTACAGGAAATGAATCAGGTGATATCCGTTTTAATGGCATCCTTGTAGAAGATGATATTACCGGAAGCGGTTCTGATTATAATCAAACGAACTATTATAATTCCACCTCAGGACATCCTATGTATGGATTGGGAAATCCTATCGTAGGTTATGTGCATGACAAAGTAGCCCGTTATTATTTTGGGGGTGCCTATGGAACTGCTGCCAGTTTACCAACTTCTATAGCCTCAGGCGAAAGTTTCCAGAAACGTTATACTTATACAGTTCCGGCATCTTTTGATGAGACAAAATTATCTGTGATTGGCATGGTATCAAGATACAATGGTGGTTCAACTGCCGATCGTCCTATTATCAATGCAAACAGCACAAGTACAATTACCATCGTTAATTATAATGTAGGTATCGAAGAAGAGACGTATGCATTCAATGCAGTATATCCAAATCCTACAACGGGTATTGTGAATATTGCACCAGCATTAGAAGGTCTTCAATTATTGACCGTTACAAATATGCTGGGTGAAATTGTATTGTCGAAAGAAGTGAATATGGTGGCAGGTTCACCCTTTAGTATTGACCTTTCTGATCAGCCAGCAGGTATTTATATGCTGAGAGTAGGAAGTTCTACAGAGCGCATCATTAAGCAATAAGCATAAGAATATTTTATGTAAAACCCTTCGTTTTTTTACGAGGGGTTTTATTATGGACGTAAGGGGCCAGGATAACAGCGGCATCCTTTTTTGTTGCTGATTAATTTGTTTTCGTCTGACTTACCCACCACATATGTCGTGGGATAAACCAACGTAAATCAAGAGAGTGTACAGAAATATCAGTAACAAAAAAGATATAGCGGATAGCCGTCCGCTGCGGCGGAAAGCCGCACTACATAATCATTCACATTTATTCGACAAATCACCATAGATCCCTGGTCGGCTTATTTCCATAATTCGTTCAGGATGTTTAAGTTCGGTAAATCCATATTGAGTATATAATGAATGGGCATCCAGGGTAGCTAACATAAATCTGCGAAGGCTAAGTGGTGCGGTTTGTTCCATAATAAATTCCATTAAATGCTTCGAAATTTTTCGACCCCGATAATCGCCTAATACAAATACGTCGGCCAGGTAACCAAAGGTAGCATGATCAGTTACTACACGGGCAAACGCGACTTGACCATGTTCACTATACGCTCCAAAGCAGATAGAATTGGCAACGGCATTTTCTACGGTTGCAAGCGGAATTCCCTTCGACCAATAACTTTCTTCACTTAGATAAGCATGGATCAAAGGGATATTGAGCAATTCCTTGTTGGTTGAATAAGTAATATGATTGATTGTTTTATCCATCTTCCATAGAATTAATAGATTGAAATTACTGATTTTATGGGGATCCAACATTATTTTTTTTAATCAAAAGAATACTTACCTTGGTAGTATAAGAATCTATATGAGAACCTGCATTAAATCCGCTTTCCTGTTTATTTCTATGATCACTTCGTTTTGTTATGCACAGCTTAACATTACGGTAAGTAATATTCAGGCAGAAAATATAATGTTAGGTAACTATAACCCTTCGGTATATATGCCTACAGTGGTGATAGATCAGCCTGATCTTATTTCAGCAGGCATCTTCAATAACGTTTCACCTGATTCACTTAAAGCAAATATTATTAAGCTTAGCACTTTTCATAACCGGAACTCTGCTTCTGATACCTTATCCCCTACTATTGGAATAGGTGCAGCAAGAAAATGGGTCTTCAGTAAATTCCAGCAATACAGCAACGCAAATGAAAACAGGCTTCTTCCTTTTTATCTTCAGTTTGACCGGGTGATCTGTACCCGCAACAAGCATAAAGACATTTGTGCTGTGCTCCCGGGATCAGATACTTCAGATAAAAGTATCATCATTATAGAAGGTCATATCGACAGCCGGTGTGAGGACGAATGTGATACTCTTTGCAATGCACAGGGTATTGAAGATAATGCCAGTGGGACCGCCCTGGTAATGGAACTTGCACGTGTCATGAGCCAATATTCGTATAAGCATACCATCGTATTCCTGGTAACAATTGCTGAAGAGCAAGGCCTGTTTGGCGCGGAGGCATTTGCCGATTATACCTACGCAAAAGGGATTACCGTAAAGGCTGTACAGAACAATGATGTGGTGGGTGGGATCCTTTGTGGTGAAACCTCCTCTCCTCCTTCATGTCCGGGTCTTGGGAATGTTGACAGTGTAGATGTACGCATCTTTTCATACGGAAACTTTAATTCAAAACATAAGGGTTATGCCAGGTTCAGTAAACTGGAATATAAAGAACAACTCCTTCCATTTGTTGATACACCCATGAACATTATGATCATGACGCCTGAAGACAGGACAGGCAGATCAGGCGATCATGTACCCTTCCGGATTAAGCAGTATGCATCCATCAGGTATACTTCTGCCAATGAACATGGAAATGCGAATGTAACGGATACCGCCTATCATGATCACCAGCATACCACAAATGATACCCTGGGTGTAGATACAGATGCCGATCAGATCATCGATAGTTTTTTTGTAGACTTCAGATACCTGGCGAGAAATGCCTATATCAATGGGAATGCGGCAGCCATGTGTGCTATTGGACCCAAGCAACCTGATTTTCTTTTGAGTGCTGTAGGAGCCGATAGAATCCGGATAGAAGTGACCGTACAAACCCAATATAACATGTATCGGGTTGGTGTTAGATCAAATACGAATGATTGGGACACTGTTTGTACAATGACCAATACCTTGATAGATACCTTTGATGTAAGTTCGATCAATGATGTGGTCTATGTAAGTATTATGTCGGTGGATGGTGACTCTGTCGAAAGCATACCGTCTAAAGAATATACTGTTAATATCAGTAGCGTTGAGGAAGCAAAAGCACTGGCGAATGAAAAGGTACAGCTACACCAAAACAGACCTAATCCTTTTGATGAATCTACCTATATCCAGTTTTATGCGGATGGGATTGTTCCTTACAATACAGCAGAACTTGTGATTACCAGTATCAATGGTGTTCAGTTAAAGGTAATACCGGTGGTCATGAATCCAGGTATGAATGAAGTAATGTATACGCACGGCTATGGTGCTACCGGGATCCTTTATTATTCGCTCTATATTGATGGTAGACTTATTGATACCAAGGCCATGGTATTTGCCAACTAAAAAAGGCCAACATTATCTGTCGGCCTTTTTAATCCACCATAACACATTAACTGTAAAAACTATTGTTTAATAAAAGTCTCCTTTTTAACGCCTTTGTCAGTTGTAATATTCATTACATACATTCCGCTTGAAAGATCTGATACATCAAAGGATAGTACGTCTGTAGAAGAAATATTTTTTGTAAGAACCGTTTGTCCAACCATATTTACGATGCTGATTTCCGTAATATTGATCTCTTGCAGAGAAGCAATATTTACCGTATTTACTACTGGATTTGGATACAAAGAAATGTGAATATTTTCCAGTTCATTGATACCAGAAGCAGCACATGCCTGCTGAGCAATACCGTTTTGTGTGGTAAGATAATTAGTAAAATCTGCAGCACTGCTAATAGGCCACATATCCTGTTCTACAATGTCACCATTCGGGGCAATGAGGATATAAGTAGGAAAGGCGCCAATACCGTATGTTGAAACCACAGCATCTCCACCACCTTCTAGTCCGCTTACAGCTGGAATATTGGCACCACTGAAATGAGTAGATTCAAAAGTATTCACCTCAGCATCTGTATCACCTACATCAACAGAGATAAAATAAACAGCACCGGTATTACATCCATAATTCTCAAAAGATGCCTTATAATAAGGAGCCGTTGATATACAAGCCGGACAGGTAACAAAGAAGAAATCTACCAATACGTATTTTCCCTCTGCTAGTTTGTCGAAAAGATCGAATGACTGGCTTCCGGTGGTAGTTACCGTAAAATCTACAGCAGTGGTGAGGCTAGTTTGGGCACTCAGCGATAAGGCTGATGCGGCAAATAAAGTGGTAAAGAGTTTTCTCATGAACATCTAATTTAAGGTTAGATCAAATGTACAGAAACCTTTTACAGGAAGAATGTAAAAAGGACAGGAAGAATTGTAGAAAATAAAAATGAAATGTATTATCGGGAATTTCCTTGGAGATTAAAGAAGTTCCTTTACGATATCTTCCACCTTATAGCCCTCGGCTTCGGCTTTATAATTGCGTACAATCCGATGGCGAAGTACATTCGTTGCAACGGCCTTTACATCCTCGATATCCGGAGCATATTTACCCTTAAGGGCAGCATTGCATTTAGCACCAATAATGAGGTATTGCGAAGCCCTTGGACCTGCACCCCATGATAGGTAATCATTAACGATCTTATGGGCTTTATCGGTGTTAGGTCTGGTTTTGGCAACCAGCGTTACTGCATATTCAAGTACATTGTCGGTAACCGGTAATTTTCTAACCAGTTCCTGGTAAAACAGGATGGCTTCCCTGCTGATCTTTTC
>JANWKQ010000160.1 GCA_025451295.1 Flavobacteriales bacterium | reverse complement strand
CCTGTGGGTACAAAATCAAACTGGATCCATGCGGCGTCGTAAGTACCTCCACCACCTGCTGTGGTTGAAAGATCGGCATCCCCGGGAGTTCCTGCCCCAAAATAACCAGGTCCCCCCTGTTGCATAGCGTTAGATGCATTGATCCCAAAAGTAGTAAGGACAATCCCCGAAGAAAAATCTATGGGGGTTCCGGGCAGCGCTGTAAAAGATCCAAATTGGGTGGTTGTATCACCCTGGTAAGAAATATTTGAAACCAATACGCCGGTTCCAATCAATACATTTTGAACAAGATTTGTAGGACCATCATTGGTTATAGTAACCTGAGAATGTATTATATTAGCCGAAAGAAAGGCCAGCAAGACAAGTCCTTTTCTCATAAACTGGGAGTTTGTTAATGAACAAATTTACGAAAAATATAAAAGGGAACATCGTTTACTCTACAAATAAAGATTTCAAGGAGGAAACGGATGAAAATGAGGGTATTGACCCAGTTTCTTCCGGTAAGCAAACACTAAAGGTATGGCTTGAAAAAAATTCAAGGGGTGGTAAAACAGTTTCTATCATTAAGGGTTATATAGGGAGTGAAGAGGAACTCGAAAAACTGGGGAAGTTATTGAAAACAAGACTGGGGGTGGGTGGATCTGTGAAAGATGGAGAAATACTAGTGCAGGGTGACCACCGGGAGCGGATATTGAAGATCTTAACGGACCTTGGATATCAGGCAAAAAAAGCAGGCGGTTAATTTTGGCAAAGTCTTTGAAGTGTAAAAAGATAGAAAAACCAATTTCATGAAAAGATATATCTATTTAATCATTTTCTCTCTGGGGCTGTTTTCATGTCATGGTGCAAAGTATTTTGTAAAGGAGGCCCAGAAGTATGAAAAGGAAAAAGACTACGACAATGCCGTAGCCAATTATGCCGAAGCCTATTCGATCGATCCAAATAACAAGGACGCAAAGAAAGGTTTTAAAAAAACCGGACAAAAACTACTCGATCAACTATTAGATGATGTTGAGACCTCTTATAACGCCGGCAATTACAAGGAGGCAGTAGAAAAATACCGGAAAAGTGAAAAATTTTACAACAAAGTAAAAGGTCGTGGAATTGAACTGGAGATACCGGAAGAATCTACTACCCTGTATAAATCTGCTTTGGATCAATATCTCCAGAATCTTGCATTGGATGCAGCCAGTGCGATAAACAGCGGAAACTATGGGAAGGCAAGTGAACTAATTGATGAATTGAAATCGAATGATCCATATTTTGCAGGACTCAGTATATTGGAAAAATCACTGGAAGCAGACCCGGTTTATGTAAATGCACAGAGCGCATATAATAAAGGGCAAAAGCTGATCGCCATCCAATATTTCAATCAGGTAAATAATATTTACCCTGGGTATCGGGAAACAAGTAATTTTTTAGCAGAGTTGAGTAAATTTCCTAAACAAACCGTTTCTCTTTTTACCGTAGAAAATAAATCGCGGGAAGTTTCATTGGACAACCTGATCTATAAAAGTGTCGAAAAAAAGATGCAGGAAATGCAAAGTGCTTTATTAAGTATCATCAACGAATCAACCATTCAAAACGAACTTTTGAAGGCAAGCAAAAGTATGCAGCCTCCATACGATGATAACACAGTCGTTCAAATCTCCACAAGTTTGGCAGCTACCAAAGCTGTAGCTATTACGGTTTCTGACCTCACTGAAGATGCACTGGTGAACAGTGAAAATTACCAGATAGCCTATGCACGTGAAAAAGTAACTTATTGGGATCCGTACTACGGACAAACAACCAATTACCAATGGCGTGAAACCAAGTATAAAGAAGTTGAAGAAGGTGTTAAATACGCGATTTTTGTGAAGGTGCGGATTTTTGATGTGCAAACCGGGACCTTGGTTTATAATGATATTGTAACGAAGAGCATCATTAGTAAAGTAAAATATGCTACATACGACAGCGACTATAATGATCTGTATCCAACCCAGGGTTATGTAAGTCAGACCGAACTCAACAAATGGAGAGCCAGGTTTACGGCGGAGAAGGATAAAAAATCGAAAACAGATCTGATCGACATTTTAGTAAAGGCGGCAGGTGACGAGATTTCTGAGATTATTTTCTCGAAGCTAAACTGACAAAATCTTCAGATTTTTTGAATCCGCATCTATTTCACGTGGTTCATGAATAAATTTTCCTTTTTCGGATTGCAACGAATAACAGACCATCGCTTTTGCCACATTGCTGGCTTCGTTACCCCTGTATTTTTTTAAGGACCCCAGCATCAAAGGACTCATCATCTTCATAAAAGCAATCCCTATTTTTTCACCACCGCGTTTTTCTTTTCGATCACCGTATAAAATGGAAGGACGAAGAATATGAACGGTATCAATATTGGCTGCTATGACTGCATTTTCTGCTTCGCCTTTTGTTCTCAGATAAAAGTTAGAGGAGGTTGCTTTTGCCCCCAGCGAAGAGATCATAATAAATTGACGGATCTTTCCTTCGGCAATATGCGCAGCATCAACCACCATATTATAATCAACCTTACGAAAAGCTTCTTTCGATCCGGCTGTTTTCATGGTGGTTCCAAGACAACAGAAAACAACATCGGCGCCAAATAAGGAACCGTGCTCGGCAATGTGTTCCATGTCAACCTGGTGAAAATGGATTTTACCCGATTCTAACCCTGTATTTCTGCGTCCCAATATTCTGATTTCTCCGAACAATTTATGGTCTGCCAACAAGTGGATCAATTCGTTCCCAATAAGGCCCGTGCCGCCCAATACAACTGCTTTCAGGTTTGTCATGTTTACTGTTTTTTTTTGATTACTTTTGTCTTCTTTTTATTTACCACAACAACAAATGTAGAAAATCTCTTATGTCAAAATTTCATTCTTTGGAAGTAGCGTCAGTTAAAAATGAAACCAGTGACGCCATCAGTATTTCTTTTAAGATCCCTGCCGATTTACAACAGGAATTTCAATATAAACAGGGTCAGTATCTAACCATACAGGCAATTATTAACGGTGAAGATATCAGAAGGGCCTATTCTTTATGCAGCAGCCCCGTAACTGGCGAGTTGCCTGCAGTTACCTGCAAAAGAGTGGATGGTGGTAAAATGAGCAATTATCTGGCTACGGAGGCGAAACCTGGTATGTTTCTGAATGTAATGCCACCTCAGGGAAGATTTTTCACAGAAATAGATCCCACCAACCAAAAGCAATATATACTCGTGGGTGGTGGCAGTGGAATTACTCCCCTTATTTCTATTATTAAAACAGTTTTGCTTAAAGAACCCGGCAGTACCTGTACATTGATCTATGGTAATAGAAATTCAAACTCTATTATTTTTAAGCAGGAACTTGATCAACTGGAGGCATCAAACCCCGGCAGACTTCGGCTTATTTATTCCATTGATACTCCAGAAAATGGGTGGAATGGAGTAACAGGCTTATTAACCACTGACAAAATATCTCAATTGATCACAGAATTTTTGGGAACACTGCCGAATCGCGAATATTTTTTATGCGGTCCTGAGGGATTGATGCAACAGGCAAGAATGGCTTTTAATAAGTTGAATTTACCTTCGAACAATGTCCATATCGAATTTTTCACCGCACCGGTAAACGATAAAAAAGTGGAACCTGAAAAGAAGGCAGAAGAGGTGTTGGATTTCGAAGGTTCGAAAGTATATGTAACATTGGGTGGTAAAGAATCAGAGGTCATCATTAAGGATAATAAGCTAAGTATTTTGCATGCTGCTATTAAATCGGGCCTGGATGCTCCTTTTTCCTGCGAAGCGGGTATCTGTAGCACCTGTATGGCAAAGGTTACCGAAGGTGCCGTTAGAATGGATGAAAATAATATCCTGAGTGATGAGGAAGTAGCCAAAGGTTATGTGCTCACCTGTCAATCACATCCAACCACGAAGATTGTAAGGTTGGAGTACTACGATTAAGATTTCCCTTTCATCATTTATTAACCTTTTACCAACAATCGTTTTTTACACAATCCGATCAATTATTTTTGTAACTATGATTATGGAAATGAAAAAATACACGTTTACAGAGCAAAAGGATACCCGTAGTGGATTTGGAATGGGATTGCTGGAATTGGGCAGAAAAAATCCAAATGTAGTTGGTTTAACTGCTGATCTGGCTGGATCATTAAAAATGAATGATTTCGAAAAAGAATTTCCCGATCGTTTTTTTCAGGTGGGAATTGCTGAGGCAAATATGATCGGCATAGCAGCAGGATTAACCATTGGAGGTAAAATTCCATTTACCGGAACGTTTGCGAATTTTAGTACAGGTAGAGTGTATGATCAGATCCGGCAATCTGTTGCTTATAGTAATAAAAATGTAAAAATATGTGCATCACATGCGGGACTAACCTTGGGTGAAGATGGTGCAACGCATCAGATCCTGGAGGATATTGGTATGATGAAAATGCTTCCCAACATGGTGGTGATATGCCCGAGTGATTATAATGAAACCAAAGCCGCCACTATTGCCATTGCAGATCATGTGGGGCCGGTTTACCTTCGTTTTGGAAGACCTGCCTGGCCGGTTTTTAATGCAGATGAACCATTTATCATCGGCAAAGCAAAACTCATGCAGGAAGGAAATGAGGTAACCTTCATTGCCACCGGACACCTGGTATGGAAATCAATTGAAGCTGCGGAGATACTTGCGGAAAAAGGAATTTACGCAGAGGTAATCAACATGCATACCATTAAACCACTTGACGAAGCCGCCATTATCAGATCAGTGAAGAAAACCGGTTGTGTGGTAACTGCAGAAGAGCATATGAGAAATGGAGGTCTTGGTGATAGTGTGGCACAGGTATTAGCTATGCATCACCCAGCGCCTCAGGAATACGTGGCGGTGAATGATACATTTGGGGAAAGCGGAAAGCCTTTGGAACTTTTAAAGAAATATGGATTGGATACAACTGATATTGTAGCATCTGTAGAAAAAGTGATCGCAAGAAAATAAACTTGACATTTGGTTAAACAAAAAAGCCGTCTGATGATTATCGGGCGGCTTTTCTTTTTTGAAATATAAATTTTTAACTCAAATGCATATAATAAAAAAGGTCGTTGCTTAAGTACTTGTGAATTACGAAAGTTACTTTATAGATATAGCGATAACCTCTTTCCGAATAGTTCACCAATCCGCCTGACAATTCCTGAGAGTTAATGGGTTCTCCATTCTTTCTCATTTTTGTACGGATCTTTCGGAATGGTAAGTAGGAGCTTTTTGTATTCAGGATGTTTGCATAATCTGCGATACAATCACCCAAGGTTTCATATTTCTTCAAATAATAAGTTGCATTTGGATTGGATGTAACCACATATCCTCCGCAATCACGGCAGGTAAGTCCGAAAAAATTATTGCATTCACGGGCAGATTTTGATCTTCCCCACCCACTTTCTATGATTCCCTGTGCAATGATCATTTTTTCAGGAATGATATCCACTCTTTCAAGAAGTCCGTCGAAATATTCAAGCACTTCTTCCCTGGTGGTATAATCTTCTGCCAGCAATTCATCATAATTATACCGTGCAGCAATCCCATTGATATTATTGATATCATCAATGGTGAGAATGCCGGTTTTTACAAAGTAATTTTTATGATTTTCTAAAGTCTTGCGTTGCATGAAGATACCCGCATTTACAAACTTAACCTGTGGGATCATCATCTGCAGGAACTCTTTGTTCTTATCCGTCAGATTTGTTTTTTTATATTGCGCCGCACTAAGTGAAGGCAATATTGCAAAGACAAACAGAAGGACGATTGATAATTTTTTCATCTTGTTTGATTAAAAATTAATTAAGACAAATGTACGCCTATATCCCTCGCCAGTCAAGGAGTTGAAGAGTTAAGATTGTTTAATACCGGTTGATAACTATGTTAATTGCCTATTATTGTTACCTTTGGAAGCCCATGTTAAAGATACGTTAATAATCAATAAAATTACTCGAAAAATGTCGTCTAAAGAGCTAGAATTCAACAAGAATGATGATAAAATGCGATTGCTGATTTCTGAAGTAGAACAAAAGCTAAATAAGATCCATTTAGGTGGTGGAAAATCAAAAATAGAGAAACAACATGCACAAGGGAAATTAACCGCAAGAGAAAGAATTGATTTCTTAAAGGATAAAGACGAACCTTTTTTTGAACTGGGAGCTTTTGTAGGAGATGGAATGTATGAAGAAGAAGGTGGATGTCCGGCCGGTGGTGTTGTGATGGGTGTTACAAAAGTTTCAGGCAAGCAATGTATAGTAGTAGCGAATGATGCTACAGTTAAAGCAGGTGCCTGGTTCCCAATTACTGCCAAGAAAAATTTGCGTGCTCAGGAAATTTCGATGGAAAACAGATTGCCTATTATTTATTTAGTAGATAGTGCAGGTGTATTTCTTCCAATGCAGGCCGAAGTGTTTCCGGATAAAGAACATTTTGGACGGATCTTCAGAAATAATTCTATTATGAGTAGCATGGGCATTACGCAGATTGCTGCGGTAATGGGAAGCTGTGTTGCAGGAGGCGCTTACTTACCAATCCTTTCCGATGAGGCAATGATCGTTGATAAAACGGGATCTATTTTTCTTGCCGGATCTTATTTGGTGAAAGCAGCGATTGGTGAAGATATTGATAATGAAACCCTGGGTGGAGCGACTACACATTGTGAGGTAAGTGGGGTTACAGATTACAAATGCAAGGATGACAAAGATTGTCTAACAAGAATACGCAACATAGTAGATAAAATCGGAGATTATGAAAAAGCCGGCTATAACCGGGTGAAACCTGTAGCACCAACCAGACCAGCAAAGGAAATTTATGGCATCATGCCAGTTGCTCGTGATCAATCGTATGATGTAAGAGAATTGATTGAGTGTCTGGTTGACAATTCGGAGTACGAAGAGTATAAAACAACTTACGGACAAAGTATATTTTGCGCCTATACACGGATTGATGGCTGGGCAGTTGGAATAGTGGCCAACCAGCGCAAAGTTGTGAAGTCGAAAAAAGGTGAAATGCAGTTTGGGGGTGTTATTTATTCTGATTCGGCTGACAAAGCTGCCAGATTTATTATGAACTGCAATCAAAAGAAAATCCCGTTGATTTTTTTACAGGATGTAACTGGTTTTATGGTTGGGAGCAGAAGTGAGCAGGGTGGTATTATTAAAGATGGTGCAAAAATGGTGAATGCCGTTTCAAATTCTGTAGTACCCAAGATCACGGTCGTAATGGGCAATTCATATGGAGCAGGAAATTACGCTATGTGTGGAAAAGCTTATGATCCCCGATTTATTTTTGCCTGGCCTACAGCGCAAATTGCTGTCATGGGTGGTTCACAAGCAGCCAAAACACTTGTTCAGATACAGGTGGCTACATTAAAAGGAAAGGGCGAGGAAATCACGAAAGAAGATGAAGATGCTTTATTAAAGAAGATAACTGATCGATATAACAGCCAGCTGAGTCCATACTATGCGGCTTCACGGTTATGGGTTGATGAAATCATAGATCCTGCTAAAACAAGGGAGTATATTTCTATGAGTCTTGAATCTGCCAATCATGCACCCATCACAAAAACGTTTGCTGTAGGAGTTCTTCAGACTTAATGATTGAAAAAAAAAGGTTCCTTTTTTACGGAAACCTTTTTAATATTTGATCTTGGTTGGTTTGGTTATTTTGATTTTAATTTTGGTTCTTTCGAAGCGAAACAAAAATAGAAGGTTTCAATTGTACCCTACATCCTACTTAGCAGGAGCATGTTATAGATTAGTAGCCGATGCTTTTTGGTGAGAATTAATTCGTATTTTCGTCAGATCAATCAGAAAATCTCAATCATTTATGGGAACTAAAAGTTTAGCCCTAAGGTTTTTAGCAGAACCAAGCGACGTAAATTTCGGAGGAAAGGTTCATGGAGGCATGGTGATGAAATGGATAGATCAGGGTGGATTTGCATGTGCCGTAAACTGGTGTGGAGGATATGCGGTTACCGTCTATGTTGGCGGGATCAGATTTTTTAAACCGATCCATATTGGAAATCTGGTTGAGATCAGATCAAAACTCATTCATACGGGAAAATCTTCCATGCATATTGCGGTGGATGTATTCAGCAAAAAACCGGAGGAGTCGCACTATGTTCATAATACCCATTGCATCATAATCTTCGTTGCAGTGGATAAGGATAACCACCCGATCACTGTTCCTGCTTTTTTTCCTGAAGGTGAAGAAGAGATCAGACTCCAGAAATATGCAATCCGTTTAATGGAGTTAAGAAAAGGAATTGAGGAAGAAATGCAGTCATTTCAAGCTTAATTAGATTTATTTATGAATTTTGAATACGCAATTTTAGAATGGCTTTGGGAAGACAGTTCCATTCGCGTAAATTTACCAGGTAATGAAGAAAAATTGTATCAGGGGAGTTATATGGAAGTGGTAGAAGTATTGGGAAGACTTGGTAAAGAAGGCTGGGAAACGATTACCTGTACCTCCGGAAGCAATTGGATTCTGTGGACCTTGAAAAAGACCATATAGTTTGTAATTTTGAAACAAGGTCTAATATTCTAACATTGAAAATATCAGCATCCATATATTCAAACAAAACCAAAACACTCGATGAATTGGTAAAGGAACTGGATGCAGTTCACGTAGATTATCTTCACGTGGATTGCAACAACGATCCAACTGTTTTTACTCACATTAACCAGATCCGGGCCATTACCAAAACGCCCATTGATCTTCACGTGATCTCCTCCACCCCTGATAAATTTTTTAAAGAAATTGCGGATGCAAAAATTGAATACCTTACTTTTCAATACGAGAATCTTACTACACCTCCTATAATCCCGGATACTATTCAGGCGAAATTGGGTCTGGCCATAGTTTCTGAAACCCCGGTGGAAGTTTTTGAAAAATATAAGGATCGTTTCGATTTTGTTTTATTTATGACTACTACGCCTGGTCAGAGTGGCGGCATTTTCAATCCGGAAAATTTTAAAAAAATCCGGTCGTGTAAGACCAAATATCCGGATAAGAAGATCCATGTGGATGGAGGTGTTACCGACGAAGTAGCCTTTGTACTTCGTAACTTAGGTGTAGACAGTGTAGTTTCCGGCAATTATCTGGTAAACGCCAATGACACCATTGGACGGGCGCTCCACAGACTTAAAACAGATAATATTAGTTCGCATACAAAAGTGAGTGATTTCATGTTGCCGAAAGACGAGATGCCGGTGGTGAGCCCTTTGGCCACTTTTATGGATATTCTTCAAAGTATAGAAAAGTATAATCTTGGATTTACGGCTGTAATCGACCCAGGTGGTCAATTAAAAGGAATTATCAGCAACGCGGATGTGAGAAGAGGACTGATAAAAAATATGCACCTTTTACCCAATATTCATGTAGTGGATTTAATCAATGCACAACCATATAACATCAAAGTTTCGACCACCGTGTCAGAAATGATTGATTTTATAAAGGGGATCAAAGCAACTATTTTATTTTTACCGGTAGTGGATGACAACAATCATTTACAAGGTGTGGTTACATTTAATAACTTAATTAAAGGAGAATAATGATCATTCGTTTAAAAAAAGAAGTAAACGAGCAAAAAGCCAATGAACTTGGAAAAGAACTACAGGCTTTCGTTCTAAGGGAAAATGGATCCTTTGTGTTGGTTACTCCAAATAAATTAAAGGATCTTGATAGTAAATATGGATCTTTTGTGAGTGGTTCTGTAGTTTTTGATGATGATATTCAACTCGCCAGCAAAAAATATTTAAACGAGGTACGTACCGTTCAGCTAACGGAGCATATTTCAATCGGAGGTACTACCGGAAATACGGCAGTGATTGCAGGACCCTGTTCCGTTGAATCCGAAGAACAAATTGAAGCCGCGGCACAACTCTGCGTAAAACTTGGGATAGGAATATTGCGGGCTGGGGCCTATAAACCACGAACCTCACCCTATACGTTTCAGGGAATGGGATTGGAAGGACTGGAATTGCTGGCTAAAATGAGAACCAAATATGGTTTAAAAATTATTACGGAGATCCGCGATTCGACGCATGTCAACGAAATTATTGAGTATGCAGACATTCTTCAGATAGGAGCGAAGGCCATGTATGATCACGGAATTTTGAAAAGCTGTGGAAAGTCAAATAAACCTGTTTTATTAAAACGTGGATTTGGAACAACGTTGCAGGAATTTGTCCAATCCGCAGAATTTATTTTATCCGGTGGAAATCCCAATGTTATGTTATGTGAAAGAGGGATCAGAACATTTGAAACCAAAACCAGGTTTACGTTGGATCTTTGTGGAGTCGCTTATTTAAAGCAATTCACCAATCTACCGGTGATATTAGATCCAAGTCATGCTATCGGTTATGCATATGGTGTGGCTGATCTATCAAGAGCTTGCATAGCGATGGGGGTTGATGGACTGTTGGTTGAAACCCATCCAAATCCGGCAGTTGCCAAATCCGATGCTTCGCAACAACTTAATTTTGATGAATTCACCGCTTTGTACCAAACCTTATCTCCTGTTGCCAAGGCAATAGGTCGCAAAATTGTTTAACATGGAATTTCTTTCATCTAACCTGAAATATTTACGAAAAAAACGCGACTTAAGTCAGAAAGCGTTGGCTGTAAAATTGAAAGTATCTTCCAAAAAAATGGAACAGGCAGAAAAGGATCAGGGGAATACGCCATTGGATCTTATGCTGGCAATCGCTTCCTTTTTCAAAATTTCCCTTGACGTATTGGTACACGTTGATCTGGATACAAAAAACAAAAAAGCCTCTTCCGTTAAACTATTTGTACTCGATATAGATGGAGTGCTTACAGATGGAGGAATGTATTATACCGAAGCCGGCGATGAGTTTAAAAAATTTGATTCAAAGGATGGTCTGGCCATTAAAAAATTGGTGAGACAGGGAATGCAGGTAGCATTTTTGAGTAATGGGATCAATGCGAAGCTGATTAAAAGTCGGGCCAAACTTCTGGGTGTGCAACGGGCATACGTTGGACTTGAAGAAAAAACCATCATCCTTGATAAATGGGTAAAGGAATTAAAAATATCCTATAAAAATGTAGCGTATATCGGAGATGATTTTAATGATCTACAGGTGATTAAAAAGGCGGGATTTACTGCTTGCCCGGCAAATGCAACGGATATCATCAAAAAGGAAGTGGATGTTGTGCTCTCAAGAAATGGGGGAGAAGCGTGTGTAAGAGAAATGATCGATCTCTATTTGTAGAAGTCCTCTCGAAAAAATATTATTCTCTTTTCTTTTTCGGTTCTCGTTTTGCATTTCTCAATGCCTGGCTTAACAGGTATTCCATTTGTCCATTTACGCTTCTAAACTCGTCTGCAGCCCATTTCTCGAGGGCTTTGTATACATCCTCATCCAGTCTTAATACAAAATTCTTTTTTGCAGACATAGTTTTTATTTATTCAATTTGCAATGGTAATTCAAGTTTTCGAAAGGCCTTTTTAAATTCATCCGCATCCTTCAGACTGAAAAATTTCTTTTTTCCATTCTGCAATGTCAGCTCAAGCCCATGTTTCATATTCATCGTATACAGCTCCCCATATTTATATTTTACTTTTTTACCATAACCCCTTGCAGGAGATTTTTTTATGGACATAGCAATTACAGAATCCCATTCAACCATTGCCTGTTTACCTGCCATAGGTACCATTTTATAATGCAGACCTTTTTTGGTAATGGCTAATTCCAGTTTCATACTTTTAAAAAGAACAATAATAAACAGATCGCTGAAAATGATTGCGGCGGCAACGATCCCAATCTGCAGCCAGTCTGTATTTGAGCTGTATAGCACTCCTACTGCAATGGCTAAAGAACTAATGGTCATCACCAGGATGATGATCAACATCCAGTTTGATTCCATCTTTTGTTCTTCTTCGTAATATGTTCTGTCTTCCAGTTGCATTTTTATTTTTTTAATAATGATCAGTTATCCGTTTTGATATGCGGATAGCTGATCAGTGTTTTAATTATTAATACAAAGAACCTGTATTCACAACCGGCGTGGCACTTTTGTCGGAACATAGCACTACAAGCAGGTTACTCACCATCGATGCTTTTTTCTCATCGTCCAGGGTTACAATTTCCCTTTTTGACAACTGCTCCAAAGCCATTTCTACCATACCTACAGCACCTTCAACGATTGTTTTTCTTGCAGAAACAATAGCCATCGCTTGCTGGCGTTGTAACATGGCGCTGGCAATTTCAGGCGCATATGACAAGTGAGAAATTTTGGCTTCCACTACATTTAAACCTGCCAATGCCAATCTTTCAGAGATCAGGTTTTCCAACACCTGGTTAATATCATCACCGCTGCCTCTTAAGGTAACTGATGCATGCTCATCCTCAAATGTATCATACGCATATCCGGATGCCATCTGACGAAGCGCTGAATCAGCCTGTATTTTTACGAATTGCTCATAATTATCCACGTTAAAAGCGGCTTTATAAGTATCTTCTACTTTCCACACCAATACTGCGGCAATAAGAATTGGGTTTCCCATTTTATCATTCACTTTCAATTGGTCGGTTTCAAAATTTCTTGCACGAAGGGTGATCTTTCTTTTAGTATAAAAAGGATTTACCCAAAAGAATCCGTTCGTAATCACCGTACCCGAGTATTTACCAAAAAAAGTTAGGACTCTTGCCTGGTTGGGACTTACTACCATGAATCCAAGCATACCGAAAAAAGAAATGATACTTAAAAGGATGGTTAGAGGAATAATTTGCAGAGCTGCAGACACTACAATCCCTGCCATCGTAACGAAAAGAATAAAGAGCATTAAAAATCCACT
>JANWKQ010000159.1 GCA_025451295.1 Flavobacteriales bacterium | reverse complement strand
TCGGGAACATATTCAGTTGTTGTAACCGGATCAAACGGAAGAACGAATACGGATTTAATCAATGTTACAGTAAATTCACTTCCATCTTCTCCGGTCGCTTCTTCTGCAACCTATTGTTTTAATGATGCGGTTTCTCCACTCACAGCATCTGGAACAAGTGTACAATGGTATGATGATGCCATGCTAACAAATCTATTGTACAGCGGGAATTCTTATAATACTGGCATCACCTCGATTGGAACAAACGATTTTTTTGTAACTCAAACTGATGCGAATGGTTGTACCAGCTCTGCTATGCAGGTAGATCTTATCATTAATGCTTTACCAGCGGTTCCTGTTTCCAGCAATGAAAGTGTATGCGAAGGATTGACCATTCCGGTGCTGTCTGCTTCCGGAACGAACATAGAATGGTACAGTGATGTATCGCTTACTATTCTGGTTGGTACCGGAAATAGTTTTAATACAGGAAATACCGCACCAGGCATTTATACCTATTATGCAACTCAAACGGATGCGAATGGTTGCACGAGTGGTTCAGCGACTCAATCTGATCTCACTATTTATGCGGAGCCAGCTTCTCCTTTGATCACCGGCCAGAATATTTACTGTGCCAATGAAACGATCACAGGATTAACTGCGTCAGGAACAGGTATTGATTGGTATTCAATGCCGAACTATACAGGCATCCTTGCTTCCGGAAATACTTATACACCTTCAATTACAGCTACAGATACATTTTATGTTTCTGCAACCAGTACCGATGGTTGTATCAGTAATGAAACAATGGTGATCGTAACGATCAATTCACTTCCATCTGCTCCCGTTTCAAATAATGAAGTAGCTTGTTTTAATGGAACAATTCCGGATCTCACTTCTACGGGTATAGGGATTGAATGGTTTAGCGATGCTGGACTTACGATGCTTGCTGGCACAGGAAATAACCTCAACACAGGTAATACCGTTGTTGGCATTTATCAATATTATTTAACTCAAACAGATGTCAATGGTTGTACTGGTCCATCGGATGATGCAACCCTTACTATTTATTCGTTACCGGCAGCTCCCGTTTCTGCAAACGAAAGTATCTGCGAAGGGTTGACTATTCCGGATTTGTCTGCAACAGGGACAAATATAGAATGGTTCAGTGACGCTGGTCTTACTATTTTAGTGGCAACAGGAAATAATTTTAATACGGGAAATACTGCTCCTGGAATTTATACTTATTACGCTACACAAACGGATGCAAATGGTTGCACAAGTGGTACAGCGAGCCAATCTGATCTCACCATTTATGCAGAACCAGCTGCACCTTTCATTACCGGACAAAATGTTTATTGTGCCAACGAAACCATTACCGCATTAACTGCTTCGGGAACCGGTATTGATTGGTATTCATTGCCGAATTATACGGGTAATATTGCCTCCGGAAATAGTTATACACCTTCAATTACTGCCACCGATACATTTTATGTTTCTGCAACCAGTATCAATGGTTGTATAAGTGATGAGACCATGGTGATAGTAACGATCAATTCCCTTCCTTTGGCACCTATATCGAATGATGAGGTGGCATGTTTTAATGGAGCAATTCCGGATCTAACTTCTTTGGGTGTTGGAATTGAATGGTTTAGCGATGCCGGACTTACGATTCTTGCCGGAAGTGGAAATAACTTCAATACAGGCAATACTGCTGTTGGTATTTATCAATATTTCTTAACTCAAACGGATGCAAATGGATGTACCGGTCCGGCAGATGATGCCACACTGACTATTTATGCATTGCCTCCTTCGCCAATAATTACAGGTGATCTCGATTATTGTATTGACGAAAGTATTACCGGATTAAATGCCTCAGGAACGAATGTAACATGGTATAGTGATATTGCGCTTACTACCGTTGTGAATACCGGAAATACATTTACACCCGCTGTTACTTCTACCACAACCTTTTATATTACCGATATCCAAAATGGTTGTGAAGGACCATCCAGCGTTGTTCAGGTTAACATTCATCCTTTGCCTAATGTAAGTTTGTTGGGACTTAATACAAACTATGTGGTAACATCAGCTGCGGCTAATATGGTAGGTACACCATCCGGAGGTGTTTTCTCAGGTCCTGGAGTTTCAGGAAATGTTTTCGATCCTTCTTCTGCCGGCGTAGGTGGACCTTATGCGATCATTTATCAGTATACCGATCCTATTACAGGTTGTGACAATGCGGATACTGTTTTTGTTTCCATTGTTCCAAATACAGGTATGGTTACATTTGATAACGGATCCTCTGTTAATATTTATCCTAATCCCTCTTCAGATCAGGTAACAATAACCATTACTGCTATTCAAGCTGCTAGTTTGAAAATGGATCTTTTGGATGCGCTAGGTAAAGTTATCCGTATGGATGTTCCTTCTTATTTGGAAATCGGAAAGTATGAATTTATCATCAACAAAACCGAACTTCAACTGGCGGAGGGAAACTATTATTTACAGATCAATCTGGGTGAACTTAATTCAAGCCTAAAAATTGTATTCATAAAGTAGAAATTGTCATGAATGGCAAGAGAGGAGATCGTGCCAACTCCTCTTTTGCCGTTTAATAAAATCCATGAATAATGAGAACGAATCGAGAGTTTTTACTGATTTTGTTGAGTTTTGGTCTATTTACTTCCACTTATTCTCAGCAGGCTGATATTTTAAATACTTCGGAGGTTTATTACTCTTTTGCCGATGCAAGAAATGCGAAAAAAGAGGTAGTATCTATTAACCTTCGGCAACAAGGTCTTGAACAGCTATCTCCTGAAATAGCAGAGTTCGGCGAACTTACTTATATCAACCTGATGAAAAATAAGTTGACCACCCTTCCGAAGGAGATTGGGGAATTAAAGGAACTTCGGGAAATAAACTGTCAGCAAAACCAAATCACTGTATTGCCAGCTGAAATAAAAAGTCTGAGATCGTTGGAGGCGATCGAATTAGGCAAAAATAAACTGACGGCTCTTCCCGAAGAGTTGAAGAAATTACAACAGTTAACCTATTTGAATTTAACAAACAATGAGTTCACAGCCTTTCCATCGGCTGTATTTTCTTTAAAAAATTTAACTACACTTATTTTCACCTTCAACCAGCTATCCTTATTTCCGAAATCTGCCTGTAGGTTGAACTCTTTAAAAAGACTTGATCTGGGTTACAATCAAATTGAGGAATTCCCGACCTTTATTTACCACCTAAGAAAGCTTCAAAGCCTGAATCTTGAATCCAACCAATTAGGTAAATTGGATGAAAAGATTGGTCAGCTATCAAACTTGTCCGAACTCATTATCAGCAATAACCAATTAAAAGAACTTCCTTCTTCCATTTGCAAGCTAAAAAAACTTGAATTATTGGTTTTGAGCTTCAATCAGATCAAAACATTACCTGATAATATCGGGCAATTAACCAATCTAAAAACGCTGCTTCTGGTAGGTAATTCTATTGACATTATCGAACAGGACCGGATAAAAATAGCTCTGCCTAATACAACGATCATTTTTGACAATAGCAATTAGATAAGCAGTATGAAAAGAATTTCCAAGAAATGGGCATTAATTGCTTGCATTGTAATCACATCTCTCGTAATGGTGCTTGAATTTATAGTAAGTGCTATTGCGAATAGCCTAATGTTATACAGTGATGCATTGCATATGCTTGGACATAATTTTGCTTTGGTTATTTCTTTTATTGCCATCCTTATTGCCGAAAAAAGAGGAAATCATAAAGTGGAATATGTTGCCGCCCTGGTGAACGGACTCAGTTTGCTGTTCTTTGTGGCCTATATCTTGATAGATGGTATCAAACATCTCATTGATCCTTCGTCAATACTGGCGATGGAAACAATGATGGTTGCTTTGGTTGGTCTGGCTGTAAATTTATTGACCGCTCTGATCCTGTTCAAATCCGGACTGGAGGACCTGAATACGAAAAGTACCTTTTTACATTTGTTGGCTGATACATTTTCATCAGTGGCCGTTATTGGAGGGTCAATTATTATATACTACACCAACTTTTTCATTATTGATGCTTTGTTAAGTATTGTTGTGGCAGTGGTAATAGCCAAATGGAGTTTAGGACTTATTCGTCATTCAATAAAGGTTTTAAGTAAACCGGTAGTTTTGTCTGCCCCCTGATATTTATTCTTTGCTCTTTAGGTACACAGTGTTGTCAATGTTCCTGCCCAATATCTGGGAAGATTGTATTCATTTTGCAAATGTGCTACAGTATCATTTGGGTTTTTATCGGCGGTCCAAAATTTATCCATGATCTTGATCCATTCGGAGATTTTCTTGCCGGTCTTTTCGATCACTTGCTTGTCTTCTACGTTCCAGTAATCTGATTTCATAGAGCCTAATAGTAAGTAATCTTGCAGGTGGCAAACACTTTTCCCTTTCCAGGATAATCTGAGTCCATCTTTGTGAGATTTCCATTCGTGTCAAAGTAGGAGACAATATCGTGTTTCTTCTCATCACCGGACATATAAATTCTTTGTGTTTTTTTTAATTGACCGTTTGGGTGATAGCTACTTATTTTGGTAAACGTAGAATTCTTAACCGCGTTGCTGAAATAATAATTATTGTTGACCCGCTTGGTACATTCTCCTTTTGAGTTGTAGGTATAGATGATATGTCCGGATAATTTACGATCATCATCATATTCAAACATTTCAGTTACGTTCTTTTCTGAATTATACAGATAGGCCGTTGAATCCGGAATATCCTGATAGGATTTATAACTGAGCACATATTGAAGGAGATTCCCCTCGTAAACAAGGGTATCGAGATAAGTCCCAAAATCATAGATCTGAGTTCTTCTTATGAGTAGATTTTGACCGTTGTACAAAAACAGATTCGTTAGATGCCCTGTGGTTCCTCCAAAATCATAGGTTTCCGATTCAAGGTTATTGTATTGATTGTAGAACTGCTGGTGTGAAATTTCACTATTGTCATAACTACTGCGGGAAAATATCATATTTGTGTCCGTTAGATAGCGGTGGTACCAGGTGAGGGTGTCTCCCTTTGAATTGATCATATATTCATCGGTTAAATTCCCTTTGATATCAAAAAGACGGTAGTTATGTAAGGTGGAGGCGGTTTCTGCAGTGTCTTGCACAATCGTAATGTCTATTTGTTTGACGCCTGTTTTGATTTTTGGCTTGTCAAGATCCAGACTAAGGAAATCTTGCCCATAAAGGGAAGTCGAAAAAATAAATAGGTAGATTAGTATCTTCATAAGGCACATTAATGGATCATTAAGTTAATGGGACCAATTCCACACTTTGCATCTTGTCGATCACCTTCAACAATTCATTGGTCACATCAATGTTTAATGTTTTATTTTTGAGTTCAAGCGATTCTCCCGAACGAACATTGATCACATTGAACTTTACATTTACTTCACCAGGATTCGCTTTAAATACTTTATCGAGATCTGTGATCACCTGTGGGGTTATATCATTCAACAATATATTCAACTTTACCCCTTTTAACCTGTTCCTTCTTACATCGGCCAGCAATTCTATTTTCTGAATATTTTTATAGAATAATCCTGGCTTTTGGCGATTTTCTGTTACTGTCATGGTAACGAGTAACATGGCACCTTTCTCAAAGAAGTATTTATACTTTAAATATTCTTCCCCATATAATCTCAGTTCGAACTGTGTATTATAATCTTCCAGCATGAACATGCCGAAAGGTTTATTATCACGGTTCGATACCCGGTGGTCCATATTGTTCACGATGCAGGCAAAATTAAAAGGGGGACCTTTTAATTCACCAAGATTGTTCAGATGATGAAGAGACCGGGTCGTAAATTTTTCAATGTCGAATTTAAAATCGTCCAACGGATGACCGGATAAATAAAAACCGGCCACTTCCTTTTCCATGCTGAGTTCCTGCATGCGATACCATTTTTCGGCAATGGGTGGCTGTGGTTCTGCAATGGCGATGTCCTCCATATCCCCGAATAACGAGGCCATGGTACTATCCTTACCAGCATTGGCACTTTGTCCGAATTTCAGCAACTTTTCGATGAAGCTTACTTCATTTCCATGTTCTGAAGCAAAATATTGAGCTCGGTGAATTTGAGGAAAACAATCAAATGCACCTCCTTTGGCCAGCACCTCCATCGTTTTCCTGCTCAAACTTCGTCCACTAACTCGACTTACAAAATCATAAACGGTTTTATATTCCCCATTCTTTTTTCTTTCCTCAACAATGGAATGTGTAGCAGCCTCCCCAATACCGCTCAATGCACTTAATCCAAAGATGAGACTTCCTTTTTTATCTGCCGAGAAATGAATATCGGATTGATTTACATTCGGTTTTAATACTTCAATCCCCATTCGTTTACATTCTTCAATGAAGAAAGTGATCTTTTCTGAGGAGCCTGCATCATTCAATACGGCTGCCATGAACTCTGCAGGATAATGCGCTTTTAAATAAGCAGTCTGATAGGCGACAAATGCATAACAGGTGGAATGGGATTTATTAAATGCATATTGGGCAAAGGCTTCCCAATCGACCCAGATCTTGTTTAATTTATCCGCAGGATGACCTTTGGCAGTTGCACCTTCAATAAACTTCGATTTCATTTTATTGAGGACGTCAATCTGCTTTTTCCCCATTGCTTTCCGGAGTACATCCGCATCTCCTTTGCTAAAACCCGCCAATTTCTGCGACAACAACATTACCTGCTCCTGGTATACGGTGATCCCATAAGTCTCCGCCAGAATTTCCTTCATTTCGGGAAGATCATAGGTAATTACTTCCTTTCCATGCTTACGCTGAACATAACTGGGAATATATTCCATTGGACCCGGACGATATAAAGCGTTCATCGCAATGAGATCCTCGAACTTATCCGGTTTCAGATTTTGTAAATGTTTTTGCATTCCAGGACTTTCAAACTGGAAGGTGCCGTTGGTTTCTCCTTTTTGATACAATTTAAAGGTCACTGCATCATCTAGTGGGATTTTATCGATATCAATTTCGAGGCCGTGATTTTCTTTGATGAGGCTCAACGCATCCCTGATCTGGGTCAACGTTTTTAAACCGAGGAAGTCCATCTTTAATACACCCGTATCTTCGATGATCGATCCTTCGTATTGGGTGAGAAGAAGATCCGAATCTTTGGCCAATGCCATCGGAAGCAGATCGGTGAGATCAGAGGGTGCAATGATAATGGCAGATGCATGTACACCCGTATTTCTTACAGAACCTTCAAGGATCACAGCCTCCTTCAAAACTTTAGCTTCCTGAGAACCACTCCCCATGATATCTCGTAAAAGGGTTAGCTTATCTACATCTTCCTTTCTTAAACCGCTTTTTTCCACCAATCCTTCCGGACCGGAGATCTCAGCAAACAACATTTTATTTAAAGAGATAGGAGCATCCGGCAATTTTGATTTGAGCTCATTCATCTGGTTGATGGGCATGTCCATTACACGTGCCACATCTTGTATACTTGTACGGGCAGCCATGGTGCCATAGGTAACTATCTGAGCGACCTGATTCTTTCCGTATTTTTCTACCACGTAGTCGATCACTTTGCCGCGACCTTCATCGTCGAAGTCTGTATCAATATCGGGCATGCTGATACGTTCAGGATTTAAAAACCTCTCGAAGAGGAGATCATACTTCACCGGATCGATATTTGTTATACCAATCGCATAGGCTACAGCAGATCCGGCAGCAGATCCTCTGCCGGGTCCTACAAAGACACCCATTTTTCTCGCAGCATCGATAAAATCGGATACGATCAAAAAATAACCAGGGAATCCCATGTTACGGATCACATCCAGCTCAAAGTTCAACCGTTCTTCTACTTCCTGGTTGATCTCTTTATATTTTTTTCTGGCACCTTCAAAAGTGAGGTGTTTCAAATACTCCCACTGGTTGAGTACATCAATGGATAATTCTTTTCCATTCCATGATGAAGTCGTTTGATGTGTTTTAAAATGATCTGGTATTGGAAAATAGGGAAGAAGGATGTCACGTTTGAGATTCAACGTCTTTATCTTTCCAATGATCTCATTCGTATTATCCAATGCCTGCGGAACATCATGAAAAAGTTCACTCATTTGCTGCGTGTTCTTAAAAAAGAACTGATCATTAAAAAAAGCAAAACGTTTTCCTCTTACATCACCGTTGTCGTCTACATCTTTGAATGTTGGATCGCTCTGACGTGCCCCAGTATTAATGCAAAGCAGAATATCATGTGCATTCGAATCCTGCTGATCCACATAATGCGAATCATTCGTACAGATCATTTTTACATTGTATTTCTGCGCAAATCCCATGAGCACGTGATTTACTGTGTCTTGTTCCGGAATATGATGACGTTGTAGTTCCACATAATAATCCTCTCCAAAAAGATCGAGCCACCATTTAAAAACTTTTTCTCCCTCTTCGGCTCCTTTTTTCATGATGGTCTTTGGAACTTCCGCACCTAAACAACAGGAAGTAGCAATCAAACCCTTATGATATTTAAGAATAAGTTCTTTGTCTATCCTTGGGAATTTACTGTATAAACCTTCAGTATAACCTAAAGAACAAAGTTTACAGAGATTTCTGTAACCTTCTTCATCTTTGGCGAGTAATAGTTGATGATAACGGACATCCCGGGTACCATCGGTAAATTTTTTCTTGTGACGATCTTCAACCAGATAAAATTCACAACCGACGATTGGTTTTATTTTGAGTGAACCGTCGTCATTCTTATGTTTATGTGCTTCGCCAACAAATTGAAAAACCCCGAACATATTTCCATGATCGGTAATGGCAAGTGCCGGCATTTCGTCGGCAATCGCTTTTTTATATAATTTCCCGATCTCTGCTGCACCATCCAATAAAGAAAACTGCGTATGCACGTGCAGGTGACTAAACTTACCCATGTAGCAAATTTACGAAAGGGAAAATGATGGATAAGGTCTGTTAATAATTTTTTACTACTTCATTTAAGGCTAAAAAGTCCTGCTGGTAATGGATCGGGGATCTAAAAAAGAGCGATCAGTAAAAATGCAAGAATGGCCAGGATCAAACAAATGACCCCAAATGCGATGGCTAGTTTGGTTTTTACACTTTTATCATCCTTGAACATGTAAATTCCCAAACCCATTGCTACCCCTCCTCCTCCAAAACTAGCCATTATCAGGTAAAAACACAGGATAATAAAAGTGCTGAAAAAACTAAACACAAGGGCCAGAATGCTTATAGACAAGAATGAAACAGAAACTATGAATGCCGCCTCCACCAGCTTTGGCTGAAATTCATAATCAGGTTCTTTTTTCTCACCAACCACCCTCACCAGCAAACCAGCAATCCCCGAAAGAATGGCAATTATCGGAAGAAGCCAAAGGGCAGTCCAGGCATAATAATAATAAGGAGCAAAGGCAATGTTTGTGATGGCGGAAATAATACTTAGCAGGACTAGCAACAAAGCGATTCCCCAGAGTATCCATGCCCCAATTCTTCTCTTTTTTATACTGAATCCTTTTGTTTGTAGCGCATGATCCACTTTCCATTTGGCCAGGTCATGTTTTTTATGAAAACTTTGTGACCCCTGTATATTTTTTGTTCTGGTCGGAATAAAGTCGATTGTTTTAGAAGACTCGACCTCCATATTCATTTTAAGATCCGAGGGTTGATCTGTAACGGTTGAGACTATTTTCAGATCCGAAGAAGTACTTTTTTGATTGTTGATCCGATCCGTTGTTTGTTGAGCAGACTTTGTCTGCCGATGATTCTGTATCACATTCACATGATAACCTGGCCTGTATCTTCTTTTCTCAAAACTCATGGAACATGAAAAGGAAGAAAAGATCACTATGAATAGCAGAAAGTAAATAAGATAGAATCCAGGTTGGCTTTGCATACGTGAAGGATGGTTTGATGATCAAAGTTGGCCAAAAAGTCGTGAAACCCTCCTTTTTATTCACGAGACCGGGATTTGGCCTCGTGAAACAGAGTTATTTGCAAGTGGAGGAACTATCCTTCAGCAGCCTGGTTGAATTTTTCTCATGATGAGATGGAGTTACTTCAACCTAAAATTTACGGGTAAGTAAATTTCGGCACCTTTACTTATACTGCCTCCAAAATCATTGGGCAAAATTCTACCAATCTTTACGAGGACCTGGGCAACGGCTAAAACCATTAAAGGACTATCTGCTTTCATTAGCTTTATCTGTTCAATAATTCCTTTATCACCAAATTTGAGGCTAAACCAGACCTTTTCTTCTATCCCTTTTTCTCTGTCATATTCAGGATATTTGATCTCATCCTGTAAATATTCGTAGAAAAAATCAAGATCGATCCCGATACCCTTAGGTCGGGCCTTAAACCATTCACCATCCGCAATTGAATCCATTACAGCATATTGTTCCATTGTGTACAAAGGAGTAATGGTTCCCCACATCGGCTCCTCCTTTTTCTTTTTTTTCTTCTTTTTGTCTTGTTTGTCAGGATCAACAAAGATCCTATAGGAAACGATCTCAATATCATTGAACGAAACCGGGGCGGGTCTCAACAAAACGATGAATGTATCATTCAATAAAAAATTGCCAGGAAGAATTTTAGCTGGGTTGTATAAATAAGCGCTAACCTTATAAATTGCGTCTTGATTCATTTCTGTTTCTTTTATTTCAATCATTCCATCGATATCAGTGATCCATCCGTTTTGCATGGTATCAGCTACTATGGCAGAAACAGCAGCGAATGGTATGCTGGACGAATCGGCCTCAGAAATAAAGCGAATAAAATAGGAATTTGTGCTTTGAGCATGGATGATACCCGAAAGCCAAAGAAAAAATATAACCAATAACCTTTTCACAGGTATTAAAAACGAAATTACCCTTATTTATTGTGTTGTTATTATTTTTTCAGAAAGGCCTTCATTGGCTTCCAGTAATAATCTTTCCAGCCTTGTTTTAATGCTTCTATCTTATGTTCAGGAACTCCGGTTTGTGTAAAGCTGAGTTTGGTCCCTTTTCCTTCCTTCTTAAATTCAAACGTACAAATCGAAAAATGATCATCCGGCCATCCTTCCTCGGCAAAATGCCAGGCTTGTATGATCTTTTTTCCTTCGGTGAGTTCAATATTATGTCCGTGAATGTACTCATCGTACGCAGTGAACTTCCCTTTTGGTTTATTGCTCATGGTCGTTTTGGAACCCGTAAATCCGGTATGTTTTTTTGCATCCATAATGAGTGCATACACTTCAGCAGGTTTTGAGTCGAATGTTACGGTTTGTTTAATGTTTTTTGTTTTCATGTGATCGTTCAGTTAAGGATGTATCTTGCATTAAAGGTAGAATTTATTTTATAACCGCCAGCGCCGTGGTCCACCGCGGCGGAGGAGCGACATCCTTTTTTGTTGCTTCGATCTAATTTTGGTCCAACAGTAACGACGGACCAGGGTCCGTCGCTGCTAAAACCGAGAAAAATTTTTTCGAGAAGCGACAAAGAAGATATAACGGTCCCGATAGCTTTCGGGACAACGGTATAGGCGCTCAGGAAAACTACCTCTTGATGATCTTCTTAATCAATCTTCGCTCCGTTGTTTCCATGACCAGGAAATAAATACCCGGAGCAAAAGTGGAAACATCAGTTACCAGATACTGATCATATGCCTGGCGTAGCAAAACTTTTTCTCCGTGAATATTGTAGATCTCTAATAAGGTGATGATCTCATTTTCCGGACTCGAAAGAATAATTTCATCAGAGGTTGGGTTCGGATAAACGACCATATCTAACGGATCACAACAAGTCCAAATACCAGCAGTGGTTCCGTGTTTGGCGACAATCACATCATAAAACCCATTAGAGTTTAACACGGGGTTACTTCCAAATGTAATCGTGGGATCATATACAATTCCAGCAATATGAATATTGTCGAGAATATCGATTGACATTCCATATGCCATACCTCCGGCCACATCTGTTGCATAAAGAGCCGTTCCATTCGCATCAAACTGAACAAGGAACATGGCCTCATTTGTCAATGTAAAACTGTCGAAACTGATGGTCGATCCAAAAACACCGGAAACCCATACATTTCCTGCAATATCCATATCCAATGCAGTTGCCCAATCGTTGTTGGTGCCGGCTCCTGCTCGTTTAGCCCAAACATTATTTCCGTTCACATCATATTTGGCAATAAACATATCTCCATAAAAACTGGAACCTGAATTTGATAATGTATCTGTTCCAAACGGAATGGAGGAGCTATAATAAATGCCTGCGATATATGTATTTCCATTGATATCCATAACTGCAGCATTAGGTTCATCCAGATAGGTGCCTCCTTCGCAATTGGCCCAGCTAACATTTCCGGCCGATGTATACTTAACCGTAAAAATATCTGTATAAGCGCCTCCGGAATAATTAATGGTGTCCACATCAAATAAAACACTTGAACTTAAAAAAGCACCACTCACAACTACATTGTTGGAGCCATCTGTTGTAATAGCATATGCCTTCTCTTCATTATTTCCACCTCTGCCATCGACCCACAGTACATTTCCGGAGGAAGAATATTTTACCACAAACATGTCGAAATTTCCTTGATTGTTAATCGTGGTCGTATCAAAACTCATCGAAGCTGCCTGAAAATAACCAGCCACCAGAATATTTCCTGCATCATCCACGGCAATCGCATTTGCACCATCATTATACATACTTCCTGCACTTTTGGCCCAAACAATATTTCCGGCAGCATCATATTTTGCAAGGAACATATCCGAATACATGGATAGATTGTTTAATGTGATCGTATCAAAAGTAATGGTTGCACTTTCAAAATATCCGGTGACATATATATTTCCGGAAGCGTCCGTTGCGACCGCAGTTCCGCGGTCATGGCCTGTGCCTCCAGCACCCCTGGCCCAGACCGGATTTCCGGCAGGATCATATTTCACAATAAAAACATTTGAAGTATCCAGATTGGCATTTAATAAAACATCCGCTCCGAATGTGATGGATGCTCCATTAAAATAACCGGTGGCAATTGTGTTACCTGCCAGATCTGCCGAAACCGAATTGGCGACATCATAAGTAGTACCTCCGGCACTACGTGACCATAACCAGAAAGGTGATTGTGCCTGATTGAATGTATTGAAGAAAAAATAACTGATCAAAAACAAAAATATGAATCGGGTGGGTTTCATAGGATATCAATTTTTGGAATGACAGAAAAACTACATCTTGATGATCTTGACTACCGTATGGTTGGCATCATCCAAATGAACCCAATACATACCACGTGCCATTGAACTTGTTAATACCTGATTTTTTTCTTCACTAAAATAACCAGACATGATCTCAGACCCAAAACTATCGAAGATCCGATAGGTTACTATTTCTGAATTTCCGGGCAAAATAACCTGGAACCATTCATAAGAGGGATTTGGATATACCAATATTTCTTTACCTGACGTTTGATCTATACTAGCAGTTGTCATTCCCAGAAATTTATAATTTCCGTCGAAATCTACCTGTCTTAAACGATAATAATTTGTTCCCAACTCGGGAGATTCATCGATCAGATGATAGGAGAGGAGTGTGGATGAATTTCCGGATCCGTTTACACGTCCCATCAATTCCCAATTGATTCCATCTATGGAACTTTCAATTTCAAAATAATCGTTATTGATCTCCGTCATTGTCGTCCAGATTACATCTACCCTGTTATTTTCCAGGAGGTCTGCTTCTAAGTTTGCCACTTCCACAGGCAATGGAGCCGGACAATAATTAAATAAATTCCAGTCGGTGTTTACGTTGGATGCGCCGTAGCCCATTCCAAAAAACAAACTATCACCATAATCGGCAAAGGCAGGACCGTATCTTCCGTTTTGTGGACCCCATACTGCATTGTTGGTTCCTAAAAATGTCCAGGTACCGGTGGCACCAATAGCGGGATCAAATTCCCAGATATCATTAAAGTTCGCCCCAGATAAATTTACGCCACCAATTAAAATGAGTTTATTACATTGTGAAGTGATCATGGGACATTCCCTTGGAGCGCCGGGAAATGCGGTCATGGCGGTCCATGTACCTGTGGCGCCTAACAATGGATCAAATCTCCACCAATCATTATAAACGGTAGAACCCGGATTTGATCTTCCGAATCCTGCATAACCAAAACCGTTGAGTGAACCACTTCCGCAATTCACATCACCCGAACCGGGATATGCAGTTGCAATACTCCACTGGAGTCCTGGTGGTAATATCGGATTGAATTTGTAAAAAGTATTTGAGTTTCCGAAACCGGCAACGATCCCTTCTCCTACATATCCGCAATTTCCCACTGAAAAACTAAAAGAAGAAGCAGGTCCGTTTGGAATATTATCTACCATAACAAAAGTGGCAGGTGGAATAAATTCCCAAACCACATTGGTAAAAGTCCCGGGTTGGTCTACACCACCACCAAAAAATATTCGGTTATTCGCATTAAAGGCAGAACCAAATTCACTTTTTGTGGCGGGTAATCCTGCTAC
The DNA here is from genome assembly GCA_025451295.1 of Flavobacteriales bacterium. GTDB lineage: Bacteria > Bacteroidota > Bacteroidia > CAIKAF01 > CAIKAF01 > JANWKQ01. Next base: position 19,322 of record JANWKQ010000159.1, on the reverse strand, counting down.
CACGCTCCATGTGTTGGTGGTTACATTGTATCGAACAAATTGATCGATATCACCAAACTGGTAAACACCAGGAATATAAACAGAGTTTGTTGGAGGGTGTGCAACCCCGGGAGCAAATGCCCATTGACCCAGATATGCGGTTTTTGGTGTAAATGTTTGTGCATTCAAAGAAGATTGAACGAAAAAAACAAATAGGTTCGAAATCACAATTGAAGTGATGCACGACCTAGAATAATTTTTTAGGCTGGACATAATGTGGAATTTGGGTTCTTAAATTCAATTTGAAAGTAAGGAATGTTGTGGTTGTTTGCAAATAAAGTTTGTATTGTTATGCTAAGCCACTCAGGTTCGTAGTCTTATCATATTCGCCTGCCGGCTCACCGATATTATTTCCCGCAGATTTGCGCAGATTGACGCTGAATTTATTTTCTCCGATAGATTTGCGCTGATGAGCCGCTATAGCACCTTGTATCAGTGTAAATAATCCGCCGGATGGGTTGGTAGCGAAATGGTATCAGACCGAATGGTTCTCCGTAAATTTGCGTAAATCTGCGGGAAACAAAAAATGTGGCGTAAGCAACGTGGATAAGTCTGGGAGAAAAATTATCCCTGGCGCAAAATGATTTCTTTCCTAAGGATCTTTCCCAATGTCCCATAATCAAACTCATTTTTATTCGGTTCCATGTATAATAATCTGAATTTAGTTGACATGAGTTTTTCTTTTTCATAAAAATAGAAGGGAAGATCACGGCTAGCCAGCGGGCTTGATAAAAACCCGTTGCATGTATCCATCAACGATTTATTTTTATGATTGGTGGTATAGAAATAAACCACTTTCATCCAGAAAACGGTGAGGGTTTCATGATAACCATTCATGGAATCATTCACACCTCCTACGGATTGATTATAAATAATGATGGCTGATTTAATTTTGCAGACCGCTTCGTAAAAATCGTATTTCTTCAAATGCCAGATCGCCATGGTTAAATGTGCATCATGGGTCCATGCTGGCTTGGGTAGGGTACGGTTGTTAAACCCTTCTGCAAGAAGTTCAATTTCTTTTTCAGACGTAAATGATGTAATGGCTTCCACAGATCAAAATTTCAGAGCACAAATTTATACTTTGATCAGCTTGATCAAAGTATTTTTTCCATCCTTCACCACTTCTTTTACCTGTACTTTGAATTCTTTTCCTGAGGGATCACGAACCCAGTATTGTAAATCCGGTTGAATATTGAGTGTTTCCACCGGACCTGTATCATCATAAAAACCAATGTTCACCAATGACATTTCTTTTTCATCCAGCATCACCACCAGTTCATTGTTTTTTACAGCTCCTGTGGTACAGAGCCCATAGGATGATCCTCCGGTTTCACTGCTTTTCATGCCGGTTGTTAGAGTGAGGGTCGTAAATGGAGTTGTTGATTTTACCGTTACAATTGCATTTACAGAGTTGATAATGTGAGGACTTGAAATGGTGTTGGCGTTTATTTTCCATTGGGTACAATCCCCCGGATCCACAATGAGGGTAGGGACAGATCCATTTGTGGTGATCGTGAATGTTTCGGGTTGTATCTGAGTTTGAACACCCGTATAGGCAATAAAAACTTTTACAGCCACAATCGATTCCGAAAAATTATAGGAAATACGACTCGTTGTGCTATTGTTACCACTCCAGGGGGCCTCAATATCCGGGAATGAAAGACCGCAGGAAAGGTCGGCCCCCAGACTTCTAAACGAACCATCTCCATCGATTGCTACATTATAGTAAATGTTGAGACTTTTCGCCGAATCCTGGATCATACCCTTTTTACCGCTTACAATATTGCACTGCGGAAATGCAAGAGGCATGAGCAATAGAAAAACAATAGAAATGGTAAGGGCCTTCAGCATGCCTTAAAGATATGGGATTAAAACAGGATTTATAGAATGAATATTGTCTGAAATTTAAAAAGGCCCTGAACTTTTACCTTCAGGACCTTTTTTTAATTCACCAAAACAAGATTTTTATGAGCTTTATAACTTGGGGGAACTCGGCTCATTTATAAGGTAGATGGCACAACCCCGATATTAGTTGCCTCCCTCTCGTAAAAATATGTTAAAATCCCATATTTTGCTCAAGGAGCCGTTCAGCCTGCCATCCGGAGTGCATATTTTCAGAATTGTTGGGTACAATCACCTCTATTTCCTGCACACAAGGGCACTTGGGAACTTCCAGCATTACGATCAACTCAATGGCATGTGTATAATATCCTCCTTTGAGGGGATTGATCTCCAGATCTTCGATGATTTTATCTTCAAAGCCAAGATAGGTGACCTTTAGATCATAGGTGCCTTCGGGAATATTTTCCAGTTTATAATGTCCATCCATGTCCGCCACCATTCCTTTAACAATGGCTCCATCTTGCAATAGAATGATCACAGCGCCAAAAAGAGGTTCATCATTTTCGTCAGTAACCTTCCCCTGTAAAATTGAATTCTCTTGTTCCTTGACGACCGGCGCAGTTTTTTGGGCGTTCAGATACGCTGCTGAGAAAAGAAACAACCAACCAAAGGCAAAATGAATTTTCTGCATGACTTGATGAGTTGATAACAAATATACAGATCAGACCTGTTCCTGCAAATGACAATTATATGATGTTATCGTTAAGGATCGGGATTATTTAACCCCCAGGGCTTGCATGAGGATATGCTCGGAGATCCACTTCACCTCAGTCTTGATCCGCTCCGGTACTTTTTGTGCATCCCATTCAACCTTGGGCATACAAATTCTGCATTGCGGGATAAAATCCATTTCGGTTTGATGGGGCGGTAGATGGGTGATCTTGTTTTTTACCACCACTATATTCTTATTCAACTTGTCCTGGAATTCAGCTCCCACAATTTTAATATCATAAACACCTGCTTCAATATGTTCGATATGGAACTTTCCTTTTTCGTCAGCCACAGCACCGGTAACGAGGCTTCCATCTTTTAAAACAATAATGGAAACGTTGGGAGCCACATGACCGGTTTCGCTGTTTCGCACGGTACCGGTGATTTCACCATAAGCAATGGTTGCGTCATTGCTCGCAGTGCCTGTAACCACATTGGTCTGGGAAAATGCATAGCTGGTAGAAAAGATGATAGAAAGAAATGACAGAATAAGAAGTTGATTTTTCATGACGCTGATTGAAATAAGTTGAATGCCGACGAATATCGAAATTTATTTTTTCAATAAATCCGATCGACAACTTCGTTTAACTTAGTTTATCATTTCAATCCCCTTCTCATTTTTTCTATAACGATATTTAACGCTTATAAATCTCCCTGGCTATTTATAGGCAACCGGCAAGATCTTTTTACTTGACTCAATCAGCTTAATGAAATCTGCCCGATAACCTTTTTGATCAAAAGTCATTGATTTTTGGGCAATGTCCATCACCATATTCAAGTCTGCATTTCCTTTGTAAGCAGAATTCCTCATGATCATTCCATATGCAGCCACACAAGAAGCAAACCGAAGATTTTCTGATGCCAGTTCGAAAGCCTGGATCGGGTTGTTCAAAGGTTTTTCAATCAAAACAGATTCAGCTGCCTTGGGCTGCTTATAACGGAATTTTACCGTTAGCATATCATTGCTTATCGCCGGATTTACCAGCTCTACTTCATAGATGGCAGTTACCGTGTGTCCGGCCCCGATCTCGCCGGCATCTCTTTTATCATCATTAAATTCCCAGTCTTGCAAGACCCGATTCTCATATCCAAGCAAGCGATAGGATTTCACGATCTCCGGATCAAAATCTACCTGCACCTTTACATCTTTGGCAATCGTATATAATGTACCCGACATTTCGGTGACCAACATTTTTTCTGCCTCTTCCTTATTGTCAATATATCCATAATTTCCATTTCCTTTATCCGCAAGGATCTCCAGTTTATTGTCCTTGTAGTTTCCATACCCATAACCTAACACAGTAAGAAAAATTCCTTTGTCTCTTTCCGACTCGATCAGGGATTGCAGATCCGTTTCTGAACTTACACCCACATTGAAATCACCATCAGTACAAAGAACAATACGGTTGTTACCATTCTCAATGAGGTTCGCCTCTGCTGTTTTATAGGCGAGTTTAATTCCTTCCCCACCGGCCGTACTTCCACCGGCCGACAAATTATTGATCGCATTCAAAATCACATTCTTTTTATCACCTGATGTTGGTGATAATACCATACCTGCAGCACCTGCATACACCACAATGGATACTTTATCATCCGGACGGAGTTGATCAACCAATAGTTTCAGTGTGGTTTTTACCAAAGGAAGTCGCCCCTCTCCTTCCATCGATCCGGAGACGTCAACCAGAAACACAAAATTGGAGGACGGGAATTGCTCTTTTGGAATTTCTTTACCCTGGAGTCCAACCATTACCAGTTGGTGATTTGTATTCCACGGACAAGTGGCTGCCTCGGTTGTAATTGAAAACGGATGTTCATCAGTTGGCTGTGGATAATCATATTCAAAATAATTGATCATTTCTTCCAGCCTGATGGCATTGGCAGGTGGCATTTCTTTTTGATCCACCATTCTTCTCACATTTGAATAGGAAGCTTTATCCACATCCACTGAAAAAGTAGAAGTGGATTTCTCTTTTACATTTTCAAAAACGTTTTCAACAATCTGCGCATATTCTTCGTTTCCTCTTTCATCCGGTTTGGTTGAATCGGTGACAGTTTCAACCTTTCCATTATAAACTACATCATCATATACTATTTTGGGCTGTTCTACCGGAATATAATCGGCATTGTATACACCACCAAGTTCACCGTACGAATAGCAGTATCCGGTGGTTCTATGCATCTCATACTGGCATGAGGCCAGGAACATGGTAAGCATGAAGAGTACTAACAGCGTCTTTGAGTTTCTCATGATTGCAGGATTTAAGAGTTGAAAATCATAACGAGATTTCTTAACCCAAAGTATCAGAAAATCACCTGATAACTTGTTAATGTACCCATTCATCAGGGAACCAGGTTTGTTAATATTTGTCAATACCAGCCTTCAGATAAGTTTTGTAATTATCTGAATAAATGATATATATGACTAATTCTTGAATTTCTATTTTCTAACAATTTGTGAATCGGTGAGGCTTTTAACATTCCGGGTTAAAAATATATTATACATTAGACCATTGTTTTTGGTGAATTAATAAAGAGCCCTGTTTCTAGCTAAACAGGGCTTTTTTCTTTTCAGGGTACCGTGAATCCCAAAATCCGTTTCCGGAATCTAATACCTGAATCTTTCTATTTTTGTTTTTAAACTACTTAATATGGGTTTCATCAAGGAATTCAAGGAATTTGCTTTAAAAGGAAGCGTAATAGATTTGGCCATTGGTATTGTGATCGGGGCCGCATTCAATAAAATAGTGGGGTCGTTGGTTGATGACATCATTACACCCGCCATCTTAACACCCGCTTTAAAAGCGGCTCACTTAACCAATCTATCAGATCTGGTCATTCCAGGGACTATGATCAAATACGGAAATTTTATTTCCACCATCATTGCTTTTGTGATCACCGCGTTTGCGCTTTTTCTCTTTATAAAAGCGATCAATAAAATAAAAAGAAAAAAGGATGCTGCTCCGCCGGCTCTTACCAAGGATCAGGAATTGCTAACCGAGATCAGGGACAGTTTAAAAAAAGACTGACCTCATTTTTGGGTCTTCTTACTCATATTTAGGTTGAGTTCACCAAATCATTCTGGTCGTGAACGCATCAAATCGTAATATGGTGTTATAAATAACCATATCTATGCAAAAATTTACCTTCCTGTTCTTATTTTCACTCATAGGAATGAGTGCAAATGCCCAAGTCTATGATACCATATATCATGAAAGAATTTATATTGGCACCGGAGAGTACAATCCATTTCCTGATTGGCATGGGATCCTTCGCTTCGAAGATGCCATGAATTATAACAGTGGTCCGCTTTGTGACACTACTTATATTCCGGAAGGTGTTATTCCGGTACAACAATGTTCTACAGGTACAATGTTCATGAATTTTGAACATGGATTTTATCTCGATGAAACCAATGATCGAATGTATGTATCCACCTTGTTTACAAATCCCAACAATATTTTAACCACCAATCCGGATACAGCCAAAGGTTCAATCGCAATTTTTGATAACATCAGTACACTCAATGGCGGACAAACCCCTTCCCGTCATATTTTCGGTGATTCAACCGGATTGAAACAGCCACATGGGTGTTGGCTCGACGAAACCAACGATCGCTTATATGTTGCCAACTCTTTTGGATGCAATATTCTTGTATTTAACAATGCCTCCACCCGAAATGGAAATACTCCGCCTGACAGGATCATTTCTTCGCCCATGATGTCTACACCCGTCTATATATTTCTGGATGAACCAGCTGATCGAATGTTTGTAGCCTGCAGTGGCATTGGCTGTGGTGGACCTCCTAAAGTTTGTATTTACAACAGTGCATCAACCATCAATGGAGTGGTAACACCCAATGTAAGGATTGAAGGGAGTAATACCAGATTAGGATTTAGAAATCCAACTGTACATAATGTATGGTATAATATAACGAACGGATTGCTTGCTGTGGGACATCATACCCACGAAATGCTGTTTTTTGATATGAATACGGTTAATATGAATCCGGGTGTTCCATCCACTTATAATATGACGCCCCGGGTTTTAATGATCAATGATGATCCGGCTTTAACCGATACCTCCAATCATAATCTATACGGATTCTATTGGGATGAGGAAAGAGATATTATGTATACTTCAGATGGAATTTCAAACGGAGGTCCACAACCGGGATCACCGCCAAATGTGCTGAAGATATTCGAAAATGTGAGTGATACGTCGGTGCATGGAGTAACCGTTCCCGATAGAACGATTTGCTGGAGCAACGGAGATGTTTATTTTCCGCCTCAACCGATATGGGTTCAAAAAACTCCGGAGTATCTATATGTAGGTCTCGAAAATATAGATAACAACAACTTTCAATTGTATCCGAACCCGGCCAGTGAATATTGTATGATTGTTTTGACTGCTGAAGTACAAGGGAAAAAAGTAAATGTTCTTAACGGATTAGGTCAGATCATATTCAGTACAATCTTAAATGGAACCCAATTAAATATGAACATAGAGAATTGGCCAAAAGGAATCTATATTGTCCAGATCGAAGGATTTGGTAATAGAAAGTTGGTGAAGGAGTAGATTTGAAATGCTAATAAGTAATAATTAAGGTTTTTTATCGTCGCTCCTGCACTACGGCGTGCCATGCTGCTTGTGTATTAACTTCAAGGTTCGTAACTTGAAAAAAAGTTGGAAATGAAATGGGCGGTTGTTTTTTTATTTATTGGTTTGGTCAATAGGGTCCATTCGCAGCATTATGTAAAAGAATATGCGACGGGTGCACGTATCTGGGAATATGAGGGAGGATATCTGATCGACCGTTTTTCCAATGTAAAAAAACTGCAGCTTGATGAAAACAATGTAAAAGAGTTTTCAACCGGAAAAATCCTCTACCGAAAAGAAGGTGTTTTTTTTATTCACTATCCGACCGGTGAAATTATTTATCAGTTCCAGGGAGATTCCATCATTGATTATTCTACCGGAAACTATATTTATTTTCTGGATGCGGAATTCCTGAAGGATTTTAAAACTGGAAACCGATTGTATGAGATTCATGGAATATTTCCTATTGAACTGATCCTTGCAGCGATTTTGCAGAATGATTAACTTTCGCCTTTACTCGTATCGCAATGATTCAACCGGATCCAGTTTTGAAGCACGAAGCGCAGGATAAAATCCTGAAATAACCCCCACGATAAAACATACAACCACCGCAGTTATGATCCAGTTCCATGGAATGATAAAGGCACCTCCAAAGATCAAAGTCATCAGGTTGCCAATGCCAATTCCCATCACAACACCTAAAGCTCCTCCCAGTTGACAAATTAAGATCGCTTCGATGAGAAACTGCAAAGCAATACTTCTTCTGGTTGCACCAATCGCTTTTCGAACACCAATTTCCCGGGTACGCTCTGTTACACTTACCAGCATAATATTTAATAACCCGATCAAAGCACCCAATAGAGTAATCACTGCGATCACCACCGAGCCTGCCGAAATATAAGTGGTCATACCCAATAGTTCATTGATGATGCTATCACTCTTTACGATCTCGAAAGATGATTCCCGGCCCGGCAGATCACCTCTGGCGATCCTGAATTTCCCTGTGGCTTCTTCTATTCCGGGATCCACATATTCTGCTCTGGCTACCTTTACGGTGATCACAAAGGATGTTTTTTCGCTTTTATAATTCTGTCGAAGATTATTGAGCGTGATCAACACAGATCTATCATTACTGATACCAATACCGGCTCCTTTGCTGGCAAGCACACCAATAATTGTATAGCGTTTAGGTCCAATGGAGATCTCCTGTTCCAGACATTCATTTCCGCCGAACAGATTTTTTTTGATCTCGGCCCCGATGAGTGTAACATTTCTTCCTGTTTGTATTTCTTCCGGTGTAAAATTTCTGCCTTCATCAATTTCGAATCCGCTTGCGTCCAGATAATTTTCATCACAACCGGTGATCGGAATATTTGGATTGGTTTTTTTGTTTCCTTTTTTGATAACGCCTGCCTGAGTGGCCATGGCTGATACCGAAACAGAACCCGGGAATTTGAAACTGTTTTTAAATTCCTCTGCCTGCTCATAGGTGATCACCGGATGTTTTTTAGGACGCTGTCCACCCGAACCAAAAGAGGTCCTGAATCCACGATTGCGAACTGTGAATGTATTGGCACCCAAAAAAGCAAAATTATCATTGATACTTTGTTTAAGAACATCAATCGCGGTGAGCATTCCCACCAGTGACATGATCCCCAAGGCAATAATAAAAATAGTAAGCACGGTCCGGAGCATTTGTCCTTTAATGGACCTCCAGGCAATGACGATATTTTCTCTAAGCCGACCTAAACGCATGAATCCAATTGATGGGGTCTTTACACCAGGATAAAAGTGCTGATTTTTTTGATTGGCTTCTCTCAAAACCCCTGTTTTAACGATAATTAGTACGGGTAACTGACATTTTGTCACAAATGCTTTGGAATTTTGTATTTTTGCAGTATCATATGTTTGAGATCGAGAAAAAGGTAATCGAAGAGGAAAATCAAGGCAAACCTACCTTGCTGAAAGGGGATATTCCGGCCGGGGCAAAAAAATTATACCTGGAAAGTTACGGCTGCCAGATGAATTTTAGCGACAGCGAGATTGTAGCTTCGATCATGCAGGAAAACGGGTATTATACAACCCAGAACTTGTACGAATCGGATGTGATCATGATCAATACCTGTGCGATCCGTGAAAACGCTGAACAAAAAGTAAGAAAAAGACTTACTGAATTCAAATCTCTCAAGAAAAAAAGACCTTCCTTAATTGTTGGCGTACTGGGTTGTATGGCCGAAAGATTAAAAGAAAAATTTTTAGAAGAAGAAAAACTGGTCGATCTCGTGGTGGGTCCGGATGCCTATCGATCCTTACCTGATTTGGTAGGGGAGGTGAACAGCGGGCAAAAAGCGATGAATGTTTTATTATCACTTGAAGAAACCTATGCAGATATAAGTCCGGTTAGGTTGGGCGGAAATGGGATCACAGCTTTCATAAGCATTATGAGGGGATGTGATAATATGTGTTCTTTTTGTGTGGTGCCCTTCACAAGAGGTCGCGAAAGAAGCCGAAATCCGGAAACTATTTTAGAAGAAGCAAAACAATTGTTAGCCGATGGCTATAAAGAGATCACATTACTCGGACAGAATGTGGATTCCTATTTATGGTATGGTGGTGGTGCAAAGAAAGAATTCAAACATTTAACGGATGAAGAAAAATCCGCCTCTGTAAATTTTGCGGATCTTCTGGACATGGTTGCAAATATCAATCCCGATTTAAGAATTCGTTATACTACCTCCAATCCAAGAGATATGACCGATGAGGTTTTGATGGTGATGGCGAAACATGAAAATATTTGTAAGTATATACATCTTCCCATTCAATCCGGAAACAGTGCTGTGCTGGAAAGAATGAACCGGGGATATACCCGGGAGGAATATCTTGTTCGCATCGCAGCCATTAAAAAATACATGCCTGATTGTGCGATCAGCACGGATATTATTTGTGGTTTTTGTGGAGAAACGGAAGAAGAACATGCGGATACAAAAAGCCTGATGCTCGAAGTAGGATTCGACTATGCTTATATGTTCAATTATAGTGAACGACCCAAAACCCTGGCTGAAAGAAAATATAGTGATGATATTCCGGAGGAATTAAAAACCAAAAGATTGGAAGAGGTGATTGCCATTCAACGTGATTTATCATTAAAGAGCAATCAGAAAGATTTGGGTAAAACGTTTAAGGTCTTGGTAGAAGGAACCAGTAAACGAAATGAAAATGAACTATTTGGCCGCAATAGCCAGAATAAGGTGATCGTCTTTCCGAAGGAGCATTTTAAACCGGGGGATTATGCCTTGGTGAAGGTGCATGATTGTAACTCGGCCACTTTGTTAGGCACGGCTATTTTATAATTAGTGTTAACGGATCAGGTAAAAAAAAATATTAAGCGTCAAGAGTACTAATGACTGTACAGGAAATAAAAAATCGCTTTGGTATTATCGGTAGCTCTCATGCTTTAGACAGGGCGCTGGATGTAGCTCAACAGGTGGCACCCACCAATCTTTCGGTTTTAATAACAGGGGAGAGTGGGGTAGGTAAGGAAGTCTTTAGCAAGATCATTCATCAATTATCAACCCGCAAGCATGGACCTTTTATAGCGGTGAATTGTGGCGCCATTCCTGAAGGGACGATTGACTCGGAATTATTCGGACATGAAAAAGGATCTTTCACCGGGGCAACGGATGCACGTAAAGGTTATTTTGAAGTGGCCGATGGTGGGACCATATTTCTGGATGAGGTAGCCGATCTACCTTTACAAACCCAGGTAAGATTGCTACGTGTGCTTGAAACGGGAGAATTTATTAAGGTTGGTTCATCCAAGGTGCAGAAAACGGATGTAAGGATCGTTGGAGCAACCAATGTTAATTTTTTGGATGCGATCCAACGGGGAAAATTCAGGGAAGACCTTTATTACCGTTTGAATTCGGTGCCGATCATCATTCCACCTTTAAGAGAAAGACCCCTGGATATTGAATTGATCTTTAGAAAATTTGCGGCCGACTTTGCGGATAAATATAGAATGCCTCCCATTAAACTAACCGAAGATGCCAAATCGTTGATTGAATCCTATTCATGGCCGGGAAATGTACGTCAACTCAGAAATATTACAGAGCAAATTTCGATTCTTGAAAGAGAAAGAGAAATTTCTGTAGAGACTTTAAGAAAATATATTCCAAGGGAAGGATTTTCAACAGCTCCGGTATTGTTTAAACAAGAAAGAGAAGGAGAGAATATTTCAGATCGTGAGATCATCTATAAGTTCCTTTATGACATGAAGAAGGATATTGTAGATCTCAAAAAACTCATGCTTACCATTATGCAGAACGGAGGTCAGGGGTCCACCTCATTCAATGAAAATGATGCCCAGATCATCAAACGACTTTATGAGGATTACAATGAACCGATTGATCATACTGATGAGGATATCATTATTCACTCGGGTAACGGGTCCAAAACTGTAAAACCAACCGTCCTTCATCATGAGGTAGAAGAATCTCTTTCACTGGATGACCGGGAAATGGAGCTCATCACAAAAGCATTGCAAAAGCACCGCGGCAAGCGGAAAAGCGCTGCCAAAGAGCTTGGAATATCAGAAAGGACCCTCTATCGGAAAATAAAAGAGTATAATATTAAAGAATAGTAGATGAGTTCTGAGTATAATTTTTTTCATTTGTAGCGTTATAAGAGAGAAATCCAGGTTTTGAGAAAGTTAAAGATCACCATATTTAGTCTGTCAGGTGCATTGGGCATTAGTTCCCTGTTTTTTTTCAATTCATGTGACCCACCCCTCTCCAATCTTCCTACCATCACCGTCTCAAAGGATACTGTCATTTTTGATACCGTTTTTACCAGCATGGGGTCGATGACCAAAGTATTTTTGATCCGCAACAATTCGAATGAAACCGTGAATCTTGACCGGGTTTATATTCCCAGCGGAACGAGTGGACCTTATCATTTTAATGTGAATGGATTTCCCGGGCCATCGGTAACCGATTTGGAACTGGAGGCGCATGATAGTATGTATGTATTTGTAGAAGTAACGTTGGATCCCAATGGAGGAACAGGTCCACTGATTGAAGAAGATTCGATTGTGGTGGAATATAACGGGGGTGCCAGCTATGCAAGAGCCATGCTGGTAGCGTTTGGTCAGGATGCTACTTATTATTATCCAACAGATACCCTGGGATCAGGATTAGCCTATTCCATTATTCCATGCAATACAACCTGGGGACCTGGAAAACCGATTGTTGTGGTTGGATATGCCGTGGTAGACTCTGGATGTACCTTAACCATCCTGCCAGGAACTCAGATACACTTCTATCACAATAGTTCTTTATGGGTTTATCAATACGCTTCGTTATATGTATTGGGAGAAAAACATAATCCGGTCGTTTTCCAGGGAACAAAACTAGAATATGCTTACAAGGATGTCCCGGGACAATGGGACCGGATTCTTATCAACGAAGGAAAAACGGATCACATTATACGGAATGCCGTGATCAAAAATGCATTTATTGGTTTACAGCTGGATGATTTTACGGCGCTTGCAGCCTCCACGGGTCATAATGTTAATACTCCCAAGAAAATTGTTTTAGAAAATGTGAGGATTGAGAATATGAGTGCAGTAGGAATTTTCTCCAGACAATATAATATGGATGGCTATAATGTATTGATCGATAATTGTGGTCAGTATTGTGCTGCATTTACATATGGGGGTGATATAAAATTCTACCAAAGTACCTTCGCCAATTATTGGAGTGGAAGCATCCGGAATTTCCCGTCCTTGTTTTTCAATAATTATTATGTAGATCCTTTCGACAACAATTCAATTAATTCGGATGCAATGAATTTCGAATTCAACAATGGCATTGTTTACGGCTCAGCCCTTGCAGAAGTTGATTTCGACAGTACAACAGCCAGCCCATTCAATTATAATTTCAGAAATTCGTTATTGAGACTGGATGATGATATGACTACCCCGACAATCCATTTCACCAACAACATTATCAATCAGGAGCCTGAATTTACTGATGACTTTCAGGGGTACTATACAATCAAACCGGGTTCTGCAGCTATTAACATAGGTGATCCAAGTTTTATAAGTTCCTATGCGGCTCAACTTATGTTTGATCTTCAGGGAGCCAACCGGCTTAGCGCCGGAAACCCCGATGCAGGAGCATTTGAGAAGTAAAAAGCCTCTGGGGGATATTATCCGGACATTTTTGGCATAATTTTTTATTATTGTATCGGACTACAACCACCAATATCCTTATCCAATGAAAAAAAATCACTCCGCTTATCAGCTGATCTTTGGATTGGCAACTATTTGTTTGCTTGCCATCTTCTTTTCTTTTAAACCCTATAACATCAATTCATGGGACGATAATACCACCATCGAACTGCAGGAAAGCGGTGGAGTATCGGGAATTGTTTGGCTTCCAAATGGAGACGAAGTGATCATATCAACCACTTATGGTGAGTTATCCAGATATAATGTACGTACCAAAACAAGGATATGGACCAAGGAGGTTACGAATTACAAACAATCCATCTTTGTATCAGATGTGAGCCCTGATGGAACACAGATGATCACCTATTCCAACGAAAATAGTACTGAATCGGATATCAATCTGATGATCAGAAGTACTTCTGACGGAAGTATAATCAGATCAATCTCCGAAGAATCTGATTATGTGGAGAAAAAATATGCCAACAACGAACCGCTTGATCTTCGAAAAACAAACAATGCTGATGATCTTTCCTGGCAGATGATGCCATCGTCGGCCCGCTATGATGATGATGGGAATATTCTTTGTGTCTGGAAAAACAGTATGGAAAGTTTTGCCATGTTTGATCATAGCCTGGTGGCTTACAATTCCAATTTTGAAAAAGTAATGGAATGGCAGCAGGTGAGTTTAAATAATCAGGGGAATAGAAATGGGAACATGGCTGGATTTCCACGACCGGTCATGGTAAGACTTGATGCCAATAACTATATCTATGGAGATGCCGATTGTGATCTCTATTTATTGGATCAAAAAACGATTGATGCCGGCTACAAAAATTTTGAGATCGAGGATAAACCAACCGGACCTAAATTTTTTACCCGTCCGTTCGAAGAAGATGTGGCAATAACGGGATTGGAGATGCGTGGAAAAAATGTATATGTGATGATCGCCGGATCTGGTTATGCTCATTTTAGGATTTATGATGCGACAACAAGAAAACCGGTAAGTAACAATTGGCTTGAATTGGGTAATGAGGACTACTATATGGAAGTAAGTTCCAGTGGAAAATACATAGCTGTTGGAAGAAATGGTTTCCGAATTTATAACGCTACAAGCTTTTCTATGGAATACGACTCGGAATTTGCCGGTGGATTTTGTTATACGTTCAATCCCACGGATGACAATGAGCTGGCGGTGATCAAATCAGGCAACCTGGTGCTGATGAAAAGAAATTAGGGAATGATCTGTTGCTGAGGGAAATAAATATTTATATATTTATCCTTAATTTACCAGAATGGCTTCCAGTTCACATCCTAAAATAGATCAGCGACGCGGACCACTCTATATATGGCTGCTTGTTTGCCAGTCGTTGAGCCTGTTGTCGAATGTCTTTATTGTTCCTGCAGCCAGAACCGGAAATTATATGATCAGCGAAACGCTGGCGGCATTTATGGATCTTTTTTTCTCGTTATCGTTAACAACGGTATCTCTTTTCTTTCTTTTTCACTTCATCAATAAACGTTGGTATTTCTATACCCTGGCCATTGCATTAACGGTTGCCACCATCATTATTTTTATAGCGACTATTATCGGACTGGAAAAAACCAACTTTCATGTATACCGTATAGTACTCGGGTTTTCTACAACCGTCACCCTCATTATGATCTTTACCAGTTTTTATGAGGCAGTAAGCGATGTTTTCGGAGAGAAACTCAAAATACGAGATGCGCTGCTGGGAGCAGCCAATATATTTTTACTGATTATCATCCTGTTTACTTTTATTTTTGCGGTGATTGGAGTTATTGTTCCCAATTCTGTAGTCACGGATGCGAATATTTCCAAATTATATAATACCTGTTATATCTACAGTGGTTATATTGTGGCATCCATGGATACGCCCGATATGAACTTTGCACCATTCGTTCGAAATACCGGGGTTCTCGAATCCATCTTTACTCATTTGTTCGAAGTAATGATCATTGGACGATTGTTGTCCAAAGTTTAGGAAAACTTTGCGGCAGCGATTATTGCTTAATAAATTTCCTGGAATGCTCAGGATTTGTTTTTAGATTCAGGAAGTAAATTCCTCTGGGTAAATAACTAATGTCGATTTCAGAAATTTCATCAACCATTACCTCTTTCATGAGTGTGCCGGTAGAATTATAAATCTGCAGAAGTTCCTCCTGTGAATTATTTTGCAACTGAATGGTGAGTTTTTCATACGTAGGATTCGGATACATTGAAAATTCCGTTAGTATTTCTTCAGGACCAATACCTATGGTAGGAAGTATTTGGACTTTGGCGGTATAACCGGTGAGGCCCAAAGGCTGAGTCATCACGCCTCCTAAAAAACTTGTGTTCGACATGAATGAAATACTTCCTGCGAGGCGATAATGATTCACGGATTGCGGATCATTTGTGATATTCATTCTTGAAATGCGAAGTTTATTGCTTCCATCATTGTTCATCAGCCACCAATCCGCTCCCTGGATCTCGAATGGAAAAATATCACAATCCTTTCCGGTCATATAAACAAATTTGCTGCCGTCGGGTGTATAAGTGGGTGCCTGCGCAAAACTCTCGGTTGTAAGTTGTGTGATCACTTCGGTATTCATGTCGATCGTATAGATCGGTGTATTGAAAATATTTTGGGTTTCATATGTACTGTAAAAAGAAAGGGTATTGTTATCTGGTGAAATACTTTCCAGCTCATTCGCTGCCAGCAATGCTCCGGGTTGAAACGTGTGGATAATATTGATGGTTGGTGTTGGTCCATCAATAAACTGGGCGACATTCATTACATAAGCCCCCGCGGCCAGGTTGAAATCGAAAGGAACGGGTGCCTGGATCCGTTGAGACCAGGCAAACAAAGAACCATCCTGCGACATAGCACCATGAATGACTCCGTTGTCGTAATTATTTGGATAATTGGTGAGCTGCCAGGCCTGTGAACCATCCCGTTTGATGAGCCAGATATCGGTATACCCGCCATATCCCGGCATTGCATCATCCGGTATTCGCGTATGTCCTGCTTCTGATGCATAAGCCGTTTTTTCTACATAACAAAACAAATAATTCCCGGAGGGATGCCATTCTTCAGCCCATTGATGCCTATTGGGATCCCAACCCGGATAGGTAAGCGGTTGTTCATTATTACCTAAGGAATCCGAAAGAAATATTTTATAATATCCATTGACATCTTTGCGTCCATAGGCAACAGTATTGGTTGAATCATTCCAGATGGCTCCGATCACACTGTCCTTCCACACAGTGATAATGGAAGATTGAGCATGCACAGAAAACATACTGGTGAGTAATAACAGCGTAAAAAGAATGATGCGGTTCCTTAAATTTGTTTTCATTAGATGCTAAGTTACGAATTTAAGACGAACAGAGGCAGTAAAAGTTACTGAAACTCTTCCGATTTCCTGCACCCCGCGGTTGTTTATTTACCGATACAAGCCTGATATTCGGGACCTACAAAAAGCATGAGCTGACTGATCTGGCGATCGGTCATCAATTCATATTTTTCATAGGTAAGCTTTTGCTGGATCACATCCAGGAAACATGTACATACTTTGGTTCCTCTTTCATAATTATCGAAAAAGATCATGTTGCATTCCATATGCATAAGGGCATATTGAATATCACTCCATTTTGGTTTTCCGGAGCTTAACCATAAGGTAGTGGAATCTACCTCCATCATTTTTCCATGATTGTCATAGAGATATGCCTCTACTAAACTATCACCTTCATAGATTCCGCTTTGTTCAGTTTTTCCATCCCGGTAATAAATGGCATAATCACCTACTTTTTTCCCCAGGCTATAAGACCCCTTTGATTTAATTTCGCCGGATGCATAGTAGGTTTTCCAAAGTCCATCTTCCAGAGTGTCTTTTACCAAGCCTTCTTTATAGAGATTTCCATTTGGATAATAGGATTTCATATAATATACTTCTGGTTTCTCTTTGGTGCCTTTATCGATCCGCAATACAATTTTATCTTTCCCGTTTTCCCATTTTTCGGCAACGATCATTTTGCCTCCACAGGAAATGGTGAGCAGAAGCAAAAGAGGAATGAATATTTTTCTCATTGATTTGTTGATTTAGGAGTAAAGATAAATATATTGAAATACATAGGCATATAGTTGACATAGCTATGTGTTTCAAGAAGAATCGGCAAAAAAAAACCTCGACTATTGTCGAGGTTTTTAATTTTTTGCTTGAAGATGTATTATTTAATAACACCAGCAAGTTCAGCACCAGCTTTAAATTTAACCACTTTTTTTGCTGGAATTTTAATTTCTTTTCCAGTTTGTGGGTTACGGCCAGTACGAGCAGATCTTTTAGATACGCTCCAAGAACCAAAACCTACTAAAGCTACTCTGTCACCTTTTTTCAAAGATTTTGTAGTTGCTGTAATAAATGCATCTAGAGCTTTTTTAGAATCTGCTTTAGAAAGACCCGCATCAGATGCGATTGCTTCGATTAATTCTGCTTTGTTCATTTGTGTTTATTTATAAATGGGTTAAACGTGAAACAAATATAGCTGTACTTCTTAATCTGCAATGGATACAGGGGGTAAAAATGCTGTGTTGTTAATAAATTCAATGGTTTGTTAATTCATACCCGCTGTATCTACCATGAAACCTACTTATTAACAAAAACCAAAGTCGACGAAAGTCGGCAAAGCCTTATTTTACAATGGTTTCAGCCTCCAATTACCTGTTGATAATTGTGAACCCCTTAAATAGTCAGGGGTTGACAGCCTTTTCTTACCCGGCAATTGTAATTCTTCAATATAGACGCGGCCTTCAGGATGTTCAATGGCAAGAAATGTCTTACCATCAGTCGCTATAACACCCGGTTCTTCTGTATTTACAAATCGATCAATCCTTGAACTATATATTTTTACTGGTATTTCAGCGTTTGAACTGTCTGTAACCATCGCTATTGCTGCCGGATACGGACTCATACCTCTGATTAGATTTTGTATGTCAATGATGGGTTTATGAATGTCAATCAAACAATGATGCTTAAATATTTTTGGAGCCGATTTCAATATGGTATTTTGATTTTCAACCAGTTGCGATTGATCAATTAAAGAAACTTCCCTGTTTTCAATGGTTTTCACAGTTTTGAGCACCAGTTCCGCACCTTTTTTCATTAACAGATCATGCAATTCACCGGCATTCATCGCAGGAGAAATTGCTACTTTATCATTTAAGATGATTTTCCCTGTATCTATTTCGCGATCAATAAAAAAACTGGTAACACCTGTTTCTGTTTCCCCGTTAATGATTGCCCAGTTAATGGGTGCAGCTCCTCTGTACTGTGGAAGAAGTGAAGCATGCAGATTAAATGTACCCAATGAAGGAAAGGACCATACCACTTCCGGCAGCATTCTAAATGCAACTACAATATTCAGATCGGGTGCCAATGCTTTGTATTCTTGTAAAAATTCTTCCGATTTTAATTTTTCCGGTTGAAGAATTTTTAATCCGTTTTCCTTCGCATATTTTTTTACGGCTGATTCCTGTAACTCGTATCCACGTCCTGCAGGTTTATCGGGAACGGTTACCACACCCATAATATTATATCCGTTTTTATGCAAAGCATCCAATGTTGCAACTGCAAATTCTGGTGTACCCATAAAAACAATGCGTAGTGACATGTGGCAAATTTACGATTTTGGGCGGCCTTTTCGGTGTTCCGCTAAATCTTTTGTTTGTTGTACTTATTGGCCTCTCGGATAATTGTGACCGGTCCCCGCTTTCGCGGGGATAACTCGTTTTCAAAAAAAATGCGTAAAAATAATTCGAAGCCGAGTCATCCTCCGCGA
>JANWKQ010000158.1 GCA_025451295.1 Flavobacteriales bacterium | reverse complement strand
TGCCCGAAGAAATTCCAAATAAAACGGATTCCCAAAAGGAGAGTTTTTCGTTCAGGATAAAGAGAGGAACAGTAATTGCGAACTTAAAGGAAGCAATTAACGCCGCAATAACAGTTTCAAGCCAGTTTGTATCCATTATAGCTTTACTCCATAGGCTAAATCGCCTGCATCCCCTAACCCGGGAATTATATATGATTTGGCGTTGAGCTCCGGATCCACAGCTCCAATCCAGTATTGAACATCAGATGGTAAATGATGACGCGTATGATTCAATCCTTCTTCACTGGCTATTACTGAAACAATGTGGGTGCTTTTGGGCATCCCTCTTCTTTCAGTAAGTATTTTCCAGCAACTTACCATACTCATTCCGGTTGCCAGCATCGGATCACAAAGGATCAGGACTTTATCCTCAAGCGTGGGAGATGACATGTATTCTACCTCAATATGAAATTTTAACTCCGAATCATGCTTTCTATAGGCCGAAATGATGGCATTCTCCGCATTATCGAATGTTTGTAAAAGTCCATCATGCAAAGGTAATCCAGCTCGTAAAATAGTTCCCAGAACAATTTTATCTGAACATAGATTCATGGTAGAAGTACCCAATGGTGTTTGAATTTCAATAGGATCATAGTTCAGTTTCTTACTGATCTCATAACCCATTTTCATTCCAATCCTGAGCAGATTATTTCGGAATCTTAAACTATCTTTTTGAACATTGACATCACGGAGCTGAGCAATGTAGTTATTAATAATGTTGTTTTCGTCGGAGAAAAGGTGAATCATGCGGTGTTCGTTTACGTGTTAAAGGTACGTAAAAATCAAATGGGCGGATGTACTGGTGTATCTTTTATTAAATTTAAAATTTCTCGTGGTGTATATACTCTGCATCTTGTTCCCCGCAGATTTGCGCAGATTTAAATGGAATTCGCTGCTACCCATTCTGGTCTATACCATCCGGCGGATTGATTTACGCAGATGCATGGCGCTATAGCGCCACATCAGCGCAAATCAATCAGAGAAAAAGAAATTCAGCGTCAATCTGCGCAAATCTGCGGGAAACAAATAAGGGCGCCGGAGGCGACCCGGGATCTTATTAAATTTTAAATTTTTTGTATTCGTGCAGATAGTACATGCGATCTGTTCCACCAAACCCTTTATAGAAACGGGCTACAGATTCGGTGTTGGAGCCACCGAAATCAAAAGAACTACATCCGGAAAGATGAAGTTCAATTTCCTGGTCGATCAAATAATGCATCGCACCGTTCGTTTTACCTGCTTCTGTAACAGCGCCTTTATAATAAATAAGTCTTTTGCCCCAGGTTAGAAAACATCCGATAGCTGCCAGATCACTCCCAGCGTACACCGTCATAATATGACCCATTCCCTTTTTTATCCAATGATCGGTGAGTTTCTTCAACAACACATAGGACTCCTCTTTTATATTTTTTATCTGGTCACCTTTGTTCTCTTTGAACACAAGAATCAATTGTTCACTATCATCCGTTTTCCGGATGCTCAGATTTTGTTTGATCGCCTTTTTTAAATTCCGTTTGGTATTGTCATTGTAATTTAATCGTATATTATCCATCGATCGATCTGCCAGATCCAATTGCTGATAGATCCTTTCGGTGGTTTTTATCTCCTTTATTTCCGATTGATCCTGCCAATAATGCATTTTAATCCACCAGGAGTGTTCTATGATGGTAGCAAACATCTTTGAACGAATTTCGGTGGTCACTTCTTCTCCAAAAATGCCTAATGGACCCATGAACTGAGGATGCCAGGAATAGCTTAACCCAAGCTTTTTCTTCATGGGTAAGGCCATAATGGCTTCATAATCGTTATAGACAATTCCTATCCAGTGATCACATGCAGTGCAAATGGAATCGTACAATCCATAAATATTTTTATGCTCACTTTCCTGTACACAGTTATTCCATTTTTTTTGGTCAATCTTCTCAAAGGGAATGGCCTCTATCATTCTGCGGCGCTCTTTACAATGGTTTCAAAAGAAGTTTTCCACCCTTCAAATTCCGGCCAGGGGGCAAAAGATCTGTCATGCCAGACAAAAACAAACATCCCGGAGACTTTCTTTACCTCCTCCATCATTTCGAGCATGGCGGCAGTGGCAGGTTTAGCTTCCATTTTTTTGTAATCCCGGTATTGAGTATCCATTACCTGAAATGGGGTGATCATTAAAGAAGTGATTTCTTCCAACTCCAGATCATAAAAAGGATAAGGCTCGGCAATACATGCTCTAAAACCTGGATAATCGGGATAACCCATGCTATAATCTTTTTTTACACCTACATTTAATAGATTCCGATAGGTTTCAGGAAATTTCAATTTCAAAAAATGTTGGCGACTATGTACAACTCTTTTTCGTAAGATCTTGCTTAGCATCCGAACCTCCAGATTAAGGGCTGTAGGATCAGAATTGGATAAGTATGAAGGATGAATTCCCACCTTGCCACAGAATCTCAGTTTTTTTATCAGCTTCTTATAAGCCATGGAGGTAATATCCAGCGAATGATCGTGTTCACTTCTTTTTCCACATAAAGCAAAATATCTTAACGGGATCCCATAATTCGTGCAAACCTTTTTCTGAAATTTATAATAATTGAATGGATCTTTTTTATGACCAGTGATCACATGGGTACGTTCCATCACCGATTTGAATTTAAACCTCAGGATATCCTTTACGTAAGCCCCGAAAGTTCTCCAGGCACCTTTACCCCGATAGGCATATCCATTGTCTACATCGATCGTTGCCAATGCACGAAAGGTTTTTTCCTGAAATTCAAACTGAGGAAATTTGCTTAGTAATTTATCCTTTATTTCCTCCGACCAATAATGGGCCATCGGCTTCAGATAAAATCCATGTTGAAATGAAAAAACTTTTTCCGGTGAAAACCGGCCGTACTGATCCTTTTCATGTGGTAAATATTCTTCATATCTACTTACCATATAAAAAACCGCTGATAATGGATCATAGGTAAAATCTTTACTGCCTACCGTAGGGAAAATGGCTTTGCTGTACTGACCATCCGTAATCCCTGGAAATTCCGCTTTTATTTTATCCTGGAATAGAAAACCCGAAGG
Organism: Flavobacteriales bacterium; assembly: GCA_025451295.1. Taxonomy (GTDB): domain Bacteria; phylum Bacteroidota; class Bacteroidia; order CAIKAF01; family CAIKAF01; genus JANWKQ01. Next base: position 6,575 of record JANWKQ010000158.1, on the reverse strand, counting down.
AACAATATGGATACCGTGATCAAGACTGTTTTTACTATAGTTGATCTTGGCTCCTTTTACGGAAATAAAGTAGGCAGGATTATCAGTAAAGTTTACCGGTACAGTCACCTTTAAGATGTGATTGAAAATTACACTGGCCGCATACTGCAGTCGTGGTGAATTTTGTTCGCTGTAGATAATGATCACTTAACCGGTTATTTTTTTGATCGTTTGTTTCAAATATAAAGAAAATTTAAAATGGATGATGTTCCTGGCACCATTATTTATGATATCCATGCTGACAACTTCATACGCTTTTTGAAGATCTATCCTGAATATGACAGCTGTGTTGAAGGTTATTCGTTGCAAAGCACCGGCATCTTCCAATAGTTTCTCCAGACTGTTGAGAAGTGGGTCATATCCTCTTTTCTTTGCATATATATTGAAAGTTTTTTTGGATGTATTCCCGCTGGTATCTGTAAATTGAAAATGAAACGGTTGATTTCTGCGATAAGACACCTGTTCTTGTTGTTCAACATAGTGGGCAAAAGTAAATCCAAAATACAAAGGAAGATCGATCATGATCAAAACCCCTCCATTTTGATGTAAATATCCGAACACAGAATTCTTTCCAAAAGTGTCAACATTTTCATTGGTCGCATCCGTTATTTTTTTTCCATCTCTGCCGAACACAAAAAAAGAATGAAATGGGTCGTTCGTACGTAGAGGCCCGCCTTTCTTAAATTGGTTAAATGCCTCCTTGGATAATCCACCTGTTTCCGGTTTTAGCGTTCTCATATCGATGTCCATCTCATTGGAAAGGGTATTCACAAATCCAGGGATCAATAGGTTCCCATCCGTGAGCTGATCGGTGAAAGAAGAAATGAATTGGGCTGGATCAAATTTTTCATGATGCTGCAAAGCAGTCATCATTAACCTGGAAACATCGGATACAAGGTAAACATTATCGGAAGCCTTTAGCTGCAGATGGTTCACCAATTCTTTATATGGCAGATACGTTTCTATTTTCCTCTATTTCTGGTAAAATTACTATATTCGATGCAAAATAAGGGAGATGGCAAAAATATTAGTAATTGATGACCAACAAAGTATAAGAAAAACACTGAGAGAGATCCTCGAATATGAAAGCTTTGAGGTGGATGAAGCAGAGGATGGACAGAAAGGATTCGATATGTTCAATAAAGAATCTTATGACCTTATTTTATCTGATATTAAAATGCCAAAACTGGATGGAATTGAATTTCTGGAGAAGGTAATGGCTTCTGGCAATCCGGATGTACCTATCATCATGATCTCTGGGCACGGCAATATTGATACGGCGGTAGATGCAATTAAAAAAGGAGCCTATGATTATATTCCCAAACCGGTTGATTTAAACCGGTTGTTGGTTACGGTACGCAATGCCATGGAAAAGAAAAGCCTGGTAGTGGAGACCAAGCAGCTTAAAAAGAAAGTGAGCAAAAATAAAATGCGGGAAATTATCGGCGAATCAACTCCGATAAAAAAAATTAAAGAGCTCATCGAAAAGGTGGCACCCACAGATGCAAGGGTGTTGATCACCGGGAATAATGGAACCGGGAAAGAACTTGTAGCACGCTGGATCCACGAACTATCTCATCGTGCAAACGGCCCGCTGGTTGAAGTAAACTGCGCCGCCATTCCTTCAGAACTGATCGAAAGCGAATTGTTTGGACATGAAAAAGGTGCTTTTACATCAGCCGTCAAACAACGTCAGGGGAAATTTGAACTGGCAAACGGGGGCACTTTATTTCTGGATGAAATTGGAGATATGAGCTTATCAGCCCAGGCAAAAGTTTTGCGGGCTTTACAGGAACATAAGATCTTGAGAGTAGGTGGTGACCGGGATATTACGGTCGATGTAAGAGTAGTGGCAGCTACCAATAAAAATCTGGCTGATGAAATTTCTAAAGGCAATTTCAGAGAAGATTTATATCATCGCCTCAATGTGATCCCCATGCATGTACCCGATCTGAATGATCGTAAGGAAGATATTCCAATCCTGGCGGAGCATTTTATGGAACAAATTGTGGAAGAACAAGGCATCGCTGCCAAATCATTCAGCAAAGAAGCCATTTCTGAATTGCAAAAAATAAACTGGACGGGTAATATCCGTGAATTGAGAAATGTGGTGGAGAGATTGATCATCCTTTGCGATCAGAAAATCACCGGTGAAGATGTGTCTACCTTCGCAAAGCCAAATAAAGGAAGCTAATTATTTACGATTTTGGATTTACGATGTACGATTAAAACACCCTCCATTTAATCGCATATAAAAAATATCATCCTTATTATCAGTCATTTAAGTCTGATTCCATAAGTATTTTCAAAGCCTTGTCCAATTTCAACACAGTGGATCGTCATGTCTGTATAAAACGAAAATTATAAACTTTAAAACTAAAAAACATGAAAGCAACAGACAACACTATCAACTGGTTCGAAATTTCAGTATCTGACATTTCAAGAGCAAAAAAGTTCTACGAAACTGTTTTCGGGATCCAAATGCATCAACAGGAAACCATGGGTATGCAAATGGCCTTTTTCCCTGCTGAAGATATGAATGGAAAAGTATCCGGTAGTTTGGTACAAGGCCCAATGCATAAGCCAGGAACTGATGGTGCTAAACTTTACCTGAATGCCAATCCTGATCTTGCCAATGCCTTATCTAACGTAGAAAAAGCTGGTGGACAAGTGGCCATGCCAAAAACAAAGATCAGCGATGAGATTGGATATTTCGCAGTTTTTGTAGATTCGGAGGGAAATACTGTAGCATTACATTCAAACAAATAAATTGTATGAAAGAATTTTTATTGATCTTTAGAAGAGAAGATTCTAACTACGCCGAAAAAATGTCACCCGAGCAAATCCAATCTATGCTAAAACCATGGCAGGATTGGATCGGTGGTATTGCTGCCCAGAATAAACTGGTGACTGCCGGTAACAGGTTAGAATCAGATGGGAAAGTGGTAAAGCCCAATAATCTCGTTACAAACGGTCCGTTTGTTGAGATCAAAGAAGTATTAGGCGGATATACCATTATCAAGGCGAATAGTCTGGAGGAGGCAACGGAAATGTCGAAGGGCTGTCCTATTTTACAGGTGGGCGGATCGGTTGAAGTTCGCGCTATTATCCCGATGGATAATTAAAACATACATAAGTGTCTTCGGATAAAAACCGGAGGCACTTATTTTAATAAAAGTGAATGAACAGGAGCTCATACCACATTTATTCAGGACAGAATATAGTAAAATTACTTCTGTCCTCTGTAAATTATTTGGAATAGAATATATAGAAACAGCTGAAGACATTGTTAGCGATACTTTTCTTTTAGCTGCCGAAACATGGGGATTGAAAGGTCTGCCGCAAAATCCCACCGCATGGTTATATACCGTTGCGAAAAACAAAGCCAAAGATTTTTTAAAACATGAACATGTTTTCACAAAAAAAGTCGCTGTCGAATTAAAAAATTCGGATACGAATACCGAAGATATTGAAATAGATCTTTCCAATACAAATATTACCAATAGCCAGCTGCAAATGATGTTTGCTATATGTCATCCATCTATTCCTGCTGAATCGCAGATCGGATTGTCGTTGAATATACTTTGTGGATTTGGTGTAGATGAAATTGCAGATGCATTTATCACCAACAAGGAAAACATTTATAAAAGACTCATCCGGGCCAAAGAAAAGCTCCGGACAGAAAACATAAAAATGGAATTGCCACCAGCAGCAGAAATCAACAACCGGCTTGAAACGGTATTGACCACTTTATATCTACTGTTCAGCGAAGGATATTATTCTACCTCAAAAAACACCACCCTTCAAAAAGATCTTTGCATAGAAGCCATGCGGCTTACTTTAATGCTCGCTGAAAATGAACATACAAAAACACCCACAGTAAATGCCTTATTATCCCTCATGTGTTTTCATTCATCCAGGTTTGAGGCCCGTATGAATTTAAATGGCGAGATGGTGATCTATGAAGAGCAGGATGAAAATTTATGGAACCTGGAACTTGTTGAAAAAGGAATTCACTATTTGACAAAGGCATCCACGGGTAATAAGTTATCTAAATATCATCTGGAAGCTGCCATTGCTTATTGGCATACGCATAAAACTGATACTCCGGAAAAATGGGAAAGTATTTTACAATTGTACAATCGATTGTTATCACTTGAGTATTCACCCATTGCTGCGTTGAATCGTACCTATGCCCTTTCCAAAGCCAATGGAAAAAAGGAAGCCATTGCAGAAGCCGAAAAGCTGGAACTCAAAACCAGTCATTTATATCATCTGTTGCTTGCGAATTTATATGAGGAAATAGATGTTTCCAAAGTATATCATCATTTAACACAGGCTTTGGAATTGGCGAAAACAGATACGGAGAAAATGAATATTGAAAAGAAAATAAATTTATTCTCTAAATAAATAGCCCCAGGCTTAAGCCCGGGGCTATTTATTTAAAAGGGTCATAACCCGTTTAAGGAAATATTACGATCAATCCATTCATATTTTCACTCTTTTAGTTGGTTAGTAATTCTATCTCTTCTTACGTGATCTGAATATAAAAGTATGACAGATTGGAAAGAATCTAAAAGACATTTAAATGGCATTGTCAGTTGAAAGCAGAATGATGGACTTTTGCATGTCTTCTGAATCCTTTGCCAGTAAAGGGATACATGAATGACAAAAATGATCTGTTTTCATTCACCCCGGTTGTTAACGGTTCGATATGTACAACAGGAATTAATAAAAATACAGTTAGGTGATCAGATCATAGACACCTCAATCGGCAAAATGTTGATTGAGGTGTCACTATTTCAACTATGGTGCATTTATCACAAACAAACGCGAAAGGTTTTGTCGATCTTGTATTCGATCGCCGAAATCAGGCCTACGGGGCCTATGTACTGAGACGGGAATATCCCGTTAACGTACTAAAATCACTCCTCATTGGTATTGCTATCGTTGCCGGTATTTTAGCAATACCTTATCTAACTGCCATGATGCAAAAGAAAAAACCCATCAACCATTTTTTTCCTCCAATTCAGGATACAGTGGTGTTCCATCCGGTGGGCAAACTAATCGACACAGATAAAAGGAAGATCGATCCACCTCCAAAAAGAAACGGAAACGATGGGGTGCCCATTATTGTGGAAGAAGTGGTACCCGTAGATACCTTTACATCTCTTCAACCCACACAACCAGGTTTAGAAGGTGGCAAAGGGGAAGATCTTCCAATAGCGGAAGGTAAAGAAGGTGAATTGAAACCTCCCTTAGAAAATGTGGATTCAATTCACAATTTTGTGGATCGGTATCCGGGTTTTCCAGGAGGCAATGATGCTTTGCATGAATTCCTCGGTAATAACCTCGATTATCCGGAAGATGCCAGAAGAATCGGGATTGAAGGAAAGGTGTATGTTACATTCGTGGTGGACGAACTGGGAAATGTGGTGAATGTAAAAGTTCCCAGACCTATTGGTGGTGGATGCGATGAAGAAGCCATCCGCGTAGTGGAAATGATGCCCAGATGGGAACCGGGATTGCTCAAGGGAAAACCGGTAAAAGTGACTTACCAGCTACCAATCATTTTCAGGTTGAACTAATTTTTACTTTTTACCGGCAAAAAGAAAGCCGTCCTGGTTTAGAGGGACGGCTTTTTTTGGCTGCAAACCTGCCAATACGTTAAAGTATTAGCATCTCAATGGTAAAAACTAACACAACACATCCATCCGCACCATTTCAAAACTTGTATCTATAAAAACGTAAAACAGACCTAAACGTTTTGTAAATGATGCCAAATATTCCGACAATTATTCCCCTTTGTCAGCGAATCATACCCCTCCACCATCCGCTGTTCCTCCTGCAGTGCCTGTGTATACTGATAATGCAGGATGACAAAAAATCGGGTCTTTCATAGGATCGATTTGTTAACGGGATGAACGGATTGAAAGGAAAGGTTAAAAAAAGAGTTAGAAGACTAAATCATATAAACTATGATACATTTATCACAAACTAACACAAAAGGTTTCAGCGATCTTGTATTTGATCAACGGAACCAGGCCTATGGGGCCTATGTACTGAGGCGGGAATATCCTGTCAATGTACTAAAATCACTCTTCATCGGCATCGCCATTATCGCCAGTATCCTGGTGATGCCTTATCTTGCCAAATTACTTCGTCATGAAGTGATCAAACACAAAGTAAAGCTTGACTCAACACCCATTGTGATTGACAATGTGAAGACGGATGATCCGGCACCGGATCTTCCCAAGCCCAAAGAAACACCCCCATCGGGGCCGAATATTCGTTGGACGATTCCCATTATCAGCACATCAGTGGTCGATTCAATGTTAACCAGGGATGAATTTGAAAATATGAATCAATCTCTGTTCAACTGCCATGGTCTTGGTCCATGGACGTATGATGGCCTAGGCGGCACGGATGATGAGATCATTGATGATGATATCCCGATCTATGATCTGGTGATGCTCGAGCAACAACCGGAGTATCCGGGTGGTGACGAAGCCATGCGAAAGTTTCTTTCCGATAAT
>JANWKQ010000157.1 GCA_025451295.1 Flavobacteriales bacterium | reverse complement strand
ATTTTTAATTATTCAAAAGGACTTATTTACTCTTTTTGACTTTATAGAACCTGCGGACAAAAACTTGACAACTTATTCATTTAGAATTCACGAACTGCTATTGAGGGTTTGTGTTGAAATTGAGGCTAATTTTGCAGCAATACTTTCAGAGAATGGCTACAATAAACCCGGTAACTGGACTATGGATGACTATAAAAAAATTAACGCAACTCATAGACTTTCTTCATATCAGATTAAATTACCAGTTTGGAATGGACTGCGAGAAATAAGAAGACCATTTGCAAATTGGGCGACACCAAACGCATTACCTTGGTATAAGGCCTATAATGAAACGAAACACGACAGACATACGAAATTTTCAAATGCGACTTTCGAACATTTAACAGATGCATTGTGTGGTTTGGTTGCAGTGCTTTCATCTCAATTTTACACCAACGATTTTTCACCTTCCGATAATTTATGGAGTCTTGGTGGACATAACGATGGAATGGAATCCGCTATAGGAAATTACTTTAGAGTACAATTTCCAACCGACTGGCAGCAAAATGAAAAGTATGAATTCAATTGGCAACAACTGAAGGCTCAAAATAATCCCATTGACACGATAACATATTAAGTCGGTACAGGCTCTAACTGCTAATTAAAAACAGTGCCAGCTAACCGCATTATTTGAAGTTAGTAGAAGTTAAACCGCTTAGGCGTATTTTTAAAATTTACGCCTTGCTTTCTTTTTAGTTTGGATTAAAGTTTATATATTTATAACTGGCACCGTTTTTAATAGTGCTTCGTTAGCCACAACAGAATTTAGAGACCAAGGAATAAAATGAGATTATTCTATCAAATAGCATTTTTTGTTCTGTGCGGACTTGTTTCGTCTTATTCCTTTGGACAGGTTAATCTTGTACCAAACTATAGTTTTGAAATTTATGACACTTGTCCAAATACTACAGACCAGATAAAACACGCAGCCGGTTGGACAAAATACAATTATTCGTCACCTGATTATTATAATGCTTGTGATAATGATACGGTTAGTGTGCCTGACAACCTCATAAGTTACCAACCAGATCATAGAAATTGCACGGCTTATGCAGGAATAGGAACTTGGTGTTACGTTCCTAATACCAGAGAATTTATTGGAATTCAATTAAACACACCTTTAACCATTGGACAGAAATATTTTATTTCTTTTTACGCAGTTATGGGATGGGAAAAACTAGATAATGGCTCCTATTACGGAATACCTTCAAATAATATTGGAATTCGACTTTCCACGGTTGCTTACAGTGATACCAATGAATGCCCCATTGATAATTTTGCACATATTAATTATCCTTTTGTTCTTACCGATAGTGTTAATTGGACTCGTATTTCAGGAAGTATTGTGGCCGATTCTGCATTTGAATATTTAGTGGTGGGCAATTTTTTTGATGATGCAAATACTGATACCATTGGTAATAACTGCCCCAACTGTTTGAATTTTGGAAGCTATTATTTAATAGATGACGTTTGCGTTTCGACAGACTCTTTACTATGTAATGGCGGAATTGATGCCATACCTTGTATAGCGAGTACAGAGAATACCAATCCCAACGAATTTGTGAAAATATTTCCAAATCCAGCAGAAGATTTTCTTAATATCTCCTTTGACAATAAACAGAATGTTCAAGTTCATATACAGGATATATTCGGACAGATTGTATATTCTAATAATATTATCAAAGAAAGCGAATTGTTGATTGATTTAAGATTAGTCCCAATCGGGATATATTTTCTTAGATTAAATTTCGATGGTTCCAATCGAACAATCTTTAAAAAAATAATCAGACAATAATAATTGAAGAGTATGTCGAACTGACAGATATCCCTGCAGTGGCTAACTGTTTTAATTAGCAGTTAAACCGCCTAGCCGTATGAATGAAAAATATACGGCCTGCTATCATTACAGATTAAAATAAAGTTTATATATTTATAACTGGCACCCGCATAACGGACCAGGGTGGTCCAGCGTTTATAATAGTGCTTCGTTACTATCCTTGCATTGTAACACACATCAACTGACAAAAAACAAGATAAAATGTACAATTTTTCATATTTCAAAGAGAAAGACAAGCAAACAATTTTGGATTTCATAGAACAAAATCCGTTTGCTTTTTTGACCGGGAGTTATTCAACTGGAAAACAGGTTGCAACACAGGTACCTATTTTATTCGAAGAAAGAAATGGTGAACTATATATGCAAGGACACATCATGCGAAACACAGACCACCACAAGGCTTTCCTTGAAAATCCGAACGCATTGCTGGTGTTTACGGGTCCGAGTTGTTATGTAAGTGCATCCTGGTATAGCAATCCACAAATTGGTTCAACCTGGAATTATATGAGTGTTCATATTGCTGGACAGGTCAATTTTATGACAAGTGATGAGCTAATAGCATTTATGCGGAAATTGACTTTAAAATTTGAAAAAGGTAACACAGAATCGCTAACATTTTATGACAATCTTCCTGATGATTTTTTGAGCAAGATGATGCCAGCTATTGTTGGTTTTGAAATTAAAGCAGAAAAATTAGAGAATGTATTTAAACTCAGCCAGAACAGAGATGAAAAAAGTTATCTCAATATTATTTCAAAACTTGAAGAACAAGGTGGGAGTGGTGCATTCATTGCATCAGAAATGAGAAAAAGAAAAGACGAACTGTTTCCTGTTGGTGTTGAATGGGATGGTTCAAAATTTGATTCTTAACACATCAATAAAAGGATAGAACCCCTACCTGTTCAAACAATTATCAATGACAGAAAAAGAATGACAAGACAGCTCATACACAAACCATCCATTTTATTGGCTCTGTTACTTACCGTTTCGTGCAACAAAACGGGCATTTTTATCACACCGGAGGTACTGGGTGAAAGTGTTTTCGAAGCCATTAGAAATAAGGATCTAACATCCTTTCGAAAATTCATTATAAATAAGAAAGATGAAACATGGTTCTTAAAAACCACAACCGATAAAAAAAATGCTAAAGATTATATCGAGCATAAAATACAAGGTTGGGCATCTCACGATGAAAAGGTATTAAATCAACTTCATGAAGAAGGAAAAGAAAAGGGAGTTGATTGGAAAATCGCCAAATTCGAAAAAGTCGAATATGAGGTCCATACCAAACATGAGCCCAATAAAGCGGATATCTATATTCATTTTTCGTCTGGAAATAATCCTTACCAAATTAAGCTCGACGACTGCTTAAAAATGGGTCGGGGTTGGGTGATTTTTGACGATATTACTTTCTACAACTAACCAATCAATTTGACCTGCTATTCATAAATTGGTTTCCAAACCCACAATAATGGTTGGTGGGTATCCGTTAACGCTAAGTTCGAGTGTTTTTTGTACCCTGAATTCCATCAACAAATGAACCGGATATTTATTTTATGTGTGTTGTTTCTTCTGATGCCCAAGGCCAAGGGGCAGGATGATGCCATTAAGGTAGATATGATCAAAGGGGTTACCAAAGATTTTCTCTGGGAGTATGTATCCTATTCTGAGGCTAGAAAAATAACCAAGGCCATTAAGCTGAAGTTTGATACCCTGGGCTATCCAAACTGGTACAACAATGCAGAATTTGCCTATGCGCTTACCCTGGATCTGAGGAAGATGACCAACGATTATCACATTAGCGTATACCCTCCCCTGGAGGACAGTATTCAATTTTTGGAAGACAAAAAAAATCCCTATATCCGTTTGAAGCGTTCAAAAAACATCAGGAAATCGGATATCCGTCGCTATAAAAATTATAACAAGGAACCGGTCAGAGAGATGTTGGAGTATGGAGAAATTTCCATTCGTCCGGGTAATATTGGATATGTGGAGGTCTTTGGATTTATGAGAGCATATGGAAAACCAAAAGATCATAAGGACAGGATCAAATGGAAGGATGTAATGCGGTTTTTTCGGAAGACCGAGTCCATCATTATTGACTTCAGGGGCAATCCCGGCGGTTCATTATCGGTTTCAGCGTATTTCACCTCCTTCTTTGTACATAAACCCAATAAAAATTATGTCATTACACAGGAAAAATTTGTTCCAGATACCATTCCAAATGGTAAGACAACCATCGTCACCGAAAAAGTGAAGTATCCCATGGAGAACAACTCCAGATTCACCAACGACAAGCATATTTATTTACTGATCGGTGAACATACGTTTTCAGCAGCCGGGTTGGTCGCCTATCAGCTCCAAAAAGCCGGAGCATGTACGATCATTGGTGAACCTTGTAATGGTCCCGGCAATGCCCATCACGGTGAGTTATTGAGAAACACCTATCACGTTCTGGTCCCTACCATTTTGGTTTTTGATGGTGAGAACGATACACAATGCCTTTTTAGTACTGTTATTATGCCGGATATAGAAATCTCGGCTGATACAGCCATGGAATACACGTTGGATTTGATCAGAACCAAAGAAAATTATTCCGCCTCATTGGATACAGTAACCTTATATTACAAGGATCATCATGGCGAAGAAAAACCGATATATCCTGATTCATTGGTAGAACATTTAAGTGAATATGAAGGAGACTATCAAAAAATAAAAATTGAACAAATTCAAAACCTTTTGTATGTTGAATATGACCAGAGCTACAGGCAGGTGCTGGCTTATTTAGAAAAAGACGAGTTTGAATTTGAGGATGACATCAAACTCAGGTTCCTGAGGGATAAAAAGGGAAAGATAAGGGCCGTTGAAGTAATATTCACCTCTATACAGAAGGAGTTGTTTAGAAAGGTGTGATCAGTTCGGAATTGGTAAAAGTTTACTATCTTTAAACAACGACACGTGGCCAATTGCGGTTACGATAGCTGCAATTGTAAATCGAATAATCCTACCAAACATAATATTTCTGACTGTTATTAGTTAGTAACATAAAAATAGACCCGAATGAAAGCTATATTTCCCTTTATTTTTGTTGGACTCGGACTCAATGGGTGGTCTCAGGATTCAATAGAGAAACACCAGGACTTTAGATTGAATTTTACGACTTCTGGACTGGGTTCAAATATAGGTAGCATGCAACCTACTTTCAATATCTCCGGAACAGAATATATTTACACCTATGAACAGAACAGTTACTATGGTAAGAAAACAATACAACCGGATACTATTTGCGTTGGGAAAGTCAGAATAACTTCCATAGATTCTATAATCAATTTAGTCAAGAACTTATCCGACACTGCTATTTATGAAATCGAAGTGGTAATGAGTGGAGTGGTTCAATCCATCGGAATCAAAACGAGCTCCATCAATCAACGCTTCCGAATGGACAATACAACCCATCCCGTCGCTGAGAAAATCATTGACATATTAAACGCAAATCTTCCTGCTGACAAGCCTCGCCTATGGTTATTTGGCTATGAAAAGAATAGTGATTCGAAAAACATAAATTATACTCGCTAGACTGCATGAATAATTTTTCCAAATATGAACAACAAGATCATTTTTATTTTTATTCTCTCAACCGTCCTGGGTGGATGCGGACAAAGATCGATGCAGGAGCAGATTGTTGGCCGGTGGGAAATAACCAAATGTGATTTTTCAGCCCCAACGGATACTTCCCAGGGTTTATGGAAGGATTATTATCAACTCAATATTGGCAGGATCGTTGAATTTAAAAAAGACGGAACCTCAAAATGGGATGAGCAAAAAGTTTGGCAACCTTATACCATCAATTCTGCAGATTCGGGCATTTATTATAAGAAAGACACCATCTGGATACAATCGATCTCCGGAAATACCCTGGTTATTATGGAAATGAACAATTATGGGGTCCTTTTAACCACTCACGAGAGACTGCCGGACAAAAATTAAAGATTCAAATAAAGTTCCTATATTTATAACTGCCGCAAGGTATATTTTGTAAATGTGAAGCCACTACACTACTTTTTATGCGATCATTTAATCCCAAAATATTTTTCATCTGTACCTTAGTACTCATTGTCTTAACCATTCCATGTTACTATGCAGTACGATCTTACGAACTCGGCCATACCGAAGGTTTTGGGATCACCGTTATTTTTGCCAAATTGTTTTACGTACTTAGGTTTCCAACACATGCCTTCATGAAAAGTACATTTCAAACCAACGGACTCCCTTTATTTATCACCGGACTTGTTATTAATTGCTGTCTCTACGGCCTCTTATTGGAAAGGATCATTGAGTCATCCAAAAAGAGTGATAAAGAGTAGACTTTTACGTCCCGAAATCTTTCCAGTTTAAATTAAAGTTCCGATATTTATAAAAAAGCAACCAAATGCAAATCTTCGTGGAAACAGACAGACTCATTTTGCGGGAATTGCTTCCATCTGACGATAAAGGCATGTTTGAACTTGACTCCGACAAAGAAGTCCATCAGTTCTTAGGCAATAAACCCATTGAGAATATCGAAGAAAGCAGAAAAATAATTGAATTCGTGAGACAACAATATATAACCAACGGAATCGGACGTTGGGCCATGATCGAAAAATCAACCAATAACTTCATGGGTTGGACAGGACTTAAACTGGTGAAGGAGACCCTAAACAATCATACCAACTATTATGACCTGGGTTATCGGCTCATCAAAAAATATTGGGGCAAAGGGTTTGCTACGGAATCCGCCAAAGCATCGCTTGAGTACGGCTTTACTATTTTACAATTGACAGAAATTTACGGATCAGCCGACCAAAATAATCTGGCTTCCAGAAAAGTTTTAGAAAAAGCCGGTCTCAGGTATATAGAAACCTATGATTATGACGGAAGACCTACAGACTGGTTTAAAATAACAAGACAACCATGAATCCCGATATTGAAAAAATAAAACAATTGGGAAGAGATCATATGATCCGTATGGGGCTTGACCGGGTGAAGGAACATATGGATGCCAACATTGATATCAATGCATTCGACAGGATCACTGTAATGGCGAATACAACAAATATCAGGGTTGAATTTTCAAATCCAATAAAATTTGCTCCATCCAATTCATCCCATTTTTACGATATAACCGTAGATATTATTGACGAGGGCATTTCGTACGATATATTTTCCAATCCGGCAGACTTTGAATCGGAACTGATGGATTATCCCTTTTTTGTTATGACGGTGGAAGCGGACAAGCATATCCAGTTTGTGATCAATGCGCTGAATGGCGAAGGTATAAAGGAGGATAGAAAAACCTTTGGACAAGACATGGAAGGATATCTGCTCATTCGGGATCATGCAGGATATTATCAGATTGAAAGGAACTCCAAATACCAGGAATCATGGTATAAAATAGATAAAGTATCCGGAGAAATTTATGATGCCGGACATGCTCATTTAGAACCCTATCCTGATGAGGAGGAGAAGGCGGATGAATTTGTGGAAATAAAAGTGTAGATAAAACCTGTTTAGCCGCAGGTCTATGAATTACCTAATCTTTTTTTACAGTTGTGTAATTCAATAACCTTTTAACATTATCACATTTGTGGGGTAAACAAATCCATGTCCCATGAAAAATAAGATATTTATATGTTTCACTTTTTGCATGTTCTCAATTCTTCCTTATACAAGTTTTGGTCAGGCTCCGAACTTAGGGACTGCAATCAATTTTTCCTTATTTACCTCCGTAGGAGCCTTTGACAATCTGGGACCAACCTTTATTATTGGTGATATAGGAACAAATGCAGGTGCATTTACAGGATTTCCTCCCGGTACATTGGTCGGATCGTCCTATGTAGCAGATCCAACCTCGCTTCAGGCAGTTAATGATATAGATATAGCCTATAATTCTTTGGTCGCACTTGCTTGCGATACAGTGATAGGACCTCTTTTAGGAGGCGGACAAACTTTGCCACCAAAAGTTTACTGCATTACCACTGCATCCTCGTTAGCAGGAGATTTAATATTGGACGGCCAAGGAGATCCGAATGCTTTATTCATATTCAAAATAGATGGGGCTTTCTCAACGAGTACTTTTTCTAATGTATTATTGATTGATTCTGCCAAATGGTGTAATGTTTACTGGCAGATAAACGGTGCATTTATATTAGGTGACAATTCTGTATTTAGGGGTACCATGATAAACAATGGTGCGATTAGCCTCCTTGAGGGCTCCAATATTATTGGAAGGGGCCTTTCCAAAGCAGGTGCCATTGATTTGCATAATAACAAAGTAACCAATATTTGTTCGAGCTTATCTCCAATGCCCATGGAATTGGTTTCATTCAGTGCCAATTGTTCGGATAAAAAAACTGTAATAAAATGGAGTACCTCTACTGAAACCAACAATGAATTCTTTTCAATAGAACGTTCTATAGATGGTATAGAATGGCAGACAGCCGGGATATTAAATGGTTCAGGTAATTCAAACATCCTTATTGATTATTCCTTCACGGATGCTGAACCTTATAAGGACGTTTCCTATTACCGGCTTAGGCAGACTGATTTTGATGGTACATTTAAACATTCCCATATCGTTTCCTACACAAATTGCAGTCAGAATCCTGGAGAGCTTTATATTTATCCAAATCCATCAAGTGGATTATTAAACCTTCTTATTGAGGGGGATAGGGATATGGTAAGTTCAGTATCAATAAGCAATACTATAGGTACATCCATTTATAACTCCCATAACTTTCAAACAAACATTGATCTGTCTGATCAGCCGGACGGCATTTATTTTATATCAATAAAGATGAAATCACAGGAAATTAGCCAAAAACTAGTCATTAAAAAATGATAATAAGTCGACACATTATTATTACATAACTTTTTTATTAATTGTATAACATATCCATATCGGCTAATTATCATCTTTGTTTTCATAAGAATTCAACTAATAAACAACCATAACGGATGTCGGATAAAAAAATAATAAATGGAAAATTTAAAAAAGGAGTTTTGAGCCTTTTAACTGTATTAACTATATTCTCTTTCACCTCTTGTGCCAAAAAAATTACTTTTTTAGTTTCACCTATAGTTCCTGCAGCTAGAGGTTATGTAAAAGTAACCAGGGATCAAAATAAGAACTATATTGTCAATATAGATTTACTGGATTTAGCGGAGGTCGAGAGGCTGGTGCCTTCAAAAAAGGTATATGTGATTTGGATGGTATCCGATAAAGATATAACAATCAATTTAGGTCAAATTAAAAGTTCTGAAAATAATTTAACGAAAAAACTAAAGGCCACATTCAAAACTGTTACTGCATTTAAACCCACTAAGATTTTTATTACGGCCGAGGAAAATTCAGAAATCCAATATCCTGAAGCGCAAGTTATTCTATCAACCGATCGTTTTTAGCTCCGAGCTAAGATCACTTACACTCCGGCCCATCATAAAACGGGGTGCAATCCATGTTTTTATAATTATAACTGGATGTTTTTCGGCTGACGATCACGTATCGTTTGGTTTTATCGTATCTGTAAGCATTGTTACCCACCGTTATTTCATCACCGCTTAAAATGCTTTCTGCAGTGATCCAGTTATTGTTACCAATGTAAAAACTTCCCCCGGATACGGCTGCTATGTGCAAATAATGTGGATTCGGATATTTATCATAACCATCTGCGACAATATGGACAGGTTTGGAGATACATCTTGCAAAACCAATATCCCTTACACAGCTTTCCATATCCGCCAGCATGATCACTCTTTTTATAAAAGGAAATTTTTCAATACCGGTTAGGATCGCTTCCACATTGTTTTCCTCCACATCGGGGTTATGTCCTAAAGTCCAATCAAGCGAATCGTATTTCATCATCACCTGTGTTGGGTTCCAATAAATACCTGTATAAACTCCGCCTGAATGACCAATACTATCACTAATCGACCTATCATCATTTAACAGGGAAAAATAGCGATTGCTTTTATCCATATTTAAAGAAAGCCATAAGAGTATATTACCTTTATACTCATCCATGCTGCCGGTACAATCGATCACGATCAACGTAGAATCCATTTTTAAGGATTGAAATAGCCTTAATACACTCGTATTTTTAATCCCTCCTTTGTCATCGAGGTACTTTTGTAATTTATCATCCGGTTTAAGATCATTAATGCTGTTGGTATTGGTAAAAGGTGGTGTTTTCTGGTATAAGATCTCAAACCCATGGAACATTTTCTCTGCATCAGGTTCCGTTTTACAATTGGTTTGTAATACCATGCGATACGGAATTTTTTTATCGTTAAATCTTGGATCAAGGGCAAAAAGGGCTTTGAAACGATCCGCCATAAGCTGGTAATAGTTGGTTCGCCAGTCTTCAAATTTTTCGGGGTACTTGGTAAAAATGAGTTTTACACCGAGGATAATATATTTTTTTTCTATGGGCCATGCCTTTGTGTTTGTAAGCTTAGAGGAAACATAATCGTTCGGAAGTAAGATGGAATTCACCATAGGATTTTGCTCAAAGACGGGGACCTCGGTCCTGGGCATAAGTTTATCCCATAGTGCACTATCAGCAGTGGGATTATTCAGCATGGCCTCGGAGAAATAAGGCACTTGTGCATATAACAAAGCAAAAAAGCTGAAAAGGATGGTAAGAACTATCCTCATAGTGGGCTGTTTAGTTAGTGAGATAACGATCAAATGTATTGATTAGATACGTCCATTCATAAAAAAATGTTTACCACATAGGCAGTCCTATTTGAACAAGCGAACATTTGAAAAACGAAGTCAGAAGTAGATATATTGAATCCTCAACGCCCGAGGCGCAAAGCGCCTCATCTGCGTGATTTATCAGTGACGAACGGAAAAGCAGCGAATAGGTTCTGTGCAAATCAGCGGGATCTGCGGGAAACAAAATGAGCTGAGCGCAGGGAGGCGACAAAAAAAAGGGTCTCCTCACGAAGACCCACAATAGCAAAAAAGAAAAAAATCTTTTATACCGCTGGTTTTACCGGTTCAGCCAGGATGATCACTTTATTTTTCAGCATCTCCACTACTCCACTGCTAATCTCAATGAGCTGGGTGTCGGTGCCTGTATCAATTTTTATTTGTCCTTTTTTTAACGTGGAAATGATTGGCGCATGATTTTCCAATAACTGAAAACCTCCACCCATTCCAGGAAGAGTAACCGACTTTGCCGTTCCTTCGAACAATGTTTTATCGGGTGTTATAATTTCTAACTGCATCCTACTGTATTAATCGTAAATTAATTATTTACTTCTGTCAGCATTTTCTCTCCGGCAGCGATCACATCTTCAATGGTACCTTTTAAGTTAAAGGCCGCTTCAGGATATTGATCCACTTCACCATCCATAATCATATTAAATCCTTTGATCGTATCATCAATACTTACAAATACTCCCGGGATACCCGTGAACTGCTCAGCCACGTGGAAAGGTTGCGATAGGAATCTTTGTACACGACGTGCTCTGTGAACGACCAGTTTATCTTCTTCACTCAACTCATCCATACCAAGAATGGCGATGATATCCTGTAATTCTTTATAACGCTGCAGGATCATTTTCACTCTTTGTGCACAGCTATAATGCGGGGCTCCTAATATTTCTTCAGAAAGAATTCTTGAAGTAGAATCCAATGGATCCACAGCAGGATAAATTCCTAACTCAGCAATCTTACGACTTAGTACCGTAGTTGCATCAAGGTGACTAAAAGTTGTTGCCGGAGCAGGATCTGTTAAGTCATCCGCAGGTACATATACCGCCTGTACAGAAGTGATCGAACCATTTTTTGTTGAAGTAATACGTTCCTGCATCAATCCCATCTCAGTAGCCAATGTTGGTTGGTAGCCTACTGCTGATGGCATACGACCTAGGAGGGCCGATACCTCAGAACCAGCCTGAGTAAAACGGAAGATATTATCAATAGAGAAAAGTATATCACGACCGCCACCTGGTGTACCATCACCATCACGGAAATATTCAGCTAAGGTAAGACCACTCAAAGCAACCCGGGCACGGGCTCCAGGAGGCTCATTCATTTGTCCGAAAACAAACGTTGCCTTTGATTCTTTTAATCCGGCCATATCCACAGCGCTCAGATCCCATCCACCTTCTTCCATACTATGTTTGAATTTCTCACCATAGTTCAAAATACCGGCCTCGATCATTTCACGCATTAAGTCATTTCCTTCACGGGTTCTTTCACCCACCCCTGCAAATACCGAAAGACCACCGTGGCCTTTGGCGATATTGTTGATCAACTCCTGTATCAATACGGTTTTACCAACCCCTGCACCACCAAACAAACCAATCTTACCTCCTTTTGCATAAGGCTCAATCAGGTCAATTACTTTAATACCGGTAAACAATACCTCCTGTGCTGTGGTCAAGTCCTCAAACTTAGGTGGCTGGCGGTGAATATGATAACCACCTTTATTGCTTACCTGTGGTAAACCATCAATGGCGGTTCCTACAACATTAAATAGTCGGCCTCTGATCTCATCCCCAATAGGCATGGTGATCGGAGAACCGGTATTGGTTACAACCATACCGCGACGAAGACCGTCGGAAGTATCCATCGCCACAGTACGAACGGTATTTTCACCAATATCCTGCTGACACTCAAGTACCACTTCGTCACCGTTGTTGCGGACAACAATGAGGGCATCAAGGGCATTGGGAATATGTTCTTCACTTTCGAAACGAACGTCGATAACGGGACCGATAATTTGTACAATTTTTCCTGTGATAACAGCCATAAGAGAAGATATTTAAAGAATATTGAGTACTTAAATTTTGCGCAAAATTAATAAGAATTTGTCGAATTACTAAAGGGATACAGATAATTATTCACAAAATATAAACGGAGCGGTGGTAGTGGAGCTGATGCAAATAAATTAAGCAGATCGCTTCCTATGGCCCTTTGCCAGCCAGGCCTTTATTATGCCCTTCCCACGGCTGGCATCGGGTTTTTCGCTTAACTCCTCAGGCTTGTCCTGAGCTGATCGAAGGGCGGGGTATCGCTTCTCCCGGTAGCAATCGGTACCATGGGCCGTGAACCTGTTGAGCAGCCTTTGCTGTTTCTATAAAAAATAATCATCTTTTAACTGTCCATCTTCATCAAACCAATCCGCAGCTAAATCCTTTAAATCAGGATTCATTTTGTGGATCAGTTCCCACTTCCATGCACGCTTCCATTCCTTCATCTGTCGTTCCCTTTTTACGGCATCTGCAATGTTCACAAATTCCTCGTAATAAAGAAGATCAACACAACCATATTTTCTGGCAAAGCCAACATAGGTTCCTTTTTTATGTTTAAACATCCGGTTCCAAATCGAAGAAGAAGAACCTATATACAATACTGTTCTGCTTTTGTTTGAAACGATGTAAACAAATCCTCCTTTTGGCATTTGATAATTTTGAGGAATGAAGATAATAATTTTCTTTCGTGGGTTGTTGATTGCTCCCGGCTTTCGCCGGGATGACAGCGTTCACAAAAAAGT
The DNA here is from genome assembly GCA_025451295.1 of Flavobacteriales bacterium. Classification (GTDB taxonomy): domain Bacteria; phylum Bacteroidota; class Bacteroidia; order CAIKAF01; family CAIKAF01; genus JANWKQ01. The sequence goes on along the minus strand of JANWKQ010000157.1, from coordinate 7,065 downwards.
GTTTCAAGGACACGAGAAACCCTTTTCTTAAATGCTTTAGGGACTAAAGACCAGCTTGGACCCGCTGTCATCCCGGCGGAAGCCGGGACCTAAAATCATGAGCCCACTTAATCATTACTTTTTTTATACAATAAAAAAACACAGTTATAAAGTTCCCACATTTTAAGGTTATATAATACGCCAACTTCATTTATGCCGCAATTTTTGATGGTATGGATGTTATGAAAACATCCCATAACTTAATACATACGTGTATGAAACAAATAGCATCCCTGATCATTGTACTCATTATAACTTTCAGTTTTGTACAAGCTCAAAATATAGAATTCACAAAATTAAATCGTAATCACGACAAATCGCTTCAGAAGACGTATAAAACCTATGTGAAGCATGGGGATAAATATTATTACTACCACGATAGAGGATATCTCATCGCCCTGGAATATTATCTCATGGCTTACCAGGAACATCCCAACAGTGCTTTCCTCAATTATAAGATCGCGGATTGTTATCTGCATACCTTATATAAGTATAAAGCCCTTACCCATGCACTCAAGGCAATGGAACTGGACCCATACGTCATGTACGATATGCAATATGTCCTGGGAATGGCGTATCATCAACAATCGGAATTTGATCTGGCTTTACTTCATTATCAGAACTTCAAATCCGTCTACAGCGGAAAAGATCCTGATAGTCTGTCAATGGTCAACAAACGCATCCAGGAATGTCATAATGCGAAAGAGATTGTAAAGGAAGATCTTTATGAAGTAGTGAACTTAGGTCCTGAGGTGAACAGTGAATATGCCGAATATGTTCCCTTAATAAAGGCAGATCATAGTATGATGTTGTATACTGCGAGGAAGCCGATCAATTTAAAAGATACGATCAACAATCCAAAGAGTAAAGTAAAAGGCGAACGTTTGTCAGGTTTCGATTTTGACTATTATGAGGATATTTTCAAAACGATCAGGATGAATGACTCAACCTGGTCAAAACCGGAGAGATTTGATTATTCATCCGAACGAAAAGGAATTCATGATGCCAGTGTTAGTTTATCATTTGACGGGCTGACCATCTATAACTACCGAAGTGTAAATGAAGGAGATCTTTATTATTCCACCGTTAAGGATGGTAAATGGGGAGAACCCAAACCGATGGAAGGCATCAATTCAAAATACAGAGAAAGTCATGTGGCGATTTCTTTTGATAACAAGACGGCCTATTTTGTGAGTGACCGTCCGGGGGGATTTGGTGGCAAAGATATATGGAAAGCCACTCGAATGGTCGATAATAAATGGGGCAATATTGAAAACCTGGGAGCCTCTATTAATACGCAATATGAAGAAGACGGTGTTTTTATTCATCCCGATGGAAAGAGCATTTACTTTAGCAGCCAGGGACATAATACCATGGGTGGGTATGACATCTTCAGGGCTACCTATGAAGATGGGAAATGGACCACACCGGAAAATGTAGGTTATCCTGTGAATTCTCCGGATGATGATATTTTCTTTGTGTTATCGGCTGACGGAAAACATGCTTATTTATCATCTGTGAAGGAAGGTGGATATGGCATGCAGGATATCTATGTGATCACACCTTATGAAAATAAAAAACAAAAACCGTTTGATGTGGTCTTATTCAAAGGATCGGTCATCGACAAAGAAACCCGTGAACCGCTGGATGCTACGGTTGAGATTGTAGATAATAGCACCGGAATGGTGATGTTCTCCAATCAGGTTGATGCAAAAAGAGGATTTTTAGTTTCATTACCAACGGGTAAGAAGGGAAAGAACTATGGTATTGCGGTTGAATCGAATGGATATCTTTTTTATTCTGAGAATTTCGATCTCATAAAGAGAGAAGGTTTTGATGAGTATGAAAAGATCATTGAGCTTGAAAAGATTAAAATCGGTTCCACTTTCACTTTAAACAATGTGTTTTTTGATTTTGACAAATCAGTCCTTAAGAGTGAATCGATTACAGAACTCAACAGGGCGCTTAAAGTGCTCAAAGAGCATCCTGAGATTAAAATTGAGATCGAAGGTCATACCGACTGGATCGGAACGGATGAATACAACATGGATCTATCCGAAAGAAGAGCGGATGCAGTGAAGACCTATCTGGTTAAAAACGGACTGGAGGCGAAAAGAATTATTAAGGTTACCGGACATGGTGAATCAAAACCCGTTGATGAAAATGGGACGGATGAGGGAAGAGCCCATAACAGGCGGGTAGAGTTTAAAATCGTGGATTAAAGCTTCTTTTTTCTGTCAAACTAGGTCTTTCCATAAAAAATGTTACATTAGTACGTCAATAATTTTATGGAAAATAAGGACTATCTGAATAAATGTGAAGTTATGAAAGGGGATATTTGTCATTCGATGGTATATTATCCGGACCGATTTCAATACCAAACATACAAGTCTGAATTGGAAATAATTCTGAATTATCAGATAAATTATAACGAACTATTCGCCGGATATCAAATAAAATCAAAACGGTATAGATTTGTATTTCCTTTTTTGTTTTTAGTCACCTTATTAAGTCTAGTTGCGCTTGCATATACATTTATAGCACATCCGGAAGATTCAGGCAGTATGGTGCCCATAATAGTAGCAGTATTAATATCCAGTGTAGTTTGTATGATAGTTTTTGCTCGAAAAGACAAATTGTACATAATAAATACTATTGCTGGACAACTTAAAATCCCAATTGACAAGGATGAAAATATGATCCGTTTTATTGATAATATTTTTACTGAACGAGATAAATATTTGCTATTAACACTTGCGGAAAACTCTGCAAATTTTGGAGAACTACAAAGAAAAAAACATGCTTTATTTCTCCAAAGCTGCAGGGTAATCGATCTTGATCAGTTGAGTTTGGCGGTCAATCAAAATATTTTTGACCTAAGAGTATGAAAAAACCAAAACATATTTTTTATACTCAAAAGCCATTCTGTAAATACTATTACGAAGTTTATGAGGATAAAGTAATATACAAATGGGAAGAATTACATATACAAAATGAGGGTGAAGTTTTGTTTGAACAGATTGGAGGACAAGTAAAAAATCTTAAAAAAGCAGATTATACTTTTTTTCTAGCAGGATTTGGGGCATTCTTGATTGGATTGTACTTATTATTTGCGGTTGCAAAAGAAGATTTTTTATTTTTCTTCGTTGGTCTGGGTGCAATAATAGTTGGGGTTTTTCTTTGCATTTGGAACACAAGTACCTTGGGAAAGTTTATGCAAATTTATGGAAGTTCGCAAAATATTTCGTTATTTTACAACATTGACAATGAATCAGAAGCAGAAGAATTTGTTAAATGTCTAATTGCTGAAAGAAATGCATATTTACAAAAAAAGTTTAAAATAATAGAATCATTTCTGCCCTTGGAAAATAAGCGAGCTTGGGCTGAATATCTCTATGATCAATTTGTAATTAGCAAAGAAGAAATGGATGATGCATTAAATCGCCAACACATTTACAGAAATGATCCGAAAATCGGATTCAAAATCCCCAAAAAGGATGAGGGATCGACCGATAAATGAAAAGACTTCTCAACCAATACCTCAATCTCGGCATTAAAGGCAAACTTGAGCCATCCCTTGTCATTCGCATCCGGCTGCTCAATGTGCTCAACCTTTCATGCCTGGGTACCTCGCTCATTTATGCCATCATCAATAGTTCCGTTCATGAAATGGCAACCCTTATCAATTTGGTTTCGGCGTTGGTCAACATTGGGATATTCGGACTCATTGCTACAAAAAGATATATCACCGCTTTTTTTACGTTTCTTCTTCTCACCACATTTATTGGTGCCAGTTTTGCAGTTTTATTCGGAAAATATATTGCGGCCGAACTTTTATTTTGTCTGGGAATTGCCTATGCGATTGCCATGTTCGAAAACAGGATCCGGATTTTTTTAGGTGTAGCCATCAATGTGGTTTGCTATGTGCTGGCCATGTACGTCTACGAAAATTATTTACCCGTTTTTAAGGAAACCAGCGAACAGATCAAATATTTTTACTATCCGAATACTGCCGTTTTTTTGGTTACCTTATTTGTGTTGGTATACCTGCTAAAGACCGAAAACCAACGCTACGAAAAAACACTTCAGATCAGAAATAAGGAGTTGAATGCACTCAATCATACAAATGAAGTTTTATTGGAAAATATTCTGCCGGCATCGGTTGCCCGGGAACTTAAAGAAAAAGGAGAAGTAAAGCCCCGGTTATTCAAAGATACCACCGTAATGTTTACGGACTTTTATCACTTTACTCAAAAGGCAGAAAAAATTCCGGCCATTGAACTGGTAAGAGAACTGGATAATTTTTTTAAAATATTTGACCGGATCACCTCCAGCTATAACATTGAAAAACTAAAGACCATTGGCGATGCCTATATGTGTGTAACAGGCATTCCGGTTGAACGCCATTCCCATGCGATTGATATGATACAGGCGGCACTTGCCATCCGGAATGAGTTGGAAGAGATCAACAAAGAGCGTAAAGAAATTGGAAAGGATGCCTGGGAGATCCGCATTGGTATCCATAGTGGAAATGTAGTGGCTGGTATTATTGGTGAAACCAAATTTGCCTTTGATATCTGGGGGGATACCGTGAATATTGCCAGCAGAATGGAAAGCCATGGAGAAGCAGGGAAAATAAATATTTCCGCATACACGTATGACCTTATCAAAGATCAGGTAAAATGTACTCCAAGAGGGAAACTAAAAGTAAAGGGTAAAGGAGAAGTTGAAATGTACTTCGTGGAAGAACTTATTTGATCACCACATCTGTAAATTTGACTTTCATTAGTTTTTCGATTTCTTTCATGGGAATGGTTACACTGGGTGCTCCCATTACATATGGACCAATCTCATAGGCATTGTATTGCCAGGTGATGGATTCCATAGATATATCAAAGTTCTCATTCAATTGAAAATCTGCATCTGCAAAATCCCATCCCTGGTCCAGAAGATCAACATCAGGTTCAAGCTCGTTATCCTTTTTAAAATATTTCACGCCAATCTTATTCAGCGCTTTCATATCCGTAAACAAATCAGAAAGTTTCACTCTTTTTGCTGTGTTTGTAAAAAAATTAGCCGTTTCAGAATAGTACAGTCCATGTGCACCGCCGGTATATCCTCCATAATTCGAATTCACGGAGATGATTTCAGTTACGGGTCTAACAATGGTAGTACCATATTGCCAGTCCCAGCCTCCGTTCAGTTCATATTCCGGATCATGGCTTCCTTCGATAAAATCCTGGGCAATTTTCTGAATGTTTTTCAGATTACGGTTACCACTCAGGTCCCCAAATGCCATCACCATGAAAGTATCAATGTATCGATTGACAGAATCGTGAACCGGCTTTAACGGTGTTCTGATTTTTTCATAGTAGATATCACAAGTGGTACAATTTTCTTTTTCCTTACATATTTCATCTTTTCCAATGATATGAAAAGTATCTACCTCGAAAGCCAGGCTATCGATGGCTATCTGCACCTTGGTGGTATCCTTTTTTTCGTCTTTTGTAGTTTCCTTTGATTTTTTACCGCATGCAATCAGAAAAACAGAAATGATGACGGTAACTAAAATATATTTTTTCATAGATTTAAATATGTGGTAAAAATATAAAAGAGAACGGAATATTCTTCATCTGCTTATAATTTCTCCATTTATGGCCTTTTCCTTTGTCCATCTGACATCGGACAATGGAAAAAATACTATCTTCACATCGATTTATGGAGCACCAATTTCTACAAACCTTACAAAAGTCGAAGGCAGAAAACAAAAAACTGCTGGCAGTGCTTATCGACCCTGACAAGATCCAACACCTGGATAAAATTTGTGAATTGGCAAATGAAAAGAAAGTGGCTACATTATTAGTTGGTGGAAGCCTCATCAGCAAAGGAAATGTAGAAGAAACCATTGATCTGATCAGAAAGAAATATACCGGTCCGGTTTTGATCTTTCCGGGTGATTTTTCCCAAGCCTCCTCGAAGGCCGACGCTTTATTATTCCTTACACTTATTTCCGGAAGAAATGCCGACCTCCTCATTGGTAAACATGTTTCTTTTGCGCCTCAGATCAAAAAATCCGGACTGGAAGTGATCCCATGCGGATATATATTAGTAAATTCAGGAACCCCTACCTCCGTTGAATACATGAGCAATACAGTTCCTATTCCACATCAAAAACCGGATATTGCAGCATCTACGGCCCTGGCTGGTGAAATGCTGGGCCTTCGCTGTATCTACATGGAAAGTGGTAGCGGCGCAGACCACGAGGTAAGCAGTGAAATGATCAGACAGGTTGCTTCCACCATTCAAATTCCTTTGATCATTGGTGGAGGTATTAAAACAAAAGATCAGATTAAATCTGCCTGGGATGCTGGCGCCACCATGGTGGTTGTTGGCACTGCTATTGAAGAGGACCCTGATTGGCTGAAATTGTTGTAGGCGCTTTTCCCAGACAATATAAATAACCTTTTTTTGAGGCAATATAAATCCTTCCCTGCCAGGCCGTGGGTGTGGCCTCAAAGATTTCTCTGAAATAGGCCACCTGGTTGAGTTGATTATTTTTCCCCAATTCGAAAATGTAGATCCCCAAATATCCGGCAACACAGATCCGATCCTGAATAAAAATGGGTGTAGAAATGGAACCTCCAATATTTGCCGCAGATAGCACAACCGGGGTATTGAACTCTTTTATATTGTCAGGACCTTTCACCTTAACAGAATCATTGATCCTGGTATGTTCGATGAGATAAAGGGTTCCTTCCAGGGTTGAAATACAGGCAAGACCCGGATCGGATGCGTTTTTATAATAGTCATTAATACCAACCGATCCTACTACCCCACCTTCCCAATTACTCAACTCCCGATCACCTACAGGAAGAAACCAGATCACAGATTGATCAGGCGATTTTGAAGGATCTATCTTCATCACGCCTCCATGCCCCGGAATAAATTCCTTTTCCAGTGTAATGAGAAGACAATTATCGGCTGTAACCACAGGTGAACCATTCAGGTCACAACCAAGATACAGAT
>JANWKQ010000156.1 GCA_025451295.1 Flavobacteriales bacterium | reverse complement strand
GTTATCAGCCTGGTAATAATCATTTAGAATGATCGGATGTTGTATATCATCATCAACAATTGCCTGCAGATCGTGTCCTATTCCCAAACCGGTGGTGTTGATCCCATTTTCATCTTTTACCCGAACAACAAGTGTGGTGGCAGATTGGGTGATACCCATTTCAACAAAATGGGTGTCGTTCAAAAAAACCTGGATTTCCGGACCTTCCCCATCCATGCTGCAGTTGTTTTCCGAATCACCGATATTGAAGTTGGCATAATAGCCATGTGCATCCAAGGTTTTAGTGTCGGTAGCATAATAACTTATTTTACCGGCACCTACTTCATAGTTAATATCGAGTGGAACAATAAACTGAAAACTGAAATACCCATTCGCAATGCTTGTTTTTCCTTTAAAGATCACATTTTTTCGCAGATCAAAATTAAATTGTGGTGTTCCATCATTTCCAAGTGTTGTTAAATGAGAAGCTTTATCAAAGATCGTTGTATACAAATCCCCATCAAAATTGGTTTGAATAGAACCTGAAAGATCCTCCACATGTCCGCTAATGGTTACCAACTGTGAAGCCATCAAAGTATCTGCAACATATCCGATAGTGGTATCTGCATAGACCCCATTGATGGAATCAGTTACTACTTTTATTTCCGGATAAGCCAGTCTTAAAGCAGGATCACCAAATAATAAAATATTTCGGATCCCGGAGCTGTTAGGCCATTGTTTGGATTCTTTGATGATATCTCCCATTCTGGGCATTTCTCCATTCGGACGTCGTGTAAAGGTGACATCATAGAATTTTTTGTTCCATAGACTCACAATGCTGAGTGGTCGGATCGTTGAAAACAAACCAATAGCTCCTTTATCAGGTTCAAGCATCAACACTTCACCTGCGGAATTGAATTCAGGATTATCGAAGCGGGTAAAGGTACAGGTGGCGGTGCAAAAAGCGGGCAGATTTTTTTCGTTCACCAAAGCAACAAAATCGTCTATTTGCATAACCCTTTCACCGGAAAAGCCGGTTTCACCGCCATGTCCAATGTAGTTAACCAACAATGAACCTTTGTTTACACGATCATCCATGGCTACTTCCACTTCAGGATAACGTTGACCGGCATTGGAGACTTGCTGGTATGCATCCAGATAGATTTTATCAATGTTCCAGGTCTGATTAAGTCCATTCAACTGAGTTGCGATGGTCTCGCTTCCACCAAAAAAATCACTTTCCCATGCATGTTCAGGATCTGCTCCATCGATATCGTCTGCCACAAAAGTTACTACATTTCGCCAGTCTCTCATGCATTCTGAATTGGTAGCATACAATTTTATTTTATCAACCACTCCCTGCGCTTCAGTAAGCGTTCTGGCCGGGATTCTTCCTAAACCCACATCGATGTTTGAATTGGCATCAAGTGTCACTGTACCGATACCACCTTCGTTGTTATCAAGCAATGCAAAAAAATCATCCGAGCAATATGAGCCACCACCACGGTCAAAGGATTCCAGTGATTCAAAAGCAGGGACAAAATTGGTATTTGGATGATCTATCCGGTTAAGATATGGTTTATAGTCATAGGAACCGTCACCGAACATTAATACGTAATTGGGGTAGTCAGTTGGATTTTTATCATAGTACATCTTAAAAAAATCACGAAAAGCGGTCACATCCTGTTTGCCGGATGAAAATTCATTATATACCTGATCAGTGGTTACCACATGTACTACCATACCATCATGGGTCTCATGAAAATTGGCGAGATCCTGGGCGGCGGCCATAAACCCAGGGTGAGTAATGATAATAAAATCAGCAGGAGGATTGGCTTCGGTTAATCCGTGAAGATTTTGGTTAGCAATCGACTTGAAACTGACCGGTGTTAAAGTAGAGGTAGAACCAAACAGAATAAAAGTTCTTAGGGTGTCCATATTCACCTGAAAGTCACCATTGATTCCTGTCAGATTAAAATTCTGCCGAATTGGTAGAAGCGGATCTGTAATATCCCAAACCTGATGATCGCTATTTACATTCGTAAGATTAAATTTTGAATTTAACTGTCCTACAGAGTTTTTATCACAGAAGATGGAAGAGCTGGCTCCTCCTACCAGATTTTTCCGATAGTTGATCTCTAAATAGTCAATCCATGCTTCATCCCCAGCAGATTTGTTAACCGTTAAATCAATATTTTCACTTGCAACAGGAAATTGTATGTTTCCTGCAGCAAAATTGGCGAATGGTGTTGTATAATGTTCACCACAAGCTATGGGATTCAGCGTCATCACTGTCGTTGAGTTGTATTTGAGGCTTATTGCCGTTGAACATCCTACACAACGTGATGCAACCCTCAGTCCAACATTAATGGAATCAGCTGTGTTGAGATCTGCGAGATAAAAATGATAGCCATAGGAATTTACAAAATTAAAATAGTCGCCCATCCATCTTCTCCCACTCTTGGTTAGGTTATAAAGTTCATCTTCTCTGTAAGTATAACCATCCCCAGTTGACGTGGAATAGGTTGGTGTACCCCCCAGACTTACGCGGCTGGGTAAACGGAGTCCATTCGTATTGCCCACGGTTATAAAATAGAAATTAGTATCAGTGTATACATTATGTTCATGTTGAAAAATTTGCGAGGAGACATTGTAAGTCCATTGATGAGGCCCTTCTCCATAGAATAAAATATAATCACCGTTGTCAAAATTCCCATCACTTCCATCAACCACTTCAATAGCGTTTTCCAGCAGGTCATCGTATCGAAATTTGGCATTTTGTTCGGGTAGTGTCCCTCCTCCGTTTCCATATAGTTGAAGATAATTGCTGTTCACACTTCCGCTTAGGAGCCCGGCAGATTGTAACTGATCAAAAGTAATTTTATACACACCAGTTTGTGGCGTTCCGATTTTTAGCCAACTACCATTTGCTAACACACTGTTGGAGGCGGATTTTTCCAGGTGGTGTTCCACTTTGTCCGCTTTTGTCAATTCGAGTTGCACATCTGCACTGATCAGAATTTCTACTTCACCGTTTTGCATACGAAATGGGAAAACCTCATAGGTAGCGAAGGTCCCGCTATTGGCTGATTTATTGGCAAACCGTAACTCAAATTCCTCTTTCAGCTCATTTTTACTTCCGATCAGATATTCCCATTCAAGTGGTAAGGGAGTAGTGATGATGTTTGCCAGCGATATGGAGTTGATCTGTTGATTGTCGAATCTTTCAATCCAGGTCGGATATCCATTTTCAAGATGAGCTGCCCCTTCGAAAAACAGAAATGAGTTATTTTGACTTTTCAATGGCTCCTTCCAGTTAAGATTGATTGGAATGGTAGATTGAGCTATCGCAATATGGCAGGCAAGTATACCGGATAAGAAAAATAGAAGACGGGTTCTCATAATAGGCTGTATCAACAGCTTTTTAACTATATCCTTTTGGATTTATTGCTGAATTTTCAAAAATCACCCCTAAGGGCGGTGTCTACTTTTTTTTGAACACTTCCGGCTAGTTAAACGTGGACAATAAATAAATAAACCCGGCAATCTCGAGCATAAAAAGAATACTTATCACAATCGAAAAGAGAAATAATTTTAAACCAGTCTTGAAATACCCCTGTGCGTAGAAATTTTTCATCGATATAAACATATAGGTCAGCATGGAGCCAAAACTAAACCAGACAAGGATCTTAGTAAATATGCTATTCTCATGAAGGTCGATCGCCCATCGTAAAAAATAATACAGAAAAAAACTAAAACTACACAACAGAAAACTGTATGAATAAATTCCGAGTGAAAATATGATATGATCCCAATAAAATATTTTGCGCCTGAGGTAAAATACTTTTAATACCAATGCAAATACCGGAAGGGTAAGCCAAAGAATATAGGGTAGTTTGGAGCTGGTTTCATCCAGCATGTTTTTTATTTGACCAGCCACGTCTGCAGTTTTTTGTTTTACATTCAAGGTATCGCCATCATTGTTGAGATTGAAGGAAACCCCTGACCCCTGGTTAGTATTAAAATGTACACCACTCTCTTTTTTTGTGGTGTCATTTACAATATTCTCTATATCCATCAGAGGGATTTTTTTATCGATCTCTTTTTTTAGTTGATTGAATACAAAACCGGTGATAATAAAAAAAATAAAAGAAGTAACCAGATAAATTCTTACAGGATCATTAAAGGAATTTCTTTTGCCATTTATATAGGCTTTTGCCAGATAACCGGGTTTAATGAGTAAATATTTAACAGACTTAAAAAATTTACCATCAACATTGATCATGTCTTCGATAAATGCCCATGGTATTTCCCATAATGGTCTTCGAGGCTCAATGTTTTTTTGACCACAGGTATGACAATATAGACCATGGAGATTACTCTCACAGTTCAGGCAAATTTTTTCTTTACGTTCCTTTGGTCTGGCCACTTCTTTGATGGTGAGGGATAAATGTAGAAAATATGAACAAAAAAATACTATCTTAGTCGTTGATTTAACGATGAAAAAGCAATTACTTTTCCTGTTTTTAATTGTTTCCTGTCTTCCAGCCTATACCCAGATACTAAGGGGTGTTGTAATAGATGGATCAAGTAGTGAAGCTGCGTATGCCGCAGTTATCAAGGAAAAAGGAACTTCCAACGGTGTAGTGGCCGACTTCGACGGCAAATTTCAATTAAAACTGGTCAACGGGTTTCCTGATACTCTCGTGATCTCGGCCATTGGGTTTCTGGAAAAGGAAGTAGTGGTCAATAGTGCAAGAGAAGATATAGTGATCAAACTTGAAGTAAACCCTCTTCAACTCAAAGAACATGGAATAACTGTTTCAAGAATTACTGATAAGCAAAAGGAATCGCCACTTACAGTTGAGTCGATGGATGGTATTGCAATTAAGCAAACCGCTTCCGTAACCTTTTACGAGGGGTTGGGTAATTTAAAAGGAGTTGATCTTACGTCAGCTTCTATCGGATTTAAAGTGATCAATACAAGAGGATTTAACAGCACTTCACCTGTGCGATCCCTCCAGATCATTGATGGAGTTGATAATGCATCACCCGGATTGAATTTTTCTTTGGGAAATTTTTTAGGCGCTTCTGAATTTGATATTCAGAAAGTGGATCTGGTTCAAGGTGCCAGTGGAGCCTATTATGGTCCTAATGCTTTCAACGGTGTTATTTCAATGACGACCAAAAGTCCGTTTGAATATCAGGGGATCACTGCATCTGTAAAATATGGTGAAAGAAATTTATTTGAGGGAGGTTTAAGATTTGCACAAAAATTCACGGATAAAAAAGGATACGATCGCTTTGCGTATAAGATAAATTTCTATTATCTCCGTGCTGATGATTGGCAGGCCAATAATTATTCCCCTTCTACCGATTCAAAGACGGATGAAAAAAATCCCGGTGGATATGATGCAGTGAATAAATATGGGGACGAAGCGTTGGCTGGTGGATTTGATTTTTATACAGACTCGTCTCAACGAAAATTTTATCCCGGCCTCGGGTATTTTTATCGCGATGGTTATAAGGAGGAAGACATAGTAGATTATAATACCCAGAATATAAAAGCCAATGTTGGATTACATTATAAAACCCGAAAAGGTGTGGAGGTGGTTGCAACTTCCAATTTTGGATATGGCACCACAGTTTACCAGGGAGAAAACCGGTATAGTTTAAAGGATATTATGTTTTTCCAGAATAAGATTGAGGTGCGAAAAAAGGATAAATTCTTTATTCGGTTTTATGCAACTAATGAGGATGCAGGTAATTCCTATGATGCAGTGGTTACGGCTTTTCTCTTACAAAACAATAATAAACCGTTGGGACCTCCTTTCTCAACCTCTTTTGATACCTGGAATAATCATTACTCTCAATATTACATCAATAATATCGCCAACGTAAATAATGGACAGTTATTCGATGTTTGTCCGCCATTATATGGTGTGAACTTTCCGGTAAATGGAGCAAACTATAATTGGGGAAGAGCTGATTCACTGCTCAATCTGTTGTACGACTCATTGGTAGTTTGGCATCAAAGTGCCCGTGATTTTGCCAATAATTATCTGGGGACCGGGCAATCTCCCTATTTTGCAGCCGGAACTTATCAGTTCGATACTGCCTTCGCTGGAATTACCAGTCGTCCGCTTGGGCAAGGTGGATCAAAGTTGTATGACCGTTCTGCGCTGTATCACCTTCACGGTGAATATAAATGGAGATTTAAAGCGGCTGACGAAAAAAGAGCAGCGAAAGGCTGGTATAAATTTACACAGGGATTATCGACGATTGATTGGACAGTTGGCGCAAATATGCGTCTTTATACCCCAGATACAAGGGGAACCATTTTTATTGATACAGGAAATGTAAGGATCACCAATTTTGAGTTCGGAGTTTATTTTGGATTCGAAAAAAGATGGGAAAAAATTAAATTGAATGGAACACTTCGGATGGATAAGAATCAGAATTTTCCTTTTCTTTTTTCCCCGGCAGTTTCTATGATCTATATTCCACATAAAAGTCATATCCTTCGGTTTTCATTTGCATCTGCCATCCGAAACCCAACTTTGGCTGATCAATATTTAAATTATAATGTAGGAAGGGCTACACTCGTTGGAAATATTTATGGATACGATTCGTTGGTTACGGTAGAATCCTTATACGATTATATTGATGCTGGCTTTGATACTTCCAAATTAGAATATTTTAATGTTCCAGCTGTTAGACCAGAACAGGTAAAAACATTCGAGATCGGATACCGGGGTACATTTTGGAAAAGATGGTATGTGGACGCATCTTATTATGTAAGCTTATATCAGGATTTTATTGGCTATAAAATTGGTATTTCCACCAGGTTTGATCAGTTAGGATTACCTTCACCAAACACAAAAGTTTATCGGGTTTCAACCAATTCGCCTGATCTGGTATTGACGCAGGGATTTTCGATTCAATCATCCGTTTATTTTGGGAAATATTTTTCATTTAGTGGTAATTATACCTGGAATGAATTAAATCGATTGGGCTCCACTGATCCAATCATTCCTGCTTTTAATACCCCGGCACATAAATTTAATGTTGGGATTGATGGCCGTGATATTCAGATGAAACTTGGAAAATTAAAGATCAATAACTGGGGGTTCAATATTAATTTTAAATGGATCGATGGATTTCAATATACAGGTTCGCCGCAATTTACCGGGACCGTTCCTTCATACTATATGCTCGATATGCAATTGAACTATACCCTGAAAAAAGCACATCTTACATTTAAGGTGGGAGCTCAGAATCTCACCAACAATATGGCCTTTCAGGTCTATGGTGGTCCGCGTGTAGGTCGTCTCGTTTATTTTACCATCCTTTTCGACTGGAACTTTTTTAGGAAATAAAAACGTATACTCATTCGGCCGTACAACGGTTTCAGGCGGTCCAAGCGATCCTGATATCGTGCCTTACAGTCTTCTACCTATGTCCTAAAAATAGCTATCTTTGCGGTAAACAATACTCAATCACTTTTTTATGAAAAAATGTTTACTTTCTTTTTCGTTCATAATCGTGGCTATCATTTCCATCCAGGCACAGATCAGATATCTGGATGATGTTTTTACGGTTGGTCAGGTGCAAACCACTTCTAATGTGGTTTACGGACAGAACTATTATTTTTTGAACTATCCGCCAGCACCGGCAGGAACAAGTTCGGGTAATCCACAAATTGCTAACCTGGAAATGGATGTATATACACCTCCCGGATCAGACACCGCCCAAATGCGTCCTTTAGTGATCCTTTGCCATACCGGCAGTTTTTTACCAAGATATTTCAACGGTTTTCCTGTAGGAAGAAAAGATGACAGCACAATTGTAGAATTGGCGAATCGTTTTACTATGAAAGGATATGTTACGGCTGCCATTAATTATCGTTTGGGATGGAATCCGTTGGCAAGCACCCAGGTTGAAAGAACCCGTCAGATATTGAATGCGGTATATCGTGCTATTCATGATGCACAAACCGCCGTTCGTTTTTTCAAAAAAGATGCAGCTACCACCAATACTTATAAAATTGATCCAAACCGGATCATCCTGATCGGTCAGGGATCTGGCGGATTTATTTCATTGGCCTATAATTTCTTAAATGAACAGGCAGAAACTGCTTTACCTAAATTCCTCGATGGAGGGGGCAATTCGGTAATTGATACGAATCTCGTTGGATTTGTGAGTGGAATTGGAGGCTCTTTAAATGTTTATAATCATGCCGGTTATTCGAACCAGGTACAAATGGTAGCTAATTATGGTGGAGCCATGGGAGACATTAGCTGGATGAATAATTATTGGCCCGGAGTACCTGTTGCCAGTTTACATTGCAGAAAAGACTTGTTTTCGCCAATTGATAGTGGAAACGTAGTCGTTCCCGCTACTGGTCAGGTGGTTGTTTTTGTTCATGGTTCAAGAACAGTAGTGAAGAAGGCGGTTCAACAGGGACTGAATGATATTTGGGTAAACAATGTATTTACGGATCCATTTTCCACCAGGGCTTATTTCCTGAATCCTGCTGCTACTACCGAAGGATTGTTTCAATTCGAAATTCCTGATATTCCTGCTTCAACTAACCAGGAAGCTGCTCCATGGGAATGGTGGGACTCAACAGCTGCAACTCAACAAGCACAAGCCGAAGGTTCGGTATATGCATTGGCAGTTCATAACAATGGAATGGATGGAAATCCAAACATGAGTGCAACGAAAGGAAAAATTTATTGTGATACGATTGTTGGTTTCCTTGCACCCAGAATGTATTTAGTAGTTACTAACCCAACTTTAGGCGTGGATGTCAATAATGATATTGAATATGCAGTTTATCCAAATCCGGTAATGGAAAATATGACCATCCAATTAACCGGAGATGTGATGATCCAACAAATCTCTGTGATTGATATGAACGGAAAGATCATTCGTATGATCACGGATATTAATAGTAGTTATTATACGTTGAATCGGAGTGGAATAAGTGCCGGGACGTATTTTTTAAGTTTACAAACCAATCAGGGTAACCTGGTACATAAAATAATCATGAATTAATTCATGATAGTTAATTGAAAGGCCCTGTCCCCGGTGCAGACCGGCATCAGGGCCTTTTTTGTTGATCGGATGAAAAAGAAAAAAAGATTTTGAAATTTACAGAATTCGGATTTAATGAACGTTTGATGGAGGGTATTGAGGCCTCCAACTATGATGAAGCTACTCCCGTTCAGGAACAGGTAATTCCTATCGTACTTCAAGGAAAGGATTTGATTGCTTCGGCGCAAACCGGCACAGGTAAGACTGCTGCTTTTTTATTACCTCTTATTCATAAATTATTGACTGGAACTCATGATTCCAGTGCGATCGCATGCCTGGTGATTGTTCCTACGAGAGAATTGGCTATTCAGATCCAGCAACATATGGAAGGTCTCTCCTATTTTACAGGGGTAAGTTCTATTGCCGTTTATGGTGGAAACGATGGTCATGCTTTCATGCAGGAAAAAAAAGCACTGAGTCTGGGTGCAGATGTGGTGATATGCACACCCGGAAAAATGATGTATCATATTAAAATGGGTCATGTGAAACTGGCGCATCTTAAATACCTGGTGCTTGATGAAGCTGACAGGATGTTGGATATGGGATTTTTCGATGATATTATGTTTATCCTGGATCATTTACCAAAAGATCGCCAGAATCTTTTGTTTTCAGCTACCATGGTACCTAAGATGAGGGCTTTGGCAAAAAAAATACTGAATGATCCGGCAGAGATAAATGTAGCGATCAACAAACCCCCGGATAAAATTGTTCAACAGGCTTATCTGGTTTATGAGACTCAGAAGATTCCGTTGGTGCTTCATCTGCTCAGAGAGAAAAAAAGTAAAACAGTCCTTGTTTTTTGCAGCAGCAAGCTCAACGTTAAGCAACTTACCCATGATCTTAAAAAGAATGGAATAAAAGCAGGGGAAATTCACAGTGATCTGGAACAGCATAGCAGGGAAGATATTCTCATGAAATTTAAAAGCGGTCAACTACCTGTGTTGGTTGCTACTGATATTCTCAGCAGAGGAATTGATATTGACAATATTGAACTGGTCATTAACTTTGATGTGCCACATGATGGGGAGGATTATGTGCATAGGATTGGTCGAACTGCCCGTGCGGAGGCCGAAGGAAGTGCATTTACCCTGGTAAGTGTAAAGGAGCAAAAAAAGTTTCAGACCATTGAAAAATTCCTTGATAAAGAAATCTTAAAGGTGAATTTACCAGAAGTTATCGGTGAGCAACCTGCCTACAACCCGATAGCTTCCGGATTTAAGTCATATCGCAGGAAAAATGGGAAAGGCAAGCGTAAATAATCGTGTTGAGTTGAACCAAAGAATCCAGGCCGTATTTTTCGTTTTTTTTTTGGTTTTTATAATTATTCCTTTTTATATTAGTAGTAGAATTACCTTACGCTATGCAGGTTAACGCTGAAAAAGAAGACTTTCTGCTGAACGAGTATATCTTACTCCTAAAAACTGTTGACGAAAATCAGGAACCGCTTTGGGGAAAAATGAAGGTCCACCAGATGATCGAACATATGACGGATTCATTCAGGATTGCCAATGAAAAAAACAAGGAGAAAAAAATTGTTACCCCGCCAGAACGACTTGAAGGAAGTTACCAGTTCATGATGAGTGATAAATTATTCAAAGAAAACACAAAGAATGTTTTGATGCCGGATGAACCGGAACCTACCCGAAATGAATTCCTGGAGGATGCCATTCTGGAACTTGATAAGGAAATCACTGACTTTCATACATTTTTTAAGGATGATCCTGAGAAAAAAACCTTGAATGCTTTTTTTGGCCCTCTCAACTATGCGGAATGGGTTCAGCTTTTGCATAAACATGCATTACACCATTTACGACAGTTTGGAGCCATATAGAGGTTCAAATTTTGAACTTTACTGCAACCAGCGACTGAAGTCGATACCCTTAAGTTTTAAACAATTAAAGAGTACCTCGCTGCAGCTTTATGGCGAAGAAGGCCCCATCCATAATTTTTTAATAACTTGCACGTTTATTAATGAGCCGTTTGCCATTCAGCCTGAAAACAATAAGTAAAATATGCCTGGTTTGTCTCTTTACCCTTACAAAGGTAAGCGCTCAGGAATGGTTAGGATACATGACAAGTAACTATGCCGGAATAAATGCTGTCCAATCGAATCCAGCATTAATTACACAAACGAATTATGGTAAACTTGACATTTCGATCATTGCAGCCAATGTGCATGTTGAAAACAACTATTTATTTGTCAACAGTAATTCCATAACCGATCCGGTAACGGTTTTCAGCGATCCTGATTTTCAACATCGATATGTTCGGCAAAACCTTGATCTGGGTTATCATCGAAATGCAGTGATCCATGCGAATGTGCAGTCTCCGGCGTTTCTGCTTCAGATCACCAAACGTGATGCCATTGGTTTTTGTGCACGCCCAAGGATGTTTGTAAATGTAGATCATGTTGACAGATATCTTGCACAGCTTATGTACGAAGGATTGGATTATCCACTTAACTGGGATCGTGAGTTTAGCAACGATTGGATGAGCATAAGCGCCAATGCATGGATGGAATATGATTTTAGCTATGCCCGTACCTGGTTCCAAAACGACCGGTATAAATTTAAAGGTGGTATTACCTTTAAACTCTTACAGGGATTGAATGCTCTGGGTATTGGTCTGCGTGATTACCGTTACAATTTTTATAACAACGATACCCTTGGGTTGTTTAATACCAATGTTCAATGGGGCGCCAACGACCATACTTACAACCAGGAATTTGCTTTCGACTTTAATGCTCCCGGTTTTGCATTTGATATTGGATTTACCCTTGAATATACACCTAATAAAACAACAAAATACGGGTTGTACAAAAAGAAGAAAAATAAGAAAGTTAAATGGCCGGGAATTTTTGCACCGGATGAAACACGATATAAATATAAATTCGGATTATCTTTTAATGATCTGGGCGCCATCTTTTACCAAAGAGCACCGCAGACACGGGATTTTTATGTAGACATTGATTCGATCCCATTGAGTGTATTTGGACAGGTGAATGGCATTCCAGCTCTCAACACTGCTTTTCAAAATACCTTTGTGATGAATGGCACTGATGGTACCATGACCATGGGTATGCCTGCACATATTAATATGTTTGCAGATATCAGATTCCAACATAACATCGGTTTGCACGGAGCGTTTACCATGGCATTCAATCAGGGTTCGGCCACCGCTTTCAGAAATCACTATTTATATCAGTTTACGGTTACTCCGCGGTGGGAAATAAAATGGTTTGGTGTATATATGCCAATTTGGGTAAGCCAGTATCTGAATGCACCCAATCTGGGCATTTCACTTCGTTTAGGTCCCCTGGTGGTTGGCACAGGAGATATCCTTGGCCATCTTATAAAACGTGAATATGGCGACATTGATGTCCATATGGCACTCCGTTTGATCATACCTCATAAAAAACAAAGAGGTGGTAACCATGTCATGGACGGAAGTAACAACAAAAAAGGAAAAGGAAAGAAGGGTCATGGTGGTGGTAGTTCCTGTGAAGATTTTAAACCTGCCAAAGAAAAGAAAGTGAAACTTCCGACATTAAAAACAACCCGTTAAATCCAATTCAAATGAAAGGAAGAGTATTCTTAATAGCAATGCTTCTTTTTATAAGTTCTGCTAATCTTGTTTTCGCGCAGACTTATGAGAATCCCCGTTTGGCAGCCGCAAAATTCAATCATACTACGATGGCTATTTTGCCGGTATATGTAACTGAGAAGGATAAGACCGAAGACGGAAGAAAAGAAGATAAAAATGGTGCTGTAAGTGAGGATGAAGCTGAAGGATACAATTTACAGCGTAGTTTTTATGAATATTTTATGACCCGTAAGCCGAAAAAAGTGAATTGGACCATTACTTTCCAGTCATATGAAGAAACTAACAAAAAAATATTTGATGCAGGACTTATTTATTCTGAAATTTTCCAAACGCCTAAAGATGAGCTGGCGACCATTTTGGGGGTGGATGTAATTTACCTGTGTGAAGTAAAGCAAACAAAAACGATTGCCAACGATGATGCCATGGCGCTTGATATGATTCTAGGCTATGGCGGAACCACAGGTAATATTCAGGTTGTTGCTTCGATTTATGAGGGCAGCTCAAGTGAACTCATGTGGACGTTCGAACGTCAGTTTCCAACCAACTATTATGGACGTACAGACTATCTGGTGGATAACATCATGAAACAAGCGGTTCAAAAATTCCCCTACAAGGAAAAGATAAAAAAGAAAAAATAATCGTTTAACGTTTTGAATGCTTATTTCGGTTTCTCAAAAACAGAAGGAAACTTATTCCGAGTAACAGGGTCGACGGAACCAATAAGATCCATTTAAGCAGCGTATAAACTCCCACCATAGAAGCAGAAGTGATTTTCTCTGGAAATGATCCAATGATACGGATCATTGAGAAATTCTCTGCATAATCAAAACAAACACCCAGAAGGGGAACAACGGCCAGCCATAAAAGATATTTTCTGTTCGGAAAACCTTTCCGGAGAAACCATACAATCCCTAAAAAGAAAAACGGACCATAGGCAAAAGGGAAAATAAAATCTTCAAACCGGTAGATGGATACGAGCACATCCCTTCCTTCTTCCCCGCAACGATCCAGATAGTCGTAAACCTTGCCGGGAGTACTGGTGGGTTGTGTATCGACCATTTCGGAACTACCGGTTACTTTGGATAACCTATCCAGCGCCCTGCGCATGAACCAACCTGACCATACCAGTGTAAAAGCAAAACTAAAAAGGAGAATGGGTTTAATATATTTTGAATCCAGAAACCTCATTCGTTTCTATTTATTGAGAAAGATCCGTTCGTAACTGTCGGGGATTGTAAACGGAAAGTCAAATGGCTCGTTTAATACAATTTTGTTGTAGGTAAATTTAAATTGGGATTTGGCAGAATCACCGATAACCGTCAGCTGGGTTGTTTTAGGAAACAACAGAGAGTCTACCATTTCGTGTTCTGTATATTGCAAATCGAGTTCTACTTTATTGGCCGGATCATAAATAAGATTTCGGGTATGTACTTTATCCTTTACCCACAAAGCCTGAAACAAAAAATTAGCTGGCTGGCTTGAATTCCGGGCATCCACATAGGTTTTAAAATCAGAGGAGGAAATGATCTCATCTCCGGTTTTGTTGTTAAATACTTTATAGTCGTTCAGATTAAAGATAAAAGTGGGATTCCCCACGAAAATATTCTGTACCATTTGAAAACTAAGATCGTATTTGATAAAGTCCTTGATGGCAGAGAATTTGTCCATAAAGAACTTTTTATCCAGGTAGTTGATCATTTGTACACTATCAGGTGAAATAAGAATACGAAAAGCCTCAATAATGTCAATAGCTTTCACTGAGATCCAAATAAGGCTGTCTTTTCTGATGCGTGCCCGGCCTTTTACACTATTTGCTTTTCCATCGACATTAATGTCTGCACTAAACTTACCATCGAACCATTCGCAATCATTGTCGAGGATAATGATCTGGTCTGGCGGCTTAGTACTGTTCTGAACTTGATCTCTAACATCGATGGTGATCTTGCGTGTTTTGCATCCCGGAATGGTAATGAGGGTAAATAAAAAAATGATCAGACGTAAAGAGTGTTTCATGCGGCTATTCAACGAGTTTTTGTTGAGCTATTTTTGTGTCCAGCAAATCAGAATATTTGCCAACGGCCTTTTTCGCTTTGTTCCATTCTTCAACCGCTCTAGTTACTTGTCCGCTTTTAAATAAAATATCTCCATAGTGTTCGAGGACCTGCGCATTATTTTCGCCGCCTGATTTAATTGCATCTTCAATGGTGGTTAATGCTTCGGAGTAATTGGTAGATTTATAATGTAGCCATGCCAAAACATCCAGAACCTTGTAATCATTTGGATTTATTTTAAACGCTTTGTTGGCAAGATCGGAAGCTTTAACCATATCTTTTTTTGTATTGCATAGATAATAGGCATAACTGCTGAGTATGCTAATATTGCCCGGTGAACTGGTAAGGGCATTTTCATATTCCCTTTCGGCATCTGCATATCTTTTCAAACCAACATTGGCTTCCGCAATTCCAATCTGGAACAAGGATTTCAAGGAGGCATTGTTGATCACGAGGTCTTTGCCACTCAGATAAGAGTCAAGTGCTTTTGCATATTCACTGGTCATATAATAGCCATGGCCTGCATAATAATAGAACTGCGGTAAACTTGGGAAAAGCTCAACTGCTTCTTCGGACTTTGTCTGAAGTTTTTTGTATTCACCTGTTTCCAGGTAGAGCTGCAGCAACTGATCCCATACCGGATATTTATCATTTTGTAGTTCGATCACTTTCTCATAAGCAGTGATTGCTTCAGGGATTTTTTCATCTCTCAATAAAAAATCTCCTTTGATCGACCACGCCTTTGGTTCGGCTGGATGAACAGTAAGCATGATATCAAGCAATTCATCTGCTTCTTTTTTTCGTTGGGTGTTATTCATCGAAAGATCATAGTAGGAAAGCAATATCTTTACTTTATTGTCAATTTCCACCTCAGGATTGTTAAACGCCAGCTTAATATATTCGTAAGATTTCTCAGGTTCATTGATGTCCTGGTAATAATTGGCAATCGCTAAATGAATAATGGGGTTGTTTGGATCAAGCTCAAGAACTTTCTGGAACATTTGCATAGCCTTCTCCTTTTTATTGATGGTAATGTAAAACTCAGCGAACATTCCATAGTATTCCGGTTCATTCGGGTATGCTTCTATCAGCCGTTGCATTTCTTTTTCGGCAGCATCATACTTACCCTGGGCCAGGTATAGTTTTTGTTTTTGCAGGACAATTTCGCCAACAATGCCCAGCTTTTTTTCAAGTTTATCATAGATGGCAATGGCCCCTTTGTATTGTTTAAGGTAAATGAGAATGTCGGCCTTCTGAATTTGATAATCCTGATTGTCGGGCTCGAGCTTAAGTAACTTATCATATACCTTGGAAGCCTGTTTGATCTTTCCGGTTTGAGCTAACAGATCAGCATACTCAATCAGGTACCATTTGTTTTTTTGATCAAGGTCTGTCGCCATTTTGGCATATTCAACACCCAGACTAGGTTGTTTAAGCTCATTATAGATGGAGGCAACCTCATAACAGGCGCCAGAATTTTTCGAATCTTTTGTGATGCAAAGCAGATAAAGTGCAAGGGCTTCGTTATTATTTCCGAGAAGTTTTTGTGTGGTCGCCTGATAATAAATATCAATCACTTCCACTTCTTTTTGAGTAAGTATTTTGGTTTCATCCGTATTTTTAGGTGGACGGGTGTTTTTCTGAGCCCATAAGGGCATCATCAAATGCATACTCAGGATGAGAACCATAAATAGCTTTATACAATATTTTTTCCCCATTTATTCGATAGTTGAATAATCTCCCAGGCTCAATTCAGAGCCTTTTTGTTTATAAATAGCATTGTTTCCGATCATGGAGTTGGAGATAACTGAATTTATGATAGTCGTTTGGTTTTGAATGATAGAGTTTGTAATAATGGATTTTTCAATAATACTTCCTGCACCAATTGATACATGCGGACCAATAACTGAATTGATCAGTTGAACATCAGCCCCAATATAACATGGTTCTATAATAACGCTATTGCTGTTTAATATTTTTTGAGACACCAGATTTTCGGTTACTTTAACAATCTCGAGTATTCTTTGATTGGTAAAAATGGTCGCATCCTTGTTTCCGCAATCGAGCCATTCATTCACCTGACCTGGAATGAACTTCGTACCCTTTTTCTTCATGTTTTCAAGGGCATTGGTGAGCTGGAATTCTCCTTTTTCCTTAATGTTATTATCAATAAGATATTGAAGTTCATCTTTCAGATATTCACCATCCTTAAAATAATAGATCCCAATAATGGCCAGATCGGTAATAAATTCCTTCGGCTTTTCAATAAACTCAGTAATAGCACCCTGATCGTTCAGTTTCACTACCCCAAACTGACTCGGATCTTCCACCCGATGTACCCAGATAATACCTTCCTGGGCGGAGTCAAGCTTAAAGTCAGCAGCAAAAAGTGTATCAGCAAAAGCGACAATTACTTTTCCATTCAGTGCCTCTTTTGCACATAAAATGGCATCTGCCGTTCCAAGTGCATCTTTCTGATAATAGATACTTCCTTTGGCACCTACTTTTTCAGCTATATATAATAGTTTGGCTTCTACTTCAACGCCAAATTCACCCACAACAAAGGCAATTTCTTCGATCTTTTCGCTGCAAACTTTGGCAATATCTTCTACCAATCGCTGCACGATAGGTTTTCCAGCGATCGGGATAAGTGGCTTAGGTACGGTAAGAGTATGAGGCCTCATTCGTTTACCCATACCTGCCATTGGGATAATGATGTTCATCAGGTAAATATTCTAACTATTCACAAAACTAATAAACATTTAGGCGATTTACGATTTATGGGTACTATTTAGCCTGAATATCAACGATGAGGGCACCTTTACCCTTGACTTTGCCGATGGCAAAGTCTCATCTAACCATCGAAATCCTACATTTGTATTATGAGCAAAGTCCTTATTGTAGGTGGAGGTTTGGGAGGGGCAATCCTGGCATTGGAGTGCTATAACAGGGGCTTAAGCTTTCAATGGATGGTCAGCAAAACGATTCCGTCAGCCTCCAATGCTGCTTATGGGATCTGCAATCCAGTCCAGTTCAGAAATAAAGTTCCAGCCTGGGGTGTAGATCAGTTTTATCCTGTTTCAAAATCTTTTTTTCTAGAGCAGGCATCAAAACAGGGAGTAAAATTTTATAAAGACATGCCTATTTATCATTTGGTGGTTGAGCAGGAGGAACTCACTTTCTGGCGACAACAGGCTGAAAGTACGTCGATATGGAAATATACATCGGGCGAACCAAACATGGATATATTGGCGCATCTGGTTGGAAATTATCAGGGTGCCATGTTGATCCGGGAAGCTTTTTATGTTTCTATCCCTGATTTTATTGATAAAACAAAACAGACACTGGCTGATCATATAGAATGGGACGAGTTTGATTACAAAGAATTGAAACCGGCCAACGAAAAATCGCAATATAAAAACAGCACGTTTACCAGGATCATTTTTGCTGAAGGTGTTCATGGATATACCAACCCATGGTTTAACCAGGTACCTTTTAATCCCTGTAAAGGAGAAATGCTGGTAATTAGGATCCCCGGTCTGTCAACCGATTATGCCCTTCATAAAAAAATCATTCTGGTACCCAGGGAAAACGATGTTTTCGAATGTGGAGCTACCTATTCATGGGATGAACTGGACTTTCATCCATCAGTTCCAGGTAAAGAAGAACTGGAGGATGGAATCCGTGATATTTTAGGTGACCGGTATCCCTACGAGATTATTGAACATAAGGCAGGGGTTCGGCCTGCTATTTCAGATCGCCGCCCGGTGGTAGGCTGGCATCCTTTACATCAGGATATTGGAATTCTCAATGGATTTGGAAGCATGGGATTGATGGTGGGTCCTTCTGCCGCAAAAAACCTGTTGAACAATTTGGAATCAGGGGAGGCTATTTTACCAGATTGGGATGTGAATCGGTTTAAGAAAAGGTTATTAAAAAATAAACCGGATCATCAGTGAAAAAATTGGAATAATATTTGAAAAAGATTGGTTGAATTGTTCTAATTTTGTTTCACCAATCCTGGTTCACCGCCATGAAACCAAAAGCATTGATCCTTTTCTTTTTATTGATCGGCCAAATGGTCCCGGGTTTCTCTATCAGAAATGTGCTTATTCTTGGCGATTCTCATTTTGTAGGAACTTTCGGAGAACATGTACATAAGAATTTACATGCAACCAATAAGTATGATGTTTTATCCATAGCGATTTCCGGCGCAGGCAGTAAACATTTTACACTTACCCTCAAAAATTTCTGTTGTGGTTATAAAATAAGATATAGTTGCGCCGGCCTGGGTGAAAATAATGAAGGATCAGAAGTAGAGATCCTGGAGAAATCATCATCCGGAACGAATGGACTCGTTGGGAAAACCTGGAAAGGAAAGTTACCGGCCCTGATGAGTTATTGGATGCCCGATTTGGTTATTTTTTCATTGGGAAGCAATAATGTCAATTCTCATCAGGATTTGGTTGACATTGTGAGGGCTTATTATGAAGCCTTGCCGATTATCTGGATCGGCCCTTTCAAAAGAAAAGGGAATGATGATAGATATAAACTCATTGAAAAAACCGTGAAGGCGAATGACAATATGCATCTGGTAAGAAGTGATGACATCCTTGGACACGATACCATTACCATGATGCATTATTATGGCAAAACGGCGCAAAAATGGGCCAATAAAGTTACTGAAAGAATGAATCCCATTCTGCTCGAGCTCTTCGGGGAATAGACAAATTTGTTATTAAAGTTTCCTGTATACTTTTTTGTATTAAAGGTAAAACGTAAAACGTAAATCGTAAATTTGCGTATGCCTCAGCAGTTCAAGCCACAGCTATTTACATTTAGAAATTCCGATTCTCTCAGGTTGGATACCATCTGGCTGGATGTAAATACAATGCCGGCTAAGGTATTCAACGCCGTGGACACACCGGAACTGGTTTTGTTTAATGTGGATTCGGCGATTGCCCATCAGATAAATTGGGGAAGGGTTGATACTTTTACTTTACATCAAATGGAGCGCCAGGATACTGTTGTTCAAAAATCTTTTTTTAATACATATTATACGAAGGGTAAAACCGGTGAACCTGAAGCTACAGCTCAACCAACGGCTCAATTGATCTTTTCCGCATCCGTCTTGTTCATTCTTTTTGGATGCCTGTCTATCATTGTAGCCACTTCAAGGAACCGACTCTCCAGATACTTTTTATCCATATTCGACAAACGAAAGTTCAAGGAGTACTTTATGGAAGAGCAACCTAAATTTTGGCCGACCACACCGATTGTTTATTTTCTGCAGGCGATAGTGGTTGGAAGTGTTTTAGCGGCCTGGCTTTTATCCGGGATCACAGTAAAAACAACCAGTAGGTTTCTGTTGATCACCCTGGGCGTTATTGGAGGCTATGCCCTTGTGCCTCTGATCCGGAACGGGATGATTATGATTTTGGGAAACATATTTCTTATTCAGCAGGAAGCCCGGAAACATATTTTTATTTCTTACCTGTCACATTCCCTGCTTTTTATGCTGGTACTGCCATTGGCGATTCAACTAGCCATACAAATACCGGAGTTGTCTATTTATTTTAACACCGCCTTTTATACCTGCTTTGGGCTAACGATGGCCTATCAACTCATAAAACTCATTCAAAACACCCAGTTACAAGGTATTCGTACTTTGCTATACATTTTTTTATACTTTTGCACTTTGGAAATTCTGCCATTGTTTTTGATATATAAAATGGTCAGTATTTATGCTTATACATAACTAAACGACGAACCCAATGAAGTTGAAGCGAATCCTGATAAGTCAGCCAAAGCCGGAATCTGATAAATCTCCTTGGTTGGATCTTCCTGAAAAACATAAAGTAACCCTCGATTTTAAACCATTTATTCATGTTGAAGGTATACCTGCAGGGGAGTTTAGAAAACAAAAAATTGATATTTCTCATTATAACTGTATCATACTGAATAGTCGTAATGCCGTTGACCATTATTTCAGAATGTCCAATGAACTTCGATATTCTGTGCCTGAGAAGACCAAGTACTTCTGCATTACGGAGGCGATAGCCTTGTACTTACAGAAATATATACAGTATAGAAAAAGAAAGATCTTCTTTGCCCAGCAAAATATAGATGAACTGGCAGAACCGATCCGGAAAAACAAAGATGAAAAATTTCTGTTTGTATGTTCAGATAAGGCTACGGATAAAACCACCACTTATCTTGAATCCAATAAAATAACCTTTACGCAGGCCATCTTTTATCGTACCGTAAGTAGCGATATGAAATCCATTGATGTTCCCGGTTATGAGATGTTGGTTTTCTTTAGTCCAAATGGAATTCAATCGTTATTTGAAAATTATCCAGATTTTAAACAGGGAAATATTCGTATCGGCGTATTTGGAACCACCACTTATGCGGCTGCTACCAACAAAGGACTTCGTGTTGATCTCGCAGCTCCTTTGCCAAACGCCCCTTCAATGACGATGGCGTTGGATCTGTATATAAAAGAATTTAATGCAAAAAACGGAGAAGTAAAACCAATGGTGAACTTCCCGACCCCTGTTACAACGAATGGAACTGCTGTAAAAGCAGCTGAAAAAACAGAAGAAAAACCAGCGGCTGTTAAAAAAGCTGCTCCGAAGAAAGTGGCACCGGTTAAAAAAGTGGCACCTGCGAAAAAAGCAGCACCTGCCAAAAAGAAACCGGTAGCTAAAAAAATTGTACCGAAGAAAAAAGCAGCCAAAAAAGTGGCACCTGCTAAAAAGAAGGTGACTGCAAAAAAATCAACTTCTGCGAAGAAAAAAACAGCACCAAAGAAAAAATCATCAGTTAAAAAGGTAGTTGCGAAATCAAAAAAGGCCACGAAAGGAAAATCAAATAAAAGGACTGCTCCTGCCAAAAAGAAATTGGTTGCAAAAAAGGCGGTGAAGGCTAAAAAATCGGTGAAAGCTAAGTCGGCTCCTAAAAAAGGTAAGCTTAAAGCCAAAAAGAAAAGATAATTCCTCTTTTTGAATATTCAGAAAAATACTTTTGGCAAAGAAGAAAAACTTTGCTCCGAAAAAGATATTGACAGCCTTTATAAAACAGGCCAATCTTTTTTAAATTTCCCTTTGGTGTTTTATCATCTGGCTGCTGAAGGAACCGGGGCCTCCAAAGTGCTGATCTCCGTATCCAAAAAGAAATTTAAAAATGCGGTGGATAGAAATCTGGTTAAAAGAAGACTGAGGGAAGCTTATCGACTTCATAAATCCATTTTATCAAAGGTCTATCACCTGGGTTTTGTATACATCGGGAATGAAATTTTGCCTTATGAACAACTTGAAAAGGCCATGGTGGACGGTCTTCAAAAGATCGAAACTGCCCAGGATAAAAGCGAATAACCGGACCCGGCCGCCCTGTTATTAACAGAATTTCAATTTAATTAATAAGAACCCTACTTTCGAATCACACAATTTAGCCGTAATATTACGTTCCAATAGGAACTGTTGTATCACGACTGTATAAGCCAGTATTGACTTAAACTAAGATCCATGAGAAAATTGACCAAGAAATCCCGCCTGTTTTTTATCGGCGCCTTTACGGGAGTCGCCATAACGGCTCTTGTGAGTTTTGATAACTATTTTGAGATTTCGAAGAATCTTGAAATCTTTTCGGCTATCATGAAAGAGCTTAATATCTATTATGTAGATGAAATTAAGCCGGGTGATCTTACCAAGACAGGTGTCGATGCCATGCTCGAATCGTTGGATCCATATACGGTTTATATTCCCGAGTCGGCGGTAGAAGATCATCGGATGAGTACTACCGGACAATATGGTGGAATAGGTGCAGTAGTACGTAAAAAGGGAGATTATGTTGTGATCACAGAACCCTACGAAAATAGTCCTGCCCAAAAAGCAGGATTGATGGCAGGAGATATCATTGTGGAAGTGGCCGGTCAATCAACCAAAGGAAAGACCACCGATGAAGTGGTGAAGTTTTTACGGGGTGCTGCAAATACATCTGTACAAATGAAAGTAAAAAGGGAGGGTGAAGTCAGTGACGTGGTGATTAACCTTACCCGTGAAGAAATAAAAATCCCGAATGTTCCATATCATGGAATGTTGGATACAGAGATCGGTTATATTAAACTACGCGGATTTACTACCAATGCTGGTGGGGATGTGCAAGCTGCCCTGACCGATCTCAAGCAAAAAAATCCTGGTATCAAAGGTGTGGTGCTTGACCTTCGCGGAAATCCTGGCGGGTTATTACGTGAAGCCATCAATGTGGTCAACGTATTTACCGATCGGAATCAAACCGTAGTAAGCACCAAAGGAAAAGTAAGCGAATGGAATAAAACCTATAAAACCATCAATGCAGCAACAGATGCTAGCTTACCATTGGCCGTTTTGGTGGATAGAGGTTCTGCTTCTGCTTCCGAAATTGTTTCGGGTAGCATTCAGGATCTTGACAGAGGCGTGATTGTGGGTCAGCGTAGTTTTGGAAAAGGTCT
>JANWKQ010000155.1 GCA_025451295.1 Flavobacteriales bacterium | reverse complement strand
TGCTATACCATCTTTCAAAGTATCCATTGTAGAAGTGAAAACCACCGGCACGTGATAAAGTACCAAGGTTGGCCGTAGAAGTTCCCAACTGCCAGGTACTGGTGCTGGCACTGGTTCCATTCATATCCACATTACCGCTGGTCATTGTCAACTGGTTAGAGGTGACAATGGTCATTCCATTGATGGTTGTTACATCAATTTCAGACCCACCCGTTTTATTGATAATGTTGTTGTAAAAAGTAGTATTGTATGGGCCTGTAGAAGAGACCGTGGTCGTTAAATTTCCCTGTAGATAAAAGTTGCTGTTACCTGCGGTAAACATGGCACTCGAAGCATTGTTCGCAAAGTGCATATTATTTAAAACGATCGAGGGTGTTCCGGTGGCAACAATTCTTGCAGTTGCTCCGTCAACACGCATCGTTCCCTGTGCCTGAAGCAATGTTCCACTGCTCATGACTAAAATCAGACCCAGAAAATTTGTAAAAATTTTTCTCATACCTTGGTAATTTAAAACTTAAAGTTCTAGAAATCGGCTACTAAGTTATTACTTATAATTTTAATTACAAGGTTAAAACATGAACTTCCTTTGATAATTTTACACCAGATTTTAAAAACAGGTCATTTGTAAAGAGCGTATGGATCCCATCACGATCATTTTCGATTCAAACACAGGCAGTTATGAAAGCAACCCATGGGCACCAACGGCTTTCTCAAGGCTTAGATATACCGGATCACCTAAAACGCTTCAGGTACATTTAGAAACCTTGGATCTGGCCAAAATCAACGACTTTATGGTTACCCATTCGTCCTATTTTATTATTGGCTATCTGGGGTATGATCTGGGCCGTCAGCTCCTGGCAAAACCTTTTTCGAAAAATCCTGAATTGCTATCATTACCTAATGCTTTTTTGGTGGCTATCGAAAAAGAAGAAATCATTTTTGACGAAAAAAAACCGATCACTGACTCAGAAAAAAAAATACCATTACATCGTTTTCGATCCCTGGTCCCGAAAACCGAATACATAAAAAATGTAGAAGCGATTAAAAAACACATTCAGCTTGGGAATATTTACGAACTCAATTATTGTATTCCTTTTGTATCGGAGAATGTGGTGATAGATCCTTTTCTCATCTTCGAACGGGTTAATCAAATTTCACCGATGCCCTTTTCGGCTTTTATTGACCACCCTGATTTTGCGATTATTTCTGCAAGTCCGGAACGGTTTATCAAAAGAAAAAATAACCGGCTTTTTGTCCAGCCAATGAAAGGGACCCGTCCGAGAGGAAGCAACGAAACGGAGGATAAAAAGCTGACAGAAGAATTGCAAAATGACCAGAAAGAAAGATCAGAAAATGTGATGATTGTGGATCTGACCAGGAACGACCTGTCAAAAGTGGCTAAACCCGGAACCGTGCAGGTAGATGAATTGTTTGGAGTGTATTCATATCCGTCCGTGCATCAAATGATCTCCACCATTAGCTGCGAAGTAGAAAATAATATTCCTTTTGCGGAAATACTAACGGCTACCTTTCCGATGGGTAGCATGACAGGTGCTCCGAAATCCAGGGCGGTAGATCTCATTGATGAATTTGAAAGTTTTTCAAGAGGCCCCTATTCCGGAATGATGGGTTATATGGATCCTGATGGAGACTTTGATTTTAATGTGTTGATCCGCACCATTTTTTACGACAAGACCCGGAAAAAGATTTTTGTAGCGGTGGGCAGTGCGATCACATCTGGTTCCGATGTTGAAAAAGAATATGAAGAATGTTTAATAAAATTACAACCTTTGTTGAACTCTCTCAATGCAGTGGTTGAGTAATGGAAATTATCGAAGAAAAATTCATTGGCCTATTCGGCAATCTCTTACCTGGTTATTCAGGAGAACCCTTGCTGGTTTCTGTTAGCGGGGGTATTGATTCAATAGTTTGTGCCTATATTTTTAAAAAATTCAACTACCCTATTTCCATTGCGCATTGTAATTTCCAACTCAGAAAAAAAGATTCCGATGCTGATGCCACATTTGTAAAAAAATGGGCTGCAAAAAACAAAATCCCCTATTTCGAAAAAAAGTTCAACGTAAAAAAATCAACGGGTAAAGGTCAGTCGATCCAGATGATTGCCAGAGACCTTCGTTATCAATGGTTTTATGAATTGGCTGCCAAAGAAGGGTTTGCACATATCGTCACAGCGCATCATTTGAATGATTCAATCGAAACTTCATTGATGAATATGATCAGGGGAACCGGTATTTCAGGTTTAACCGGCATACCTGCGGTGAATGGAAAGGTGGTAAGACCCATGCTCCATATTTTTAAAGAGGAAATCGAACGGTATGCAAAGAAGGAAAAAATTAATTTCCGTCTCGATAAATCCAATCTTACGACAAAATATAAAAGGAACAAGATCCGTCATCAGCTTATTCCATTATTAACAAAATACAATCCTAATTTCCTCGAAGTGTTCGCAGGTAATCTGGATGCATGGCAAAATATCTCGAAGGTATATCGCCAGGCGGTTGCCCGTTTACGAACGGAGTTGGTACAGTATGATGAATTGATGGGTGCTTTTAAAATTTCAGTACTTGAATTAATGGCCCGGGGTGTGAATGATGAGATACTTTTTGAACTGGTTTCTGAATTTGGCTTTAATTCATCACAGGCAACCCAAATCTTTGAAGCAATCCATCATCAACCGGGAAAGAAATTTTATTCAAAAGAACATGTGCTACTCATCGACCGGCTTTTTATTATTATTAAAGCAGCGGATGAAGTGTTGGAAATTTCAGGTGGATATGAGATTGAAGATAATTTTCCTTTCGAAAATGAATCCTGGAAGATTGGTCTGCTGGAAACCAAAAAACTTGAAACACTGCATACAGGTCCAAATGAAATGCTGCTGGATTATAAACAACTTGACTGGCCGATTCAGATCAGAAGATGGAAGTCAGGCGATAAGTTTACACCGATGGGAATGAAGGGAAAGAAAAAGGTGAGTGATTTCCTTACCGATCTCAAAACGGACCGTTTCAGGAAAGATGATACCTGGCTGATAGAAACCGCGAAGGGTAAAATTGCAGGCGTGATTGGATTCAGGCCAGATGAAAAGTTTAAAATATCAAAAAACAGTAAACTTTGCATTTATGTGAAGCGTAAAAGCGTATATTTCTAACTTTATAACCACTTAACAAATAACACTACAAATCATGAAAAGCAGATTCTTACCACTTATATTGATTGCCCTTGTATCCCTTTCCTTAGGATCCTGTGGCTATAACAAACTCGTAACTCTGGATGAAGCCTGCACCGCTAAATGGGCTCAGGTAGAAAATGCCTATCAGCGAAGAGCAGATCTCATTCCAAATCTGGTGGCTACTGTAAAAGGGGAAGCCGATTTTGTACAGAAGACACTGAAAGAAGTGGCAGAGGCCAGAGCTTCCGCCACCCAGGTAAAAATAGACCCATCTAACATGACTGATGAGGATATGAAGCGATATGAGGATGCCCAAAATACTTTTGGGGGAACTGTAAGCCGGCTTTTATCCGTGGTTGAGAACTACCCTGACTTAGCCCAGGTAGATGGGGCATTTCATGATTTACGAATTGAGCTGGAGGGTGCCGAAAACCGGATTTCTGTAGAAAGAAAGAACTTTATTGATGCTGTACAGCAATACAATACGGCCAGAAGAAGGTTCCCAACCAATATAACGGCCAGTCTTTTTGGGTTTGGCCGGAAACCTACCTTTACTTCCAAACCGGGTTCTGAAAATGTGCCCCAGGTTGACTTTAGTAAAGGCAACTAAGGCTTTGATGGACCTTGCCCAGGGCTTTCGGCCCTGGCTATCCCGCTGACCGGGCTACTAAAGCCGCCGCTTCGGGGAACTTTGGGGGCTGGTCCTGAAAATACAGCTTACAGCGCCTGAATCCTTTGAAAACCCTTCTGGGAGGACTGTTTTATCCACATAAATTTGTTCAATAGTTTGCTCTAATTAAAAATAGTTATTATCTTCGCAGCCCGTTTTTGGGGTAACAAACTATTAATTAACAAGACATCATTGTGGATACTTTAAGCTACAAAACCATTTCAGGAAATAAGCAAACAGCTGATAAAAAGTGGGTATTGGTGGACGCAGAAAACGAAGTTTTAGGTCGTCTGGCATCCAGGGTTGCCATGATTTTAAGGGGAAAGCATAAGCCAAATTTCACTCCTCATGCTGATTGTGGGGATAATGTAATTGTGATCAATGCGGCTAAAGTTCGTCTTACGGGTAATAAAATGGAGACGAAGACTTATCGTACCCATTCAGGATATCCAGGCGGTCAGAAAGAGACCCCGGTTAAACAGGCTTTATTAAAGAAGCCATATTTCGCAGTTGAAGAAGCTGTAAGGGGTATGCTTCCTAAAAATAAACTGGGCAGCGAAGTATTCAGGAACCTGAAAGTATATGGAGGTGCTGAACACGATCAGGATGCTCAAAAACCAGTAAAAATTAACTTAAACGATATTAAGTAACGGTATGGAAATCATCAATACCTCCGGAAGAAGAAAAACAGCAGTTGCCCGTGTTTATTTCATGAAAGGAAAAGGCAACATCACGATCAACGGAAGAGATTATAAAAAATACTTCCCAAGCCCTATTTTACAATACAAAGTTACCCAGGCTTTCACCATATCTAAGGTGGAGGTAAAAGGTTTTGATGTAAAAGTGAATGTAGATGGCGGAGGGATCAACGGACAGGCAGAAGCAATCCGTTTAGGAATTGCGAAAGCATTTGTGGAAATGGATCCGGAAACTAAAAAAGAACTGAGAGCACATGGTTTAATGACCCGTGATCCAAGAATGGTTGAACGTAAGAAATTCGGCCGTAAAAAAGCAAGAAAGAGATTTCAATTTAGCAAACGTTAATTTTATTATATCAAATTTTCTAAGGAAATTATGTCAAGAACAACAATTCAACAATTACTGGGTGCAGGGGTTCACTTCGGGCATTTGAAAAGAAAATGGGACCCACAAATG
>JANWKQ010000154.1 GCA_025451295.1 Flavobacteriales bacterium | reverse complement strand
TTACCATTTAAAATAACACCATGAAATACAATCTCACTGAAATAGTAGAACTTATAAAGGACCGCCGGACGATATATCCGGAAACTTTTGGACCCAGAAAGGTACATAAGGAACAGCTTGAACTTATGCTGGAAGCGGCTAACTGGGCCCCCACCCATGGGCATACCGAACCCTGGCGTTTTAAGGTGTTTTCTGATGGAGCATTGATCAGTTTAATGTCGGAGCTTGCAGAGATCTATAAAGAAATTACTCCTACCGAAAAATTTGTTCAAAGTAAGTATGACCGCCTTTTTAAAAGAGCGGAACAGGCGAGTTTCGTGGTTGCCCTTTGTATGAAACGACACGACCATACGAAAATAACCGAGCTGGATGAGATCATGGCAGTTGCCGCTTCGGTACAAAACATGGCTTTGGTGGCCACCGCCTATGGGGTGGGCACTTTTTGGTCAACCGGTTCCATACAGGCCGAAAGGTTAAAGACTTATTTACACCTGGAAGAAAAAGACAGATGTCTGGGGTTTTTATATGTTGGCTATCCGGAAGGAGAATGGCCGAACGGAAAACGAAATATATGGTTGAATAAGGTGGAGTGGAACCAATAAACTATTGCTTCTCAACCAAAGCTACCGCAACCTGTAAGTATGGGTTCTCAGGATCGTAATAATACATTCGCCGGTAATTATTGTCCAGATGGTAGATAATAACTTTGCAGCCATTCATGCATTTATCAAAGCCATAGGATAAGTTTTCCGTAAATGTAGCGCTGGCATTATCAGATGATACCAGAGTCCATTCACCTCCACATCCTAATGAGGGATAATCCACTTTTAGAATACCTGTTGCCGGTTCATAAGAAAAATTCACTTTCCATTTAGTTTGTGTCAATGCATCCGGTTGATCCCCTTCTCCAGACCAGGTGCCTTCAAGCCAGCTGATCTTCTGTGCTCTTATTTCCGATGAAACAAAAAAGCAACATGTGCATAGAATAACAACCAGGATATTTTTCATGAAGAGTGTTTAACAAATAAACGAAGATGAAGGCTTTTTTTGAATACCTATTAAGAAGTATTTTTCTGCCTATTTACGTGTTAACTTGGCTGTCGATTTAGCCACTGAATTTTCAGTATAGTAATACATCAAAGTAATGGATCCGTCCGACTCCTGATCAATGGTCACTTTTAAACCAGTGCTGCATCCCCCCAATCCATAAGTCACATTTTCAATACAGTTTGCTTTTCCGGTTTCTATGGTAATGATCTTCAATGTTCCACCGCAACTATGAGAGGGATAAGCCAGTTTAATGGTTGATTCATCCGCTTTGTAGGAAAGAGTGATCGTCCAGTTAAAAGTAGAATTAATATCGCCCCCCGTACCACTCCAGTTTCCTTCAAGCCAGTGCATGGTAGGGCCGTTGGCTAATGCGCTGAATGAGAAGAACAGGAAAATAAAAAGGATAATTGGTTTTTTCATGACAACTTAACAACGAATAAAGTTACCATTTTTAATGGTTGAAACAAATTATAGGTCGTTCAGATACATGTCAACAAGTCCTTCAGGGGTGCTTATTATAAACTCCTTGCTGTCTTTTTTTACTTCAACCAGAAATTCGTCAATCAAAGGCACCAGGATCTCTTTTTTATCCGCCATGATCTGGATTACCGGTTGGGCGGTCATCTCGATAATATCCGTAAGTACGCCCAGCTTACCCAGATTCACATCGATCACGGCAAAACCGATCACCTCATGGTAGTAGAATTTATTCTTTCCCTTTAATGGTGGTAGCTCGGTTAATGGCATATAAACGGATGATCCCACCAGCAACTCGGATTCGTTGGCAGAATTAATGTCTTTGAATTTTACAAAAACCGTTTTGGGACGGACTGAAAATTGTTCAATAAAAAAAGGAGTGAGGTTATTTTTTATCATCAATAACATCGACTCCTTCTTTTTATATCTTCCCGGATCGTCTACATCCAGCATTAATTCAACACCGCCTTTTACGCCGTTGGTTTTTTTTACATAACCCAAATAAAAACAATCTTCTACCTGGATCATCTACTATAAACAATATTAAGCTTCTGGGTTTTCTGTAGTTTCCGCAGTTGTGGTGGTATCAGCAGGTGCTTCTGTGTTTTCTGCAACTACTTCTGTAGTTTCAGCAACCACTTCTTCAGCAGTTTCTACTTTATTGGCCTCTTCTTCAGCTAATTTCTGAGCCTCGTCAGCTACTTTTTTACGGTTTTCGTTCACCAGTCTTTCAGCATCCAGTCTGGCAGATTTAGCATCTGATTTTGCTTTTTTGATCTTATCCTCATGACCAGTTATCTTACTGGATTTACCATCAATCCAGGCCTGGAATTTTGCTTCCACATCCTCTGCTTTCAGAGCCCCTTTTTTAACCCCGTTCAATAAGTGATTTTTATAAACCACTCCTTTGTACTTAAGGATAGCGTGTGCAGTATCTGTAGATGTAGCACCTTCCTGTAGCCAGGCAACAGCTTTATCTATGTCAATTTCAATGGTTGCCGGTTGAGTAAGTGGATTGTAAAATCCAAGTCTTTCAATGTATCGGCCATCGCGGGGCGATCTTTTGTCGGTTGCGATGATGTGGTAATAAGGAGCACCTTTCTTACCTTGTCTGGTGAGTCTGATTCGTACAGCCATAGTCTCTTAAAATTAAGTTTTACTGTATTTGTTTAAAATATTTGGTAAAAACGAGGTGCAAAGATACGATTATAGTTGAATAATCAAAGGATACATCTACTTTTTAGGGTGCCCCCGCTACGCTCCGGGCTGCACTCCGCCTTCGCCTCGGCGAAGCGGGACTCCCCCAGGCTGTACCGGGGTCGCACCAGGCCCTTCGCATCGCCGGCACTACCGGCTTATTTGCTACTTTTGGGACTGTTTTAAACAACACTCATGAAAAAAGGTCTTCAGATCCTGTTTTTGATCGTTTTTATTGGGTCTTTACAATCCTGTTACCTCTTCAAGGCCATTAAATACAGAAATTTCGATCTTCAGGATCTCAATGATTTTGATACGGATACCATTGCGGCCAGTAAATCACCTTTTCATTTTATCGATGCAAACAATTCAACCTACCTTAAAACGTTCCTGGATACCAATCTCGAAAATTCGAATACCTTTTCCTTTTTGGTGATCCGCAACGATTCTATTCTATATGAAAATTATTGGGAAGGTACCAGTAAGAAGAATCTATTACCCACTTTCTCTGTTGCCAAAGTTTTTGTTTCAACCCTTATAGGCATTGCTTTTAAAGAGGGGAGTATTAAGAGTCTGCAGGATCCAATTACCCAATATATTCCCGAATTACTTAGATCAGATAAGAAATTTGCAAATATCACGATCCAACATGTTCTGGATATGAAAAGTGGGATAAGGAATAATGAAAACTACTTTAATCCATCGAGTGATGTTTTAAAAATGGGTTTTGGCTCGAATATTTGGGCATTGATAAAGCATCTTAAAATTGAAAGACCTCCTGGAACATTTGATTACAAAAGTGTGAATACACAAATCCTGGCCATTATTGTTGAAAAAGCAACCGGCAAAAAGATCCAGAATTATATCCAGGAAAAACTATGGGAGCCATTAGGTATGGAAAGCAATGCTACCTGGAATATCGACAGTAAAAAACACAGGATGGTGAGGGCTTTTTGTTGTATCAATGCTACTACACGGGATTATGCAAAACTGGGCAGACTTTTTTTAAATAATGGAATATGGAACGGGGTTCAATTATTACCTCAGGATTGGGTAATGCAATCGATCTGTATTGATACAATGATTGCCAATAGAGGATATAAAAATCAATGGTGGAGCAACGAATATAGTTATGCATTTAAAGACTCCTTAAAAGCGGTGGCCTATTTGAACAAAACCCCATTTTGTGTAAAAGGCGTATTTGTACAAATCCGGAAAGAGAACAAAAAGAAAAAAATAGCTGCTTCAAAAACCTTTATTGTACATGTGTTGAAAGAAGCCTACCATGCCGAAGGTTTACTGGGGCAATATATTTATGTAAATCCCAAAAAGAAGCTGATTATTGTGAGGACAGGTCATTACTGGTCACATGATAAATTTTATTCAGCTGATCATTTTATATATGAAGTAGGGGAAAAGTATTTCTAACATCCCGGGCAAGATGCAATTTCGTCCGGTACTAATACAATTTCATATTCCTCGGGCAATTCCCATTTGTTGTTTTTCCAATATTTTTTTCGGGATTTAATATTCTTCATCCTTTTTTTGGCTTCATGACCCCAAAAGGACTTTGGATAATCTTCCATGAGCTGATTGTAACCTTTGATCAACGTATCAGGATGTGTAACAGGTTCAGATAAGACCAAGGCCTGGTATTTATCAAAGGGCTCAAAGAAACCAACCTGCAGCACTGCTTGTTCTTTTTTTAATTGATTGTTCTCAGATTGAAGATTAG
Organism: Flavobacteriales bacterium; assembly: GCA_025451295.1. Classification (GTDB taxonomy): domain Bacteria; phylum Bacteroidota; class Bacteroidia; order CAIKAF01; family CAIKAF01; genus JANWKQ01. The sequence goes on along the minus strand of JANWKQ010000154.1, from coordinate 15,852 downwards.
CAATTTTTTCTTCCAGCTTTTTGGTATTCGTAGCACATGATGCCATCAACAAAATGAAAGAAATAATCACAAAAGGTTTCGGTGAATGGGCCATGCGGTTTAATTATTTCTGAACAGATGTAAAAACCCTTTGAGTGTATAATTCTGCTGATCGAGTCCCTTCGCATAGATAATATAATAATAAACACCATCTGTTGAAAGATTACCACCACTGTTCTTCCCATTCCATCCTTTGGTAACATCATCCCATGAAAATAACTCTAGACCCCACCTATCATAAATATAAGCTTTGAATTCAATAATATTTGAATAATCCATCAGGTAAATATCATTTGTGCCATCGTCATTGGGTGTAAATACATTCGGTGGAATGAGATATGAATTACAGTCAATCACATCAATGAATATGGAATCGACCGTATTACAATTAAGGGTGTCATAAATGATGTAATAACCTTGTTGAGTTGAATCGCTTATGTAGATGCTGGGAGCAGGATTCGAACTTGAAAACCCATTGGGACCGATCCAAAACCCAGTGGTACCTCCAGGATTTAGATACAAGGTGTTATTTATGCAAATTGAATCAAACGATGTTGGCAGATTGGCAGATGCTATGATTGTTACATAAGCTGAATCGGATGCGCTACAGTTGGTTGCCAGGGTGGTGACCACATAATAGCCTGTTTGATTACCGGAGCTTATAAAAAGAACGGGAGAATCAATTCCTGTAGAAAATCCATTCGGACCAGTCCACGCACAATCTACGCTTCCCACCACTGAAAGATGAAGTGAATCGCCGATACAAAGCGTATCATCTGCTACCACATAAACCGTATCCGCACCAACCATTAACTGCACACTATCTCTTCCGCAGCTAACCGGATCGGTTACCAGATAAACACCACCTTGATTAGCGGAAGTTAAAAGAAATGCAGGATTTTGCTGAGTACTGGTAAACCCAGCGGGACCTATCCAGGAATAGGTGGCCGCACCTGATGCAAAGAACTGTATAGAGTCACCAACACATAGCGTCGTATCTTCTGGAGTTGCCAAAACATTTCCTGGTGGTACATTATTGCATTCAAAATAAGTAATGCTTGGTACATCCAGAACAATAGGAACAAAATCTACAATTGTTAAAGCAGATGTTTGAACATAACTCAAAGGAATGTTATACAGATTCAGTACCTCGTTTGTTATGACTGGAGAAATAATGGAGTCCACATCACAATTTTCCACAAATCCCATTGAGTCGGTCCTTATAAATAAAGGATCGTAAGTATCCGCACCGAAACTTGTGCTGAAGGCTGAAAGCAGTAAGTGATTACCCGAGGTTTGCTGAACCCCAAATCCAACATCAGCACCCACGTCTCCATATGCCCTTGAAAAAATATAGTTGCCTGCAGTATCGAACTTGCATAGTAATACATCCCGTTCTCCCTGACCGAACCAAGTAGCGCCAACAGCGAAGACATCTTTTCCACTTATGGTAATTCCCTTAAAGTGTTCACCACCGGCTGATCCTCCAACGCTTCTTGCCCATTGGTAACTACCATTAGGATGGAACCTGATCAAATAAGAACCCAAATCTGTTTTAGCAGCTACGATAACATCGGATGTACCCGGAACCAGGCATCCTGAGACTGAACAATCAAAACCTTCGGTTCCACTCAGATTAACCGCTTGCAGCCATAAAGGATTTCCCATTGCATCTAATTTACCTATGAACAGATCTCCCTGAGTTCCTGCTCCAACGGTGTCAGCCCCGCCAATACAGTACATTTCGCCTGATGGTAATTCCAATATATGATTCACCAGATAATATTGCATGACACCAGGACCATGAATGGTTTTTTGCCATATTAAGTTCCCATTTGCATCGAATTTAAAAACTGATCCATCCTGTACATTAGCAGTACCACTTACGAGTATATCACCTGTTGATGTTTCAGATACATGATAAGCAGGAGAGGTGGCTGTTTGGATTATTTTACTCCATACTACTCCACCGCTATTGTTGACCTTTAAAACCCAGAATCCGGAAAATGATTCACTGCAACCTACCACGCAATATCCACCATCCTGTGTTTGTATGATGTATTTTCCTCCCTCATCAGCGGCACTTCCATATTTTTTATGCCAGATCTTATTAGCACATTCATCCACCTTTAAGATGTACAGATCACAACTTCCTGATGTAGGATCACCGTCATCCTGTCCCGTAGAAACAAAACCACCACTGTTATCCGGAGAAAGAGAAAATCCGAAATTCACGCCAGGTCTTTTTTCGAGCCGAACAAATGTATTGGATTGGGCAAAATTAGACTGTAAGCCCAACCATATCATGCAAAGTAAAATATATATTTTCTTTTGCATGTTCGTCTATATTATTTCAATGCTTTTGATCTCTTTTTCGGGATATCCAACCAGATGAATGATGGCCCATTTAATAAAATCACTATTGGCCCATCTTGAATCAGGAAGGACCGTATAGGTGGCGGTACTTTTTAACTTGTCAATACTCATTCCCTGGGTTGTATCAACCACACTGAATACCTGCTGCATCTTTGGACCTAAAAAAGGACAATGAAGCGCACCATGATCAATAACGATGGTTACGTTTTTAGAAAATGACTGGCCATAGGAAGCAGTTAGCACGACCAAAACAAAAACGATGCTTGATAGAATGTTTTTGAATGAATACCCTGGGTCTGGTTTTTTCATGGAGGTTCTATTTATGATCTAATATACGAATAGATCAACAGCATGCAACAAACAAATAATTGATTTTATCATAATCTTACCCACCTATGACAAAGCGACAGGGATGACAAGTTCTTGTCCCGTGCTTTACGGAGAAGGAATACCCGATCCCTTCATGGGCAGGGCTGGTGGAAATCGAAGGGGGGTGCCCTATTAAAAAACAATAAAATGGAAATATCACCGGAATTATTGAATATTTTTGCATAAATAATTCTTATGGATAAGGTTTCACAAGCCATTGAAAAAGCAAGGACCTCAAATTTCAGACGATGGATGTTGAACACTTTTATCGGGAGATTTATCCCTTTCAATGGTCCACATAAATTTAAGATCATTGGAATTACCGATCATGGTTTTGAAATTGAAATGCCATATATCAGAAAAAACCTGAATCACCTCAAAGGATTACATGCCTGTGGTTTGGCAACACTTTCGGAAATGACAGCCGGACTCACCCTGATCAGAAAACTTGGATTTAAGGATTATAGACTGATCATGCAGGAAATGAAAATGGATTATTATTACCAGGCAAAAATGCCTGTCAGAGCTAAATATGAATTGGCGTCTGATTGGTTAGAGACGATCGTAAAAAAACCGCTTGAAACCAATGATGCTGTTTTTGTTGAATTAAAAACCGAAGTATATGACCTTCAGAAAAACCATATTTGTACAGCTACCACAAAATGGCAGGTTAAAAAATGGAATTCGGTAAAAACTAAAATGTAAATCCGTTAACTATGAGTAGGATCATTAGCATGTTTGTTTTCCTCCTGATTTTTATGGGTCTGGAGTTTTACCTGTATCGGGTTTTTAGGATACATTTTTTGCAGAGAACTGAAGCAAAACGCATCTTTACAATTATTTGGTTTGCATTGCCTGCCATTTGTATTACACTGATGTTAACCAGCGCCTATTTCAGTAAAACCGGAAAATTGCTGATAACGAATCTGGTAATGATCTTTTTTATATCGATCTTCCTTACCGGTATATTGGTGCTATTGGGTGATATTTTCAGACTCGTGTTTAACCAGATCTCAAAACCTTCCACCGAAGCGGTTTCGCTGGGTCGCCGTAAAATGCTTTCGAATGTAGGAATGATATTGCTGGCTGTTCCTTTTGGAACCCTGCTCTTTGGATTATTTAAGACAGCGTATAATTTTAAGATCCATCGCATCACTCTTAAATTCCCGAACCTACCGGATTCTTTTGCCGGATTCAGATTTATACAACTGTCCGATATCCACACCGGAAGCTTTTTGAAACGGGATGAACTGGGAGAAGCTGTACGCCTTACATTACTCGAAAATCCGGATGCTATCTTTTTTACCGGCGATATCGTCAATAATAAAACGGAGGAAGCCGAACCCTTTAAGGATATTCTCAGCAAGCTGCATGCTCCTTATGGTGTTTATAGCACGCTGGGTAATCATGACTATGGTGATTATACACGTTGGCCATCGAAAGCTGAACAAATTGCCAATATGGATGCAATGTACCAGCTTCACAAGGATATGGGCTGGAAATTACTGAACAACGAGCATACTTTGTTGGAGAAAAATGGAGAAAAGATTGCGGTTGTAGGTGTGGAAAATTGGGGAGCCTCCTTTCGTTTTCCCAAAAAAGGGGATATTACGAAAGCCAAAAAAGGGACAGAAGATGTTCCATTCAAAATTCTTTTATCCCATGATCCCTCCCATTGGAATGCTCAGGTAACCAAAGATCATGCGGATGTTGACCTCATGCTGGCGGGCCATACACACGGATTCCAGTTTGGGATTGAGATACCCGGTTTCAAGTGGAGCCCCAGCAAATGGTTATACAAACAATGGGCAGGCCTCTATCAAGAAGGAGAACAATATCTCTATGTGAACCGTGGCCTGGGATGCCTTGGCTATAGCGGCCGGGTTGGTATTCGTCCGGAAATAACCGTGATAGAGTTGCAAAAGGCCTAGTTTTACCTTCTTTTAAATTTTCTTAGCAGATCAATTTTTTATTCCACGGATGGTTTGGCTAACTTACCATCAATTCACAGCTCCTTGGCATGGATCAATATATAAAGGCATCATCGGTTCAGCTGATTCATAGTGGGGATGAGTTCTTCCGGGTTGCCAAAGAAATGATCCATTCAGCCCAAAAAGTGATCCACCTACAAACGTATATTTTCGGTGAGGACCAAACCGGAAAGGAAATTTCGGATGCGTTGATCGAGGCATCCAAGCGAGGTGTAAAAGTGTTGGTATTGGTAGATGGATATGGATCCAAAGAATTGTCACGGAATTTTATCACACAGATGAAAAATGCGGGTATTCAATTTCGTTTTTTCTCCAGTTTTTTCTCACAGGAAAGCATATCCCATGTAAGACGTTTACATCACAAGATCCTTGTGGTGGATGAAGAACAAATGATGATCGGGGGACTCAACATTGGAAATAAATACCGGGGAACCCAAACGAAAAAGGCATGGCTTGATTTTGCTGTTTTGGTAAAAGGAGCCTGTTGTTCGCGGATACAACAGCTTTGTGATATGTTCTATCATAAGAAAAACTTTAACTGGGAAAAAAAACCCAAACGAATGACTGATCATGGTCCGCTGGTTAGATTCCGGAGGAACGACTGGCTTCGGGGAAAGAATGAGATCTACAGCAGCTATAAAAAGGCATTCAGGCGATCTAGAAAATCGGTAACAGTGGTTGGGAGTTATTTTTTACCAGGATTTTTTTTCATGCGTTATATTCAAAATGCCGTAAAACGGGGGGTAAGGGTAAGAATTATAGTGGGAGCCATTTCCGATATCCCTTTCTTTCACAGTGCCGAAAAATATTTATATGATGATCTGTTGAGACATGGGGTAGAGATCTACGAATGGAATGATTCTGTTTTACACGGCAAGGCTGCAATTGTCGATGAGGAATGGTGCACCATTGGATCATACAATCTTAACAACCTGAGTAAATATAAGACGATTGAACTCAATGTAGATGTGAAAGACAAAGAGTTTGCGAGGATCTTTTCGAAGGATGTAGAGGCGCTGATCCTCGAACATTGTACCTACGTTACACCTACCATACACAAAAAGAACCTGAATATTTTTGCAAGGATCCGCAGAACACTCGCCTATTACTATTACCGATTTTTTATGTACTTAGTTTCCTCCCGTGACTGATCCGTTTGCAGGCAACTTAGTGTCTCCAAAATGGAAATTGGATTCCAGATAGAAAATAACCAGACAACAAAGCATGTTAAAATAAAAGTAATTACAAAAGGATTGTTTCGATAAAAGAAAAATGGCAAAGAAGGTAAGGTTAATATATTTCACTAGGTTCAGGATGTTGTTTTTTCCTCTCCAGTAAAGAAGAATGAACAGGCCCATGAGCGCAAACATGAGCAACATTCCTCCAAAAGATGCATCGATATCAAACAATCGTTTCATGGCTGATATCCAGGAAAGACTATCTTCCCTGATCTTGGTGCTGTTAATGAATACAATGGTACTGTTATACAGATTATCGAATGAGAGAATAGCAAACGGAAGAAAGGTGGCTATAAAGGCAACTCCCATCATAAAAATCTCTTTGATCTTTTTTTCTCTGAGATAATAAAGTCCGAAAAAGGGGAGTGCAAAAATATAATAGAGTTTAATGGAGGCCATCAGGCCCACCAGAATAGCAGCCCAAAAGAATTTTCGGTTTTGCATCAGTAAAATGGATGAAATAAAAAACGGAGCCACCAATGCATCAATCCATGATCTTTCGTTTACATACAGAACCGTTAAGTTAAAGAGCCAGAGTAAAGCAATCAATATCACTTTTTGCAGACTGAGTAGATTTCGGTTCCTGATCATGATGAAAACAAAGATCAATTGCGCCAGCACAAAGGCGTATCTTACATCACCAAAGGCAAACCTGAACATGGAACATACATAAAGAGGAAACGGCCAGTAGTTGAAATAGTATTTATCACCATAGACATCAGTAAATTCACCATTGTATATATCCGGATAGTTATAGTTATATGGGTTTTTGAATTGTAGGAAATAATCACTGGCCATATTTAGAAACAAATGTGTATCGATGGCCGAATCGATGGAACAATAGATCACCGTAAATGAAAATAGGATAGAAACACCTAACAATGCCCGTGAGAGTATCAGTGAATATTTTTTGATCAGAAAAATAAGAATGAACAAACCACAGGAAAGATAAAAGAGAGAGTTGAAGAGAAAAAGATGGGAGGTTTCCCTGGTATAGGTATAGAGATAATGATGCGTTGAGAAATTACCCACGAAAAAAAGCACCAACTGGATCAACAAAAATAAACCGAGTACATGGATATTGGCCACATCTTTGGTCTTTCGTTTGATGAATAACGAAACAATCAAACCAATAAATACGAGGGTAAGAAATACGGTTGAAAACGGGAAACTTGGATCCTTTGGATTTGTCATTCCCTTGGTATCCCATAAAACCATGAAAATCACCAGATAGGCTAGCAGATAAGGGCTCTTCGGAAGGAATGAAAAGGAGCCACTCTTTTGCGATATGTTTTGGTTTTTTGTATCCACAAGTAAGTTGACAAAAATAAACAATTAATAATTCAATTATCCTGGAGGTTCAAAGTTCAACTTCATCGCGCCTTAGCGTCTTTGCGGTAAAAAATATTCAACCGCTGAGATGCGAAGACGCAATGTAAGCCAATAAAGGTTTGAAGTGAAGTGCTATATTTGTGGCGCGATATCATCTCATGAAAAAGTACCTTTTTCCATTCATTATTTTCCTTATCGGGTTTTACCTTGTTGGCATCCGAATGGTAGGATTCAATTTTGATGGAATTCCGGGTGATATGGGAGATGGAAGACTCAACAACTATTTCCTGGAGCATGGATATTTATACATGACGGGCAATGTGAATTCGTATTGGGATGCTCCTTTTTTCTATCCCGAAAGATCTACCATGAGCATGTCGGATAATTTATTCGGGACTTTGCCCTTATATGCAGCTTTCAGGATCATGAATTTTGACAGGGAGACCAGTTATCAGATCTGGGTTCTCGTCTTGCTTGCACTTAACTTCATTACATGTTTTATTTGTCTTAAAAAATTGAAGATATCTCCGGTTGCATCGGCTGTTGGAGCCTATATTTTTGCCTTTTCATTACCGGTGGTGGGTGGATTGGGTCATATTCAAATGTTACCCAAGTTTGCATTTCCCATCATCATGTATTGCCTCATCCGGTTTATGCAGGATAAAAAATCGAAACATTTGTTTTTCTTTTTTCTATTGATTGTTTACCAAATGTACTGTGGAATATATCTCGGATTCATGTCGTTTCTGGCTTCCTTTATTGTCTTTTTTATTATGTTATTTTCGAATGGGTTTAAAACAGAGATTCGATCATTGGTCATATTTTTTAAAAAACACTGGATCAGCAGTTCCATATTTTTTGTGCTGAATCTTTTGTTCTTATTTATTTTACTACGACCCTATGTTACCAGATCGGGTCAGGTGGAAAGAGATTATGGGGATATAGGGAACGGTTTGCCAACCCCGGCGTCCTATTTATATCCCACCAAGAATACTTTATTATATGATTGGCTTCGTCCGGTAGAAAATTATTTATCAAATGCCCACGAGCATACGCTGTTTATGGGATTGAGTTGTATTGTTGCGATTGTTCTGGGGATCTATCTTTGGAAATCTAAAAAAGACACGCGAATAAAATTCTGGTTACTTTCTTTTCTTCTGATGATTCTTATTACCCTTAATTTCTATTATCATATTAGTTTTTATGCCATTGTCTATCTGATCCCGGGTTTTGAAGCGGTACGGGCTGTATCGAGGATCGTACAAATAGAATTGTTTTTTCTGGGTGGATTGATAGCCGTTATTATTGATCACGTGCTAAAAAAGAAATGGACCGCATCAAAAAGAAACTTGGTAGTAGGAGCGATTGTCCTTTTTGTTTTTGCGGATCAGTTTGTATGGAAGAGTGGATTGAATCTGTATAGTAAAAGTGACAGCCAGCAAAGAATTACCAAGCTAAAAGAGGAATTAAAGCAACAAAACTGTCAACGATATAATTATTTTGCTTATTTACCTTTGAGTCACCATGAGGTGTATAAGTTTCATGTAGATGCTATGCTTGCTTCGCAAGATTTACGAATACCTACCATTAATGGATATTCCGCTTTTTCACCAAAGGAATATGAAGCATTTTTTGAGCATCCTGACCGCCAACGACTCAATAAAATGGTTGATGACCATGTTATTCCAACAAAAGTACTTTTGATAGTGGAATATTAATGTTTTACCTCCACAATAGTCCAAACCCCAACATCCTGAGCCGACATCCAGTTTCCCAAATTCAAACTTTTGAAATAGGAATGATAGGTATTGTAAACGACCTTATGTTCTATTCCCAGTTTGGTCATTTCCGGCTCATATAGATCGTGATAACTTGTCGTTCTTGTAACAAACAGACTGGTTTGATGATTCACGGTTAACGAACTATCCAATACTCCGATATTCTTCACCGCATGCGGATAAAACCCTGGTTGATAATAAAAATGCATGGTGAGGTCAACACCCGGTCGATAAGGTTGTTTCGCAATCTCAGGGATCCACATCCTGAATGGATTTTGATCACCAATAAAATAAACTGGTCTATTCTCCGCCTTTCGGTATAAATATTTAAATACACCCAGGTTATCATAAGCCGGTTTACAACTCATAATGAGAAGGAATAAAATATTCAATACCCAGAATGGGTATTTGAGAAAACGCAACTTCTTTATCCAGTTCCATTTTTCAAGGACCATGATGATCACAAACGGCAGGAAAGGAGCAACCGGAAAAAGGAATCGCATCTCCTTATGACCAATGAAATGATGGATAAGTAAAAACGGGATCAGCAACCAGGTGACCAGATGTCTCGGATATTTAATAAAGAACGCAATGACACATGGAACAATAACAAGTCCAAACAGTGGAAATACGAATAGGGGAGTGTTCATTGTATAGAACCAGAAAGGAGAAGTTCCGAAACCGGCCGCTTTATTCTCAACCAGGTTCTGGTAAAAATAATTGTAGGCGCTTACCACCCAGTTTCCATAAAACCAATAATCACAAAGGATCCCAATCCCAATGCTCATGAGAAATCCAAGAAACATGAGCACAATCGTTTTAATTGATTCCCTGCGGATGATCAATACCCATAAACCCATTCCCAAGATCATAAAACCCATTTGATACCGGCTGATAAAAGAAAGACCCAGAAATAATCCTATCATCAAATAATTTAATGGAGACGTTTTTTTATGACCGGTCGTATGATAATAAGCAATCGCCAGCAACATAAAAATCACTCCAAATGATTCCGATGAAAACCGAACGGAAATAAAAGGGACATACCACAGGAAAAAACTCAAACCTGCGAACCATTTTACGGCTGTTTGATTGCTAAATTCTGTCTTGTATTTATGAAAGAACTTATATAATGCAAAAAAACTGAGACAAGCTGCCATGATCCGAAGGATCGTCGTCATAGTGAAAGGATCGAATATACCGATGGACTTCATGGCTGAAAAAACAAGATATACTATACCAACCTGGAACGTTGGTCGCATTTGTTGTTCAAATTCCCAGGGGAGATCGGCAGATTGCACGTTGCCCATTTTATAATTGGCAAATTCGAGCAATTGGAAATGTTCATCTTCATGAAAAAAACCGGCACTCATGAAGGCAGTAAAAATGAAAAGAATGAAAGCGATGAGATAGATCTGTCTCAAGCCGGTGATTTTTACAAAAATAAACAATAAAATTATGGCGGCCTATCCTCGCCTTCCGGGTTCTGTCTTGGCTCCGCCTTCGACCTGCGCTTTGCGCCGCCTCCCCCGATAGCTATCTGGACCGGGCCGCGTAGTGACAATGTGAAGCATTCGTTATCTGCCGCCAGCGTCCATTTGATATTCATTTTTGTACTTTTACACTTATTCAACCAATGAAACTCAAACTACTCATAGGCGGTTTATTTATTCTTCACGTCGCCTTGTCTTTATTTCATTTAAATCATACCACCATGTGGGATGATGAAGCCTCGGTTGTTTGGTTTGCAAAAAATTATAATACATATGGAAAAGTGGTCGGATTTGACGGTGCCAATCTATTTTCTTACAGGAATGGACAATTGATCAACAACGAACTGGCCTATAATAATCCACCTTTGGACATTTATTTTACTTCTTATATCATTAAATATGTTGGCGAGGACGATTTCACCATTCGTCTTTCCTTTGCTATTGTTGGGATATTGGGTTTGCTGGTCTTTCTGGCTTGTTTCAGGCTTATTACTGGTAAAGACGAAAAATGGTTTGGTTACTCCTCCGTATTATTGCTGCTGTCGGTCAACTATTTGCTCATTGAAGGAAACAGTAGGTATTATTCACTTAATTTCCTTTTTGGTGCCTTAAGTCTTTATCTAACCCTGAAAATTAATAACAGGAATGATAAAAGTCTGTACAAAAAAGCAGGCTTATTGGTTTTACAATTGATCTCATTATATTTTCTCTTTCTCAGCCATTATCTGGCAGCGCTTTGCTGGTGGCTGATGTGCTTCGTGGTCCTTTTCCTGAATAAACAGGTAAAATTTAAGCTGAAGGATGGATTTACCATCGTTGCAGTGATCCTCAATCTTGGGTTATTGGTGATCACGACCAAATATTTTCTGGATCACCAGGTACTCAACAGGCCGGATATGTCGAACGACGACAGCATCCTTCTAAAATATTTTAAGCTCACAGGCTGGCTGTTCAATGATCTCAACCGGTCTAATATTATCCCCTTATGGTCCGTCTTACTATTTACCTATCTGGCGATCTTTAAAAGAAAACTCTTGTCACCTGAATTTAAAAAACTGGCCGTATTCAGCATTGTATTTATCGGCGCTTCTTTTTTATTGAATCCCCAGTCCACATCGAAATCAACCTGCTTCGATCTTCGATACATTTATATAGCCATTCCACTTTTGTATATGTGGATTGGATATTTATTGAAATTATTACATGAACGATTTGAAAAAGGGAAATATGTGGCTTTTGTATTGGTATTGATCTATGTAAATACAACCATCCTCTGTTATATTCCGGTAAGTACCCCAGTACGTCTGTTGCTTCCCAATTTTGTAAAAGAAAGGGTTGAACCTTACCCAACAGCGTATTCGGAGGCGATCGATTATATAAATAAAAATTTTAAAAAACGAACCAGGATCTTAACTATTCCTGGTTATCATAATACGGTATTCCTTCGATATGTACCTGATAAAATTCAGATCACGAATACGCTTGAACCAAGTACGCCTTTAAGTCCATTGGTGGTTGAATCATTAGGCCAGCAATGTCTTTGGATTGGAAACTGTAAGCCTGAGTATATTTTCCAGTTTGGAACGGAGGATAAGTTGCCCTCTGTTTATGGTCCTGAGGATTATAAATACATTGACACAATTCCCATTTTCGCTTATAGCATTGATATTACCCGGCCTGAACTTTTCTGGCATTCGTTTGGACCGAGGAGGATAACGGATCTATCCAAGGAGGCATTATATATTTATCATGATTAGTGTTAAGTAACAAGTAATTAGTACTTGATACTAATTACTTGTTACTAATTCTTCGTAAAACAGATCATCAGCAAATTTCCGAAAGGGAAACGCCATTTTTGGTGGGGTGAGAATTTCGACATTTTATCAGCCAGTTTAAAAGATACCTGGGCAATATAAGGCGTAACTGAGTGAGAAGTCGTTACAAATTCCGTTTTGAAATTCTTTGAAAAATTCTCATCCATGGCCCTTAGCTTCTTTTGAATATTCCCGTATTTAAAGCGGGTAATATGTTGCTCCTCGTAGTTCACGTCCGATACTTTGTTGAGTATCCATTCTAAAACAGGCCACATGCTGGCGTAATTGGGGGTTGTAAGAATAAATTTTCCACCCGGATTCAATCTTTCTGTTGCGAATTGTAAGATCTCCTGTATCTGCGAAACCTCCAAATGTTCAATTACCTCCACAATGGTAATTACATCGGTTTTTTTATCCGGATAATTCTTTTTGAATTCATCGATCAGCATAAACTTCCTGAAATCGGTAGCGTAGGTTTTGTTGGCATAATCGATTTGATCCTGCAAAATATCAAGCCCGAATTGTTCTTTGATCTTACTATTGTCGATCGTACCCAGAAAAGTACCACAAAAACAGCCATAATCGATCATGCTGGAGGCTTCCGTAGTTTCAATATAGTCCTTGATCCGTTGAAACTTCAGATGATGCCAGAAGCTCCGCATACCTTTTTTCTTCTTGGCTACTTCATCATAGAAGCCTAGAGGAATACTGGTATAGTCAAAAGTATATTGAGAATTGTCTTTGGCCATAAAGGCGCAAAAGTACAAATAAACTGCAAAATAGGAAGGGTGTCACCAATCCTGCTTTATTCCTGCGATCTCGAAGACCAGGGTTACTCAAAATAAGAATAGTAATAGTATTCGACTGAGGTTGTTTTTCGGTCGAATTCGTGGTAGGTTACCTTTGTAACCAGGCCATTTTTATATTCATAAACACTTTCATCGATCAACACATTTTCCCGATAGTATTTTTTTCCCATGAAATATCCGTTCTCATCATATTCATATGTCCATCTTGATGAACCGGATTGGTGGGATACCAAATGACCCTTTACATAACAATCTTCCGTTCCATCCTCACTTCGATGAACAAATAAAGAGTCGTTTTTGTATGTACAAGTAAGTTCAGTACCGAATACATTGGCCGAAATGAGTCGACCTTTCTTATAACCGTATTGGCAACTATCATCAAGAATATCCCCATCTTTAAAATAATACGATTTGATCAGAAATCCTTTTTTATTGTATAGATATGTTTCACCTGTGGTTTCAATCAATTTATCATAACATTCATAAACTTTTTCCTCTGCAATTTGATTTTTCCCGGTATATTTGTAAATAGCTACTTCTCTATAGAAATCAGTAGAAGTAAAGAATGCCCAGGCGGTCCTGATCAGGTTTCCGGACTCATCATAAAATGAGCTATCATAGTCACTTCGAAGGACTTCTTTACCATCGATCAGATCATAGTAAAGTGTAAAACACTCTTTCACTTTGTTTTTTTTAATCATTTTTTGTTCAACCTTGCCGATGGGATTCTGATTGTTTGGCTGGCAAAATAAATTCTGGATGAGTCCCGCAATTAAAGCACAAATGACGAGTTTTTTCATGTGATGAACGTATTAGGTTGCTTCTACGGTTAAATAATTTTTCCTGAAATGGCATAGGAACAAACCACAATTGATGATCACCAGAACAGGCACCAGATAAAACAGGGCAGAGGGACGTGCAATTACATAAATAATCGTGTGCACTCCTGAATATGCACATAGCACCATGAAGAATTTTTTGATCCGTTGGTTTTCGCTGATCACGATCAAGGGCATCAATAAAACCAGGTACCATGCCTGAAATATATGTAGGTAGATAAAAAAGAAGATAAACGAAAGCTTTATAAAGTATTCAATGACCAATTCTTTACTCAATTTAAGTTTAGTTTTTGCAATAAAAATAATCGTTAACAGGACCATCATCACCAAACCAATCACATTAAAGATCTTTTGTGATACTCCCCACCAATAAACTTTTGGATCTGTTTTTACAATGGATGCCTTATCAAATTCATTTCCAATACTGTTTTTATCATCAGAGAATAGTACATTGAGTATTTCACCCAATATTTCGGCAAACGATTTAGCCGCATTTTGTTTAGCCAGGTATCCAAAGGGGACTGTTAAACTATCAGGACCTGTATAGAAAATAGCATAGGATCCCATAATTGAAGCCACTAACAAAATAAAAGCACCACACATCACCAGGATCTTTTTGCCTACAGACATTTGATACGTAAAAAAGAAAAAACAGAATATAAACGGTACATAGATGATCACAGAAACTTTACATGCTAAAGCAATGCCCATGAACAGGGCCGCGGCAATCATATGATTTCGCAGAATCAGTGCAACTGATACCATCACAAAAACCGCTGCGATCATATCATTATGCATATGACCGATGTTGTGTAACCAGAAAGCAGGTGCCAAAACGGCCATCAGCAGATCCTTTGGATCTTTTATGATCTTATGCAATAACTCCACAATGCCAAAACCCATCAGCATCATCAACACTTTATAACTGGCAAAGGTGAGCCAGATGTTTTCTCCACCGATCCAATTCGCAATTTTGGCGGGTAGGAGGTTCAGCGGTCCATATACAAAAGGTCCATCCGGCCATGCGTCAATATAGCTGATCCATATGGAGTCTTTTAAAATATTGGTATGCGAAAAAACATCAACGCCGTGATTGCTTAAATATCCATGTCCCAGGTAAACAAAAACATCATTGGATAAAAAAGGCAGTATGAACGAAGAGAGAATAACGATCCAATAGGCTTCTTTTTTGAAATTTTTTCTTCCTGCGGCCTGATCTTTCCATACCAGTTTCCAATAATTAATAGCGATCAAAACCAATGCACTTATAAAGACAATAAACACCGGATAATTCCATTCCACCGGAAAAGGGGTATTGTCGACCTTTAAATTTCTGATAAGACCATATCTCAGCCAGCTTAAACCAATCATCAAGAGAACGCCTGCTATCAAAGCGATCCGGTGGGTTTTAAATGTTTTGTTGTAGATCTCCATCTTATACAGGTCTGGCTAAAGGAGATTCGATCGTAAGGAAATTCTTTCTGAACTGCCATACAAACAAACAAACATTCAGAAGGATAATGGGTGGATTGAAATAGTATAAAAATGAATGGTGATCTATGTTTAGCATGATCATATGCAGATTAGAGTATACCACCAGTATAAGCAGATACTTCTTTAAACGTTCATTATGACCTAACATCGGAATAAAGGGAACAATGGCGATCAAATACCAGATATTGAAGACATGGCTGTAAAAAAAGAAAAATACGAGTGTTAACTTTATCCAGAATTCGGCCAGTAATTGTTTATTCAACTTCAATCTTGTTTTTAC
>JANWKQ010000153.1 GCA_025451295.1 Flavobacteriales bacterium | reverse complement strand
TTTTACCAACCCGTCCTGAATATGCGCTTACCTCTTTTGTGGTTCCGGTTAACTTAGGTTTCCGTTATCGTTTAAATCAGGCCATTACGATTGACGCGGAATTATGCTACAGAAAATCATTCACCGATTATATGGACGATATCAGTCAGACCTACATTGATCCGTCTATTCTTCCAAGTGCGGAAGCACAATATTTTGCTAACCCGGTACCAGGAACCCCCGGTACAGAGCCAGGTTCTCAGAGAGGAGACCCCACGGATCCTGACGGATATATGTTCTTAATGCTAAACGTATCGTGGAGGTTCTCTACCAATACCAGATCGGTACCGAAATATTACAACTAAACCTTAAGCAAAGCCACAATAAACAAGTGCCTGAAGCGTTTTGAGTTCAACGATTGTTAAAGGATGAAAAAGGTTAGGGCTGTTGTTTTCTTTTCTCTTATTTTTCTCTACATAAACCCAGGTTGTTTCTCCCAAAAATGGGAACTAGGCTTTGGTGGAGGTATATCTTATTATGTAGGTGATCTCAATCCTACCGGTCATTTTAAATTTCCACATCCTGCCGGAACTGTCTTTGTAAAACGTATACTCACGAACCGTTGGACGATAAGAGCCGGATTTACCTATATGGGTGTATACGCAGATGATCAACAAGGTGATTTTGCTTATCAGGATGTTAGAAACCTCAACTTCCAATCAAACATATTTGAACTACATGCTGCGGCTGAACTCAATTTTTTTCCTTATGGAATGACCAAAGCCTTCCGGAATGAAAAGATCAGAAAATGGACCCCTTATTTGTTTGTAGGGATCGGAGGATATTATTACGATCCGGTGACCACCTATAACGGGACCACCACTCAATTGCAGCCATTAGGGACCGAAGGCCAGGAAACGGATACGTATTACCAGGACCGCAAGCTCTATTCGCGTTTTATGCCCTGCATTCCTTTCGGAATGGGTGTAAAATTCAATATCAAAAGCAAAATGACCTTGGCTATTGAGTATGGAATGCGCCTCACCTTTAATGATTATCTGGATGATGTAAGCACAGATTACGCAATTAACAGTGAGATAGTTGATGAACACGGCGCAGTGGCCGGTGTACTCAGCAACCGATCCAGAGGAAACTTTGCCGGTATATCGAATGATCATTATCAACGTGGAATTAAAACTGACCTGGACTGGTATGGATATTTAGGTGTATCTTTGAGCTTTCGTATCAGAGATAAAACAACATGCCAGGGCAATGGCCTGCAAACCAGTAAAAGAAAGTAAAAGATGTCCTTAAAAGATAAAATAATCGCTGACCGGGTACCACAGCATATTGCCATCATCATGGATGGTAATGGTCGTTGGGCCAAGCAGCAGGGACAGGTTCGTACCTTTGGACACCAGGAGGGCGTAAAGGCTGTAAAGGATGTGATAGAGGGTGCTGCAGAGGCTGGCGTAAAATATGTAACATTGTATACCTTCTCCACCGAAAACTGGAAAAGACCGAAATACGAAGTGGATGCATTGATGGAATTGCTTGTTGACAGCATTCATAAAGAAACCGGAACGCTGCTCGAAAAAGGCATTAAGCTGCAAACTATTGGTGACATGGAAGCGTTGCCAAAGGAATGCAAAGAACAGCTGCAGGAAACAATCAATGCAACTTCTACCTGTGATAAGATGACCATAATTCTTGCCTTAAGCTATAGTGCAAGATGGGAAATAATAAATGCCGCCAAAAAAATAGCGGAAAAAGTAAAAAAGGGTGAGCTGAACCTTGATGACATCAATGAAGAGGTGTTCAACAATCAACTATGCACTGCTAACATCCCTGATCCGGAGTTATTGATCAGGACAAGTGGAGAATTAAGAATTAGTAACTATTTACTATGGCAGATTGCTTATTCTGAATTGTATTTTTCGCCCAAATTATGGCCTGATTTTAATCGGGAAGATTTATTTGAAGCAATTATTGATTATCAACACAGAGAAAGAAGATTTGGATTTATTAGTGAGCAGCTGATCCCTGCATAAATTTATCAATGAAAAGGAAACTTATTTATTACGGTCATGTTATTGGTATGCTTATCGGCATGCCCTTGCTTGGCTACTCTCAGGTAAACAACACAGTCCCTTACGATCAGCAGTCCAAAGAATATATCATCAGAAAGATTACGGTTCAAAGTCCATCACCTACCATCAGTGCACGTGGGGTGATCCTTGTATCGGGTTTAACGGAAGGACAAAAGATAAAAATTCCCAGCGATGCGATTTCGCAGGCGATGAAAAAACTTTGGGATGTAGAGAATTTCTCGAATATTAAGATCTATCAATCAGCCGTCGAAAAAAACTTTGTGGATCTGGTGATCTATGTGGAAGAAAAACCGAAACTCAGCAGATTCTCTATTCGTGGAGTAAAAAAGTCGGAAGCAGATGATCTTAAAGACATCATTAAAATTCATAGCCTGGATCCGATCACGGATTACATGAAAAAGAATATTGAATACAGCATCAAAGATTTTTATGCTGAAAAAAATTATTTTGATGCACAGGTTACCTTTGACACAGAACCCGATACACTGCCGGATGCCGTACCCGGTGGATTAATCTTAAGGATCAAGGTTGAGAAAAACGAAAAAGTGAGGGTAGGAAGGATCACCGTAGAAGGAAATGACAGTATAAAGCTTTCAAAAATCCGAAGAGGACTCAAAGAATCGATGTACGAAAAATCGAGATTTGATGTGTGGCAGGATCTGGTAGATTGGTTAGGCGGAAAGAAAAAAACAGGCAAGGATACTGTTATCACTGATAAGGAAGCTGAGTATAAACATTATGAGAATGTTAATCGGTATGGTTTTTATGAGCAGGCAATAGAATATTTCAGAAATGCCATTCGTGTAAATATTTTTACTGCTTCCAAATACAATAAGAATGAAGTAGCCAACAGTAAGGAAGCAGTGATCGAACTCTTCAATGCCAAAGGTTTTCGGGATGCTAAATTTGTAAAAGATTCTATTTATCTGAGAGATGGAGATATTTATGCCGACTTTAAAATTGATCAGGGTCAAAAATATTATTTCAGAAATATCACCTGGGTGGGTAATAAGCGTTACCGGTCAGGAACACTGGATACCGTATTGAACATTAAAAAAGGAGATGTATATAACCTTGAAAAATTAAACACGTCACTTCATTTCAGCCAAAGTGGCCTCGATGTTACCTCGCTTTATCAGGATAACGGATATTTGTTTTTTAATGTGGATCCGGTGGAGGTAAGAGTGGTTGGAGATTCCATCGATCTTGAAATACGGATCTTTGAAGGAAAACAGGCTCGTGTTGGAAGAATCAATATTTATGGCAATACCAAGACAAATGATTATGTAGTATTGCGTGAATTGCAAATTCACCCAGGTGATCTGTTCAGCCGATCAGCCATTATCCAGTCACAACAATTTTTATCTCAGCTCGGAATTTTTGACGCACAGAATATGGATGTAAGACCACGGCCCAATCCGATAGATGGAACGGTGGATCTTGATTTCTATGTAGCCGAAGCACCTTCGGATCAGATCCAGCTATCAGGGGGTTGGGGTGCCGGACAATTGGTGGGTACACTTGGACTTACATTCAATAACTTCAGTCTGAGAAATATGTTTAAGAGAAAGGCGTGGACCCCTCTTCCATCCGGTGATGGACAAAAACTATCGATCAATGCTCAGTCGAATGGAAAATACTATCAGAACTATAGCTTCAATTTTACCGAGCCCTGGTTAGGAGGAAAAAAACCAATCTCCTTTAGTTTATTCTTCAGTCATAGTATTATTGATTATACATCAACGGCTTCCTATAAGCTCATTTCAACCAATGTAGGTATAACCATTGGAAAGCGTTTAAAGTGGCCTGATAATGCCTTCCAGGCATCTTTTACGGTGGCTTACCAGCGCTTTGATGTAACGAATTATGCTTTGTTTGCCGGTAACTCTGAAAGATTTACCGGGGTGTCGAATAACATTGCCTTCACGGCCATGATCCAGCGAAATTCGACCGATGATTATATTTTCCCTACCTCCGGGTCCATGTTCTCTGCCTCGGTAGAAGCAACACTTCCCTATTCCGCGATGACCGGACAGGACATGAAATATGCGCCGTTGGATCAGAAATACCAATGGATGGAATATCATAAGTGGAAAGTAAAAGCCCAATGGTTTATTCCTTTGGATAAAGCCATTCACAACGGACAATCTAAATTTGTGATGATGGCCAGAGGAGAAATGGGATTTCTGGGGTATTATAATCCGGATATTGGAGTTACGCCTTTCAAACGATTCTTCCTTGGAGGTGATGGATTAACTGGATTTAATATAGATGGTAGAGAGATCATTGCATGCCGTGGTTATCAAAATTATTCACTTACACCTGGCTTTACCGGTAATGCGGCCAGTGCGGTAGGTGGAGGTGTATATACGAAGTATACGCTGGAGTTCAGGTATCTGATCTCACCCAATCCACAGAGTAAAATATTTGCCCTTGCCTTCCTCGAAGCCGGAAATGCATGGGCTGATGTAAAAGATTTTCAACCTTTTAAGCTCAACAGAAGTGTTGGGGTGGGGGTAAGAATATTCCTGCCTATGTTTGGATTATTAGGGGTTGATTATGGTTGGGGATTTGATCCGATACCGGGAGTGAATGAAGCCACACGACAGAAGGGAGTCTTCCATTTTATGATCGGGCAACAGTTTTAATAGTTGTATATTTGTATTACGAGAAGCATGGATCTTGTGATGAAAAAAGAATTAAAATATAAGTCAATGAAAAATGTATGCTTGTTAATTGGTTTTGTAGTTTCAACCCTGGCGGTTTCAGCACAGAAATTTGCTTATGTTGATACAGAATACATACTCGCCAGTATTCCTGAATATGCGGCGGCCAAAAAAGAATTGAACAGTATTTCTGTAAAATGGCAAAAAGAGATTGAAACCAAAATTGCAGAAGTAGATAAAATGTATAACGACTTCCAGGTGGAAAAGATCCTCCTTACCGAAGATCTTCGCATTAAGAGAGAAGAAGAGATCATAAAAAAAGAGAGAGAAGTAAAAGATTTGCAAATGAAGAGATTTGGTGCAGATGGTGACCTTTTCAAAAAACAACAGGAGCTTATTAAACCAATACAGGACAAGGTTTACAATGCCATCATGGAAATGGCCGAAAGCAAAGGGATCGGAATGGTCTTCGATAAAGCTGGTACAACCACCGTTATTTATTCCCAGGCAAAATATAATATCAGCGATGATGTGATCCGCCAGATGGGTTATGTTCCGGGAACAAATGATGTTGAAGAAGATGTGATCGATGAGGAGGATGATGACCAGCAGGATGATAATAATACCAACAACAATAACAACAAGACTGACGATAAAAGAAATAAGTAATTCATGTCAACCAAAGGTTCTGCAACTCCGATAGGGATATTTGATTCAGGAGTTGGTGGATTAACCATTCTAAAAAGTATCCGGCAGGAACTTCCCCAATACGATTTTATTTATTTAGGTGATAACGCCCGGGCTCCGTATGGTACCCGTTCATTTGAAGTGATCTACCAATATACACTGGAAGCAGTGGAGAAATTATTTTCGATGGGTTGTCACCTGGTGATCCTTGCGTGTAATACGGCATCTGCCAAAGCGCTGAGAACGATCCAGCAAAATGATCTGCCCAAAATGGCTCCTGATAAAAGAGTGTTAGGTGTAATAAGACCTACGACTGAAAATGTGCATCAATTTACCAAAAGTAAACATGTGGGTATCCTTGCTACACAAGGAACGGTAAAATCCGAATCCTATGTAATTGAGATCAATAAATTTTCTCCCGACATACGGGTAACACAGGAGGCTTGTCCTATCTGGGTCCCGTTGGTGGAAAACAATGAATATCAAACAGAAGGCGGAAAATATTTTATCAAGCAGCATATTGATCATCTTTTTAAAAAAGATCCATTGATAGATACCCTGGTATTGGGATGCACACATTATCCGATCCTGATAAAGGAGTTAAAAGAATTTGTACCATCCCATGTAACTATTTTATCACAGGGAGAAATTGTAGCCCGGCAATTAAAGGATTATCTGAGCCGGCATAGTGACATCGAACTAAAATGTTCCAAAGGAGGAAAAGTGGATTATTATACGACTGAAGATCCGTCTGCCTTCGAAGAAAAGGCTGGAATATTTTTGGAGGAAAAGGTCAGAGCGAAGCATTTGGAATTATAGTTTCAGAGGGTGTTGGCAGTTGATTGAGGGTACCTATTTATCATTAAATTAACAGCCGGTTGATGGTGATTGGATTAAAAATTGTAAGTTTAAAACATAAATAAATCATATGATCAAAAAAATTGCATTCACGGCCCTCCTCTTCTCTATGTTTCTCAGTACCCGTGCCCAGAACGGCTTCCTGAATGGGATCTTTACCGCAGGCAACGGGACCCAACTTACCAATGATAATATGGTAGAGGGATTATTGGAAGCATTGAAGCTTGGTATTAACACGGCTTCAGGGAATGCCTCAAAAACAGATGGATTCTTTAAAAACCCGGATATTTTTATTCCCTTCCCACCGGAAGCAGAAAAAGTAAAATCGACAGTTGAAGGCATTGGTATGAAGTCGCAGGTAGATGATTTCATCATAAAATTGAACCGGGCCGCCGAAAAAGCTTCGGAAAAAGCAGCACCTATATTTTTGGATGCCCTCAAACAAATGACCTTTAGTGATGCATTAAATATTTTACAATCAAAAGATGATGCAGCCACTCAATATCTGAAATCAAAAACGATGACACCGCTTACGGATGCCTTTGCTCCGGTGATCAATGAGGCGTTAAGCACGGTAGGCGCCACCCAGGCATGGGAAGTAATTTTTAGTGCCTATAACAATATCCCTTTCGTAAAAAAAGTAAATCCTGATCTTGGCAAATACACCACCGAAAAAGCATTGGTGGGTATATTTAAACTGGTAAGCCAGGAAGAAATGAAGATCAGAAAAGATCCGGCCGCATTCGGAAATAATATTATCCAGAATGTATTTGGAGCTTTTACAGGGAATTAAGGTATCCTAAAAGAATATTTCTTATACGTATAACTTGTATCTACTTTTACCGGAAAACCCATTTTTTTTTTCGGGTAAACTTATAATGTTCTGATAAAGTCTTGGTGATTCATAAAACCCAACCACCAACCCTTCTTTATAAAATGAAATATCAGCAATGTTTGTGGAAACACATAAGGTTTCTTCCATAGCTCCATTGCTAGCCGTAATATAATCAGGATATACACCCCAAGCGGAAGAATAACTGAACCAGTCAACGCGAACGTTTAAAGTATCAATACTTTCTTTAATCATACGATCCGACTTTTCAAATTTAAAGGACGGTACGCATTGCCAAAAAAAACCACCCACAAACAATAAAACTCCTGTCAGTCTAATGGATCTCATTTTTGAAATTTAAATAAATATACGAATGTTTTTGTCCTGCAAGTTGCACTTTTATCACAGCTAGCGGCCTCGATAGGAACGGTATCCTTTTGTTTTTTGAAACAACCTTAGTTGTCATTTCGACCAAAGTGAGGCTTTTTTAGCCGAACGAAGTGAGAAATCTATCCAAATTTAAGAAGAAAGATCTCTCCATTCCGCTACGCTCCAGTCGAGATGACAAAAACAAAAGATAAAGCGTATCACAAGACATTGCTCTGCTGAAGCTACATGAAGGTGAGAAAGCCGTCAAAAAAATCTACAAACTTTTTAGGATATGTGAGGAAAGAAAACTAAGCATCACATATTGCGAAACGAAACCGGCTGCATAACCAGCCGCTACCTGTCCACTGTTGTGTGCAGACAATTGTAACCGGGCAAAACCAATCAAACCGGCTACGAAAATCATTCCGACGATCACATATAACATGTTGATGTCTGCTTGCGGGGCATAGGCTACCATCATACCCGTGATTCCTCCAATGGCTGCCATGTGGATGCTGAGTTTGTAGAGTAAATTCACCACATAACAAACAACCAGGGTTGAAATACCGGCTATGGTAATATAATTGAGCTCATTTACGCTACTTACCTGTTTAATGATCATATATGCCATAATAAAAAAGAGGATCCCGAAAAGCAATGGCCATCTTCTTTCCTCCTTCGTGGGCATATGAACGGAGGTAATAACCTTAGAAGACTTCATTAAAAAAATCGTTATCAACGGGAATACGAGTGTGCAAGCCAACATAACCACAATAATAAACTGATAAACCCTTGGTGGTGTTTCAACAAAGCACATAAAATCCAGATAAACCGCAATAGCAATCACGGGCATAAACAAAGGATGAAATACATAAGATATGATATTGGCTAATACCTTCACGCTATAGCTCCTTTCTTAGCCTGGCCACCGGAATATCCAATTGCTCACGGTATTTAGCCACTGTACGACGGGCAATGTTATAACCCTTTTCCTTTAAAATATCCGCCAGCTTTTCATCGGTCAGTGGTCGTTTTTTATTTTCACCACCGATGCATTCTTCCAGTATCTTTTTTACCTCACGGGTCGACACCTCTTCACCATCATCAGTGCTTAACGATTCCGAGAAAAACGATTTCAATAAAAAGGTCCCAAACGGTGTTTCTATATATTTACTATTGGCTACTCGACTTACTGTCGAAATGTCGAGTCCGATGATATCTGCAATATCTTTCAGGATCATCGGACGTAATTTAGTATCATCACCGGTGAGAAAATAAGCATGCTGGTAATTAATAATGGATCCCATTACCGCCATTAATGTTTCCTGGCGTTGTTTGATCGCATCAATAAACCATTTGGCGGCATCTAATTTTTGTTTTACAAAGATCACCGCATCTTTTGTGGTACGATCTGCCGTTTTTTTATGCTTGCTGAATCCTTCCAGCATTTCACTATAGGTTCGGCTGATCCTTAATTCAGGTGCATTTTTTGCATTCAGATAAAGTTCCAGCTTACCATCCGTATTATGTAAAATAAAATCGGGAATGATGGTCTGAATGCCCCTGTTCGAAGTAGCTACCGAACTTCCTGGCTTGGGATTCAGATGCAGGATCTCGGCAATCCCATCCTTCATTTGTGCATCCGTAATACTCAATCTTTTCTGGATCTTATCGTAATGTTTTTTTGTAAACTCGTCGAAGCATTTAGTGAGGATCTTGATGGCTATTGTTGTGCATTCATCCTGATCCTCTTTTTTTCTCAATTGGATCACCAGACATTCCTGAAGATTCCGGGCACCAATACCCGGTGGATCAAAATCCTGGATCACCGTCAACATTTCTTCCACTTCTTCTTTGGTAGCTTCTATATTTTGCGAAAAGGCCATGTCATCCACCATCGCTTCGGCATCTCTCATGAGATATCCATCATCATCGATATTACCTATAATATGACGGGCAATGGATTGCTGACGTTCATTTAAATTTCGTAAACCTACCTGTGCGATCAATAATTCATGAAAGCCCTGGCCTGCACTAAACGGAATTTCCCGTTGTTCATCATCACCGCTATAATTATTGGATTGAGTTTTATAATAAGGTTCGTCGTCAGAACCTAAATATTCGTTGATATCGATGTCCTCATTTTTACTTTCAAGTTCGATCCCTTCGTCCGTCGTTTCAAAATCATCTTCGAAATCACTTTCGTCCGATTCGTTTTCTTCCTTTTCCTCATAATCGTCTTCCCCTTCTTCCAATGCAGGGTTACTTTCGAGTTCCTCCTTGATCCGCTGCTCCAGAACAGCCGTAGGTACCTGCAATAATTTCATTAATTGAATTTGTTGCGGACTTAGCTTTTGTAACAATTTCTGTTGTAAATTCTGCTTCAGCATAGAGGCTCACCATTTTATTTTAAATTTTATGTGCCGTAACAAATCTAACGAACTGGGTGCATATATTCAAGAAGAGGTACGATTTTTGTGGCGGGAAAGTTGCTTTCTTTACAAATAGTTAACGTTCAAGGCCTTATTTAATGTAATTTGGGGCTAATTCCCCTTTTCATGGGCCTTTGAGGAGGCCAGGATATATTTACCCACCACATCAAATTCAAGATTAACAAGGCTTCCTTTTTGTAGGGTTTTGAAGTTGGTATGCTCAAACGTATACGGAATAATGGCTACCGAAAATTTCCCCGGACCCGAATGAACCACCGTTAAACTTACACCATTTACACAAACTGAACCCTTTTGAACGGTGATAAGATCAGGATGTGCATATTCAAAATAAAATTCCCAGCTTCCGTTCTCATCTTTTATATCGGTTACTTTCGCCGTACAATCAACATGACCCTGTACAATATGTCCATCAAGCCTGTCTCCCAGCTTTAAACATCTTTCCAGATTGATCAAATCACCCGCAACAAGTTTCCCCAGATTCGTTTTTGAAAGGGTTTCATGAATAGCTGTTACTGTATAATAGTCTTTAAAAATTCCATCCACCGTTAAACAAACTCCATTATGAGAAACGGATTGATCGATTTTCAATTCAGATAAAAACGGGGCGTCTATTGAAAAGGTAAGGTTGTTACCCTTCGCTGTAATGGACTTTACTGTGCCCAGTGATTCGATGATACCCGTAAACATATAACAAAGCTACAATTTTTTTTGTCCCGCAGATTTAGTTTTGACAGGCTCTTTTGCGGCGACCCGGGATCAAACAATAAACCCCCGCTTTTGGCGAGGGCTTATGTAAGAATAATGAGAAAAATTTATTCAACCATCACAACACAATATTTACTGTTGTTCCAGAATTTAGTCGGATCATTGATCACCAGCTTGGTTACTTTTTTATTTTCCGTAACCAGTGTATAACTTCCGGATGGATGTGATGTTTTTAAAGTTGCTTTTTTAGCCCCGATCTGAATTTCGTTCACCTTCCTTTTATCGGTCTTCACAAAATAATCCATATTTACATCGGCACTTAATTTTGAACCGGCCTTAGCTGCAAATGCTCCACCCTTATCCAACACCTTATTATTGGTAAGTTCCTTAAAGGTACCCATACAATAATAAACCGTATTCAATTCAGTATCCTGATTGGTAATGGTGGTCTGGTTTTCTGCATTTACATTATTCAGACTATCATTTTTAACCGCCAGAATTTCGGCCCGAATATTAAGCGTGGCTAACTGATCTTTCAAATCCGATATTTCTTTATCCTTTTCAACGATCTGCTGATTCAGATTAGCAATCAAAGTTTCCAGTTGTTTGTTTTGTTTACCGGAATTCTTCAGTTTCTTGTTAAGTCCATCAATCTTTGATTTGTTCTCATCCATCAACTGTTGGATAGTATTGATGCTTTCCTGGATCTTCGCTCTTTTATCATCGCTCAGATCTGCTTCGGTTTCTGCTGAATTATCGCTGATAATTCCTTCATTTCTTTTGATCTCATCTAAACGATCATAGATCGTATTCATTTCGGCTATATAGCTATTGAGATCTTCGCTGGTACCACCACTAACGGATTGAAGACTGTCAATCTGGTTTTGCATGGCTTTTATCTTAGCATCGCTACCGCCTCCGCAGGAAACCAGTGCAAATGCCATAATGGCTGTATTAATGAAAATTAGTTTTTTCATGTAATTAATAGTTAAGTATTGGGGCAAAGGTATAACGATTTGATACACTGTTGTTACAATATTCCCAGATTTAAATTTTTTTAGCTAAGTGTTGCTGGTCTTCTAAATCATTATAAATAACTATAATTCAATTATTTATGCTATCTCGCCTTTCACTCGTCCATATTATTAAATACTTAATTTTGCCTACATGTTAGCAAATGAAAATGGGATCATTCTGTTTGATGGTGTTTGTAATTTCTGTCATTCATCCGTGAACACCATTATTCGTTTTGATAAAAAAAAATATTTTCGTTTTGCACCCATACAATCGGATATTGGACAACATCTCATGAAAAAACATGGATTGGATCCCCTCAAATTTGATTCGGTGATCCTGGTGGATGATAACAAGGCCTATACCTATTCATCAGCTATTTTAAACATTGCCCGAAAAATGGGAGGTATTTATTCATTGGCCTATGCATTTATGATCATCCCACCTTTTATTCGGAATGGTCTTTATAAATGGATTGCGAAGAATCGGTATAAATGGTTTGGTAAAAAAGATGCTTGTATGGTACCTACTCACGAGATCAGAGGCAGGTTTGTGGGATAATAGTATCAATTCTCAGGTGCATGAAAAAATTCAAAGACCTTTTTTGCCCTCGAATTTCCCACTACCTTTTCCAAATCTTCAAAGGATGCTTCCTTTATTTTTTTTACCGATTTAAAATGACGTAATAGTTCTGTTGAGGTAGACTCTCCTATTCCCTCAATATTTACCAGCTCGGTTTTGATCAATGATTTCTGGTGACGCTTTCTATAATGGGTAATTCCAAAACGATGCGCCTCATTCCGCATTTGCTGAATCACTTTCAACGTTTCACTTCGTTTATCAATATATAAAGGCAACGAATCCCCCGGATAAAAGATTTCTTCCAGCTTTTTAGCAATCCCAATTACCGTAATTTTACCTCTCAACCCCAATTCATCCAATACTTCCACCGCCATGCTCAGCTGACCTTTACCCCCATCCACAACGATGAGTTGTGGCAACGGTTGATTTTCTTCGATCAATCGGGTATATCTTCGGGTGAGGACTTCTTTCATTGTCGCAAAATCATCCGGACCTTCAACAGTTTTGATATTGTAATGCCGGTACTCTTTTTTACTTGGCTTTGCGTCTTTAAAACAAACCATGGCCGATACCGGAAATGACCCCTGGAAATTTGAATTATCAAAACATTCAATATGCCGGGGTAATTCCTGCATCCGCAGATCCTTCATCATCGTTTCCAGGATGCGATCTGCATGCGATTGCGGATCTTTGATCTCCAGTTGTTTTAATTTATCCAGCTTGAAATATTTTACATTCCGTTGTGATAATTCTAGTAATAATTTTTTATCACCCCTTTGTGGAACTGTAATTTTTACCCCTGGAATTTCCAGGTCTACCTCAAACGGAAGGACCATTTCTTTCGAATCGCTGGAGAACATATTTCTCAATTCAACCATTCCTATTAACAAAAGCTCTTCATCAGGCTCATCCATTTTCTTTTTCAGCTCAATGGTATGACCTTGTACAATGGCCCCAGCTAAGATCTTCAGGTAATTTACATAGGCAAATTTGGTATCCGATTCAATAGAGAAAACATCCACATCATCAATATCCGGATGTACCACTACATTCCGGTCCTTGAATTTTTCGAGATAGTCCAGTTTATCTTTTACAGCCTGGGCTTCCTCAAACTTGTACTGTTCCGAAAGTTCCTGCATGATCCGTTTAAAATGCTTGGCCACTTCATTGATATTCCCTTTAACAATATTCCTGATCTGGCGGATCATTTCTGCATATTCGGCTTCTGTTTGTTTTGCTTCGCAAGGGCCCTTACAATTGCCTATGTGATATTCAAGACATACTTTAAACTTCTTTGCTTCAATATTTTCTTTGGTAAGTTTGAGCTGACATGTCCGTATCTGATATAACTGTTTGATAAGATCAAGCACAGCTCTCAATGTCTTTACAGAAGTATAAGGTCCAAAATATTCTGATCCATCTTTTATTTTTTTTCTGGTTGGGAAGATCCTTGGAAAAGGTTCCTTTTTTATACATATCCATGGAAAGGTCTTATCATCCTTTAACTGGACATTGAATCTGGGTTGGTGTTTTTTGATCAGCGTATTTTCAAGCAACAAAGATTCCATTTCATTGTTGACGACAATGAAACGGATATCGGCAATATTTTTTACCAATATCTGGGTCT
>JANWKQ010000152.1 GCA_025451295.1 Flavobacteriales bacterium | reverse complement strand
GTTGGAATGTACTTGATTGAGGTGGTAACTGGAAACGAAAGATTTTATCAGACCCATTTCCATGGAAATGGAATGCACTGGTACGGAGAATAGTTGTTGAATTAAAGTACTGCAATCTAAATAACAATTAAGATCATTTTTTAATTTTTTTATAATAACGGATAACAATCTGTTATATAATTATTTATATCCTATTTCGACTGGTGATCGACGTAAGTTCTAATTATTAATTGTACTTTTAATTAACTATTAAGCGTCAAGTTTAATTAAACCCACCCGACAAAATGAAAAGGATATTTCTATTTTCCATTTTTTCCATTTTCTTTTTTACTATTTCATTTGCGCAGGCGCCAGGAACAACTTGTGCCACTGCACCCACACTTACGGTGAATGGTCCATGTGCTATTGCGGTTGTGCTGAATGACAACACAATGGAGCCGGGTGTATCCAGCACGAATATTTGTGCTTCAGGTCAAAATCTCAACCGCGAAGGATGGTATCGTTTTCAGGCAACCGCTACTAGTGCAACCATAACAGTGGATGCCAACAACCGGAACGCTACGCTTCAAATATTTTCCGGAGCATGTGGGACATTGACCGAAATTGGATGTGCCAATGCTATCACAACTAATGGAGCCCAGATAGAAGCGGTAACAGTTGGAGGTCTAACCGTGGGTACATTTTATCGTGTACGTATTGGCAATGTCACTAACAATAACATGCAGGTTAATTCTCTTTGTATCACAGCCCCTGTTCCACCTTCGAACGATAATCCATGCACTGCAATAGCTCTTGGTGTAACATCCACCTGCAGTTATGGAGTATATACAAACGCGAATGCTACAGCCTCAGCCGGACCTCCTGCACCAGGTTGTGCAGGATATTCAGGTGGTGATGTATGGTTTACGGTAACAGTTCCTGCTTCCGGCACTCTGGATTTTGATACACAAACCGGTATCATGCTTGATGGAGGAATGGCAGTTTATTCGGGATCATGTGCAGCACTAGCCTTGATTGCCTGTGATGACAATAGCAGTGCTAATGGAGCAATGCCAATGCTTAACTTAACCGGATTGACCCCTGGCGCTACTTTATGGATCAGGGTTTGGGAAAATGGAAATAATAACAATGGAACTTTTGGGATTTGTGTAACCAATCCTTTTGCCCCTGTTACTAATGGTGATTGTCCTACCCCGGTAAATGTTTGTTCAAACACCGCGTTCGATATTACGCCCAGCGGTCCGGGTAGTACGGTTGAGTATAATACCTGCAGTGTAAGCGACCCGTGTACGAATCCTAATTGCTGTAACTCTGGTTGTCACAATGCAGGAGAATTGAATACTACCTGGTTGCTTATTAATATTCAAACTTCCGGTAATCTTGAATTTTCTTTTGGATCACCTGGAGGTTTTGGTTGTTATGATTGGGTAATGTGGGGACCTTATACTGCAACTACTTGTGCAAATATTCTAGCAAATACACTTCCACCCATTGCATGTAATTGGAATGCCACGTGCCAAACATTTACCGGTATGGCAAATCCTGTTCCGGCTGGGGGTGCCGCCGGCGATTTCGAGCAACCCATTCCGGTTACAGCAGGACAAAGATATATAGTTAGTTTTTCAAACTATTCAGGTTTAACAACAACGGTACCGGTCAACTTTTTTGGAACTGCAGGAATTGGTTGCGGACCATTGCCCATTCAACTGGAAAGCTTTGGATGTTCACAAAAAGGAGGTAGGATGAGTATCGATTGGGTTACAAGTGCTGAGATCAACAATAATTATTTTGTGATAGAGCGCTCCACCGACGGAACCAATTTTGAAGTGATAGGAACCGTTTCCGGGAGTGGAAATTCGAACACTACCGCCAAATATAATTTTAATGATATGAACCCTGTATTGGGGGTTAATTATTATAGACTAAAGCAGATTGATTACGATGGGCATAGCGAAACCTTTGATATATCAAGCTGCGAATTTGTGTTGCATCCACCATCTACGATCAATATTTATAACATGACCGGTCAGTTAATACAAACTGTCGCTTCGTCAAACTATCAGAATGATGTAAACAATCTGCCATTATCTATAGGAATGTACATTATAGAGGTGGTAGATGGTAATGAGATATTCTATCAAACTCATTTCCATGGTGACGGAATGCACTGGTACGGAAAGTAACTATCCGGTATTCTTCTTCCAGTCTGTGGATTTAATTGAATAAACGTTTACGTTTAGATCCCAGAACAACGTTGTTTTTATTTTATTCATCCCATTTCTAACCGCTACTTTTTCAGAGGCAACATTTCCAACCTTGATAATGCTTACCAGTTCTTCTGCATATTTATTTTTAAATCCCAGGTCTTTAAAAAATCCGGCCGCCTCGGTGGCGTATCCTTTTTTCCAGAATTCCGGGAACAAATGATAGCCTATTTCCAATACAGGTTTCCCATCCAATTCCTGCGTAAGTAATCCACATTGACCAATAAAATCTTTTGTTTCCTTATGAATAAGGGCCATGTGACCAAAGCGGTTTTCCTTATATCGATTCAGTTGTTTATCGATCCAGAATTCGGCTCTTTCAAAAGGTGTTTTATCCGGTTGTACAGGTAAAAACCTGGTACATTCTGGATATAGAAAATATCTTTTCCAAATCTCAACATCGGTTTCAATCAACGGTCGTATGATCAGGCGATCTGTTTGGTAATTCTGTACGTAGCTATTATTCACTTTTCTAATACAATTTATCCTCTATAAGTTTTCGCAGTTCTAACAAATTAATGGAACCATCTACCGGTCTATTCGGATCAAGATGAATAAAATCTATATATCCAACCTTGGTGATGGTATTAAATTCTCCCAGAATATGATCCATATATAAAAATGCCAGTGCCTGGTGATTTTTTTCGTCCTTATTCATATTCTTGATATAGATTTCCACATGTACCTTGCCTTCTTTTTCATCCAGTTCATGAAGTATGCGGATATCTTCGGGTGGATATTCGAGTCCGTTATAATTCAGCATCGGATCATCCATGGGCTGCCTAAACCTTACGATCACCCATTTATCATAAGCAGGTGCTACCGCTACTATTTCCCGTGTTGGTTCAATACCATCCATGAGTCCATCCGGGGTAATGATTAACACATATTTGCCTTCTGGATTGATCGTGATTTCAGGAAAGAGCAGATCATTGAATTTTTTCAATTCTGCGGTGAGAGAATCGTAGATCCTGTAATCACGATCCTCTGCCTGAATAAAAGTTTCCAGTTCTTCCTGGTGATCAGTAAACCATTTCCAGAAATTTTGTTTGGCTGCTTCGTTGCTCAAGGGTATTATTTTATGGTTGTTGCTGATTGTTTTTTCTTTTCTTACGCCTGCGACGTAAAGCCGTAAGAACGATGATTAGGATAAGAAAAAAGGAAGTTCCGATAGTGGTGGATAACCAATCAGTTTCGTGACCGTGAACGGTTCTCAAGGAAATGATAAGATCAATCATCAGTTTCATAGCATCTTATTTATTTCATGGTTGGGTTTTTTAGTCCCTTTTTCATTTTATCGATTGCTTTGGCAACCCTTTCCATTCTTGTTTTTTCCTGTTTAGCTGTAACGATCCACAGGACATATTCTTTCCGGTTGGTAAAATTGAGTTCATCAAAGAACTTTTTTACTTTTCCCTTGGTCATCGCCTGTTCCAGATCTTTGGGAATTTTTACCGTCTTTTTCTTAGGATCAGACCAGATGGCTACATTCTCGTAATAGTGCTGAGACGCTTTGCTGGCCTCATTTTTAGCAGTGGCGTTTTTCATGCAGAACGCTGTCCAGGTCTCATCCAGCGAAATCATGGATAGCCATGTCATATCAACCTTATATAATGTATCCCAACCTTTATCGCGGGTCAGGTCAGTTTGAATTCCGGATGTGCCTTTTGGAAAGCAGATCCATAACAACCCATCTGGTTTTAAAAGTTTCACCGATTTCAGAAAATATTTTTCCACTTCCTTCTGGTCTTTTACAAAGAGAATAATGAAGTCATGATTTTTTCCTGCTTCTACAAAAGAAGCCCACTTTGGCAAAGGTGAAATAGTTTTTTCGGCACCCTTTGGAGCGTTTATGAGGAGGATGCAGGTCCCTTCTTTGATCTTTAGTTTTTGAGCTAGACTGATGGGCATATTTGAAATAATAGAAATTAAATGTAAGGATATTCAGGAAATAAAAAAGGAGATGTGAATTTCACATCTCCTTTGAAGGTTGGTTGGAAGAAAAAGGGCAGGTACTATTTATCTACGACTATTCTTCGGGTACTTGTGTATTTGTCTGTTGTTAGGCGGAGCATATAAACTCCACTGGAACAACTTCCAAGGTCGATTTGTTTGATAAATCCTGCTGAAACATTTTTATCAATGGAGCGGAAGACAACATTGCCTACCAGGTCGAAAACCTCCATATTCATGTCATTGGTTGCATCATTAATACTGATTGAGAAAAATCCATTGTTGGGGTTTGGATAGATATTCATGAGGTTGATCTCCTGTTCATTGATCCCGGCGCACGAAAAAGTGGTTACCACCACGGAATCCATGGTAGTACAGGAACCGGTTAAATTGGAAACTGTGAGGTAGTAGGTGGCTGCACTGTTCACTAACAAACTACTGGCAGTGCTTCCACCGGGATTCCAGCTAAAAAGATCTCCACTGCTATTAGCCATCAGGGTTACGTTATTTCCGATACAAAACGATGTGGGACCGTTAGGAGTAATATTGGCAGTCGTATTTAAAAGGATGGTAATATTATTAGAAGTGCCATTTGAAATCGCCATATCTGGATTCCCGTCACCATCATAATCGTTTACGGCAACCCGGTTTGCACCTGTTCCGGCATTAAAGTTAAGAGCCGCCTGGAAAGTACCATCTCCATTTCCGAATAATATGGATGCATTGTTGCTGGTGCTGTTTGCCACAACCCCATCTTTAATTCCGTCTCCATTCATATCAACCAGCGCAACAGATTGTGCACTTGTGCCAGCAGGATAACTTACCGGAGCTGCAAATACACCAGCACCATTACCCAATAAAACGGTCATGTCATTGCTTCCAGAATTAGCAATTGCCAGGTCTTTGTCGCTGTCTCCGTCCAGGTCAAATACATCAATGGCGATTGATCCGGTGCCAGAAGGATAGTTAACTGCTGCTGCAAAAACTCCGCCACCGGTTCCTAATAAGATTGATACATTTCCAGTTGTCTGATTTACGACGGCCATATCCATAAAAGGATCACCATTCAGATCGGCAATGGCTGCATAACGTGCAACGGTACCAGTAGCATAATTAACCGGGGGCAAAAAAGCTCCAGGTCCGGTTCCGATCAATACAGAGACATCATTACTGTTTCTATTGGCAATGGCGAGATCAGGGATCGCATCACCATTTAAAAAACCAACAGTAACTCCACCCGGGCCTGTACCTGCAGGATAATTAACTGCGGCTGCAAAAACGCCTCCACCTGTTCCTAAAAGAACCGATGCATCATTCGAATTTCTATTGGCAACAGCCAGATCGAGAATGAGATCTCCATTCAGGTCTGCTGCAGCAACACCATTGGGTGCCGTGCCACAAGCATAAGTAACACCGGTTTGAAAAGTTCCATCACCATTACCCAGATAAACTTCAATATTATTGTTTCCATTGTTTACACAAATGATGTCCATTCTACTGTCCGAATTAAGATCAGCACTCACCGCGGATCGGGGATTGAGTCCTGTTGGTAAAGTTTGCAGGGTTTGGAAACTTCCGTTGGCATTTCCTATCAAAATGGAAATGTCATTGCTTGCACTGTTGGTGGTAACCAGATCAGGACGTGCATCTCCATTCAGGTCAACTTTCACTGAGCCTGTAGGGGTTGTTCCGGTAGCATAATTTGCACTGGTAGAAAAAATGCCAATACCATTATTCAAAAATACGGTTACGGCATTGCCGGCGCCTGTGGTGGCAGCAACATCCAGTGAACCATTTCCATCATAAGTTCCCAATTGAATGGATCTTGGACTGGTTCCCGCAGCATAATTTACGGCTGCGGCAAATGCGCCTCCACCAATCCCGGGGATCACACTTATATTATTCGTTCCATTATTTACTGTTACGAGGTCAATGATCAAATCACCTGTTACATCTCCGGATGCAATTCCACAAGGAGCGGTTCCTGCGGCAGTATTTACAGATGGAGAAAAAATGCCTGCACCCAGATTTAAAAGTACAGAAACATTGTTACTGCCTACATTGGTAACTGCAACATCCTGTAAAAGGTCACCATTAAAATCTGCTATGGTTAAGGCGAAAGGGATGGTTCCAGCAAGATAACTAACAGGCGCAGCAAATGTACCTGTTCCTGCTCCAATCAAAATAGAGATATCGTTTGATCCTCCATTAGCAACTATCAGGTCCAGGATCACATCACCGTTTACATCTTTTACTGCCACTGCATTACAGCCTGTTCCGGCGGGATAGCTAACTGCCGCTCCAAAAGTGCCGTTTCCAACTCCTATTAATACTGATACATCGTTGGTAGTATTGTTGGCCACTGTTAAGTCTGCGATCAGGTCACCATTAAAATCACCAGTTGCGATACCGCGGGGTGCTGTGCCAACTGTATAGTTAACAGCAGCGCTAAAACTTCCTCCACCCGTTCCTATAAATATGGATACGTCATTACTATTGGTATTGGCTACTGCAAGATCGTTGATCAAATCGCCATTAAAATCAGCGCTAACGACTGCATTGGGCATTGTGCCCGCCGGGAAAATATTATCCGTTGGGGACGTAAAACAAATACTATTCTGCGCAAAAGAATTAGCTAAACATAGGAAGAGAAGAAAAGGGGCTGTAGTAAATAATCTTGTTTTCATGTTGTTTCAATTTTAAGTGTTGATGAATGGGATGATTGTATACTATTAAGAGGGCTTAAAATCAAACCACGTTGCACAAAGGGATCAAGTTTAAACATGTAACAAATAAGTATTTAACTACTTGTATTGTAATTAATTAAGAATAATTATAAAGCTTTAAGAATGTAATGAAAAATAAAATTTTAGACAAAGGGGCCTACCATAGGATTTAAAAATGGCTTTGCTGATCGTATTTAATGATACGTTTTATCAGTCATTATTTTAAGATCCTCGGCAATCTTCAGCAATTTTTGAAAGTTATTCAGATAACTCTTCAATCCATACATATCATGAACCGAAACCGTGAGAGCAGGGTTAAAATAATTTTTTTGATTGGCAAGGCCCATATAAATAGTGTTATCAATAAATGAAAACTGCATATCCGACTTTAGATTAAGCCGAAGATCCATCAGGAACGTTTGCATTTCCGGATTGATGAGTTTTTTGGATTGTTCAGGGTTTGAACTAAAAAGTTGAAAGTAATTTTCAAAAGCTTCGTTTTCGAGGGTTATCTTTTCATATTCTCCAAATAGCCTGTTTTCAATCATCTTATTCACGAATCCCAGGAGTCCGGCCGTTTTGTCGCTGGTCACAAGCGTATGGCCCTGAAAATGCATTGTGGTAGTGATCACAAAGAAAATGCCATTAAATATGGGATCGGTGTTTTTACCGCTATTCCTGTTTGAAGCGACTTGATAGAATGCATTCAGACTGGAGAAACGGACACTAAAACCATCATAGTTCTTAGTAGTTAAACCCGAACCTTCGTATCTATTGGGTGTTTTATACAAAAAGCTTTGCATAAAGACATCCTGTGGTATGTATTTGAAATTTTCATAAGTCATTCCGGAATCTAATTTGCTAAGCACTTGCTCAAATACCACTGAACGGAATTTATTTTGAAAAACGGTTGTTGCACTGCTGTTTTTATAAAATAAAAATCCCAGTGTTCCGATGGAAGCCATAGCTAAAAATCCTAATAATTCGAATGGGATCAGATGTGGAAAGAAAAGCATAAGAATGCCACATGCGACCACGAGTATGGTAAGCGGAATATTAAATCTATTTCGTTTTCGATTGGTTTCAACCGTTTCCAGTCTCATCGATTCAAGACTTTCAATCTCCTCCTTCAATGATTTCTCCATTGTTGTATATTTTAGGTATGTTAACCGTAAATGCTCTTCATACCAAATTTAAACGAATCAGGTTGTATATTGATCTGACATTGTGGCGGACGGAAAAAAAATAGGAGTAAGCGATCCAATTCCATGGGTGAATGTAACTAGTTTCTAAAAGTCTTGCTGGCAATCTGGTGGATCAATGTGCCAAAACCAATCTTAGTAAGGGTTACCAATCCATGACCCTTTGTCCAATCCGGATTTTGAGCTTTATACCTGGCATACTCCCGATGTTTTTCTAATCTCTCCAGATCAGTTATGCTCGTTTTTTTTGGTAAGGTATATAAGCTTTTGATGCCCGAAAAATGTCCGTTCTCTACCATCCCATGTCTTTCTGCATATGTAAATAAAACATCCTTCACATCAGCCGGCACATTTTTATCCAGCCAGCTCCATACATTTTTTCCATATTTCTTCAGGGTAAAATACGAAGCCGGATAAGCCGGTCCTAAAAGATATTTGGGGATGAAAGGATATTTGAATAAAGTCCGTATTGCATTTCTTTGAACTGTTTTAGCCATATATTTCCCCTGATATTCTTCGAGAATAAATCCGAATTCCGGTTCAACCACGAGTCGTTTCTTGTTGGTTATATTAGAGCGCTCAATAAACTGCTCAACAGTATACAAGCCTTTTATACTTCCATCTTCCGCGATAAAAAGAAAGATCCTTTGTGCAGCCAAAACAGTTTTTTTAAAGAATGCAAAATCTTGTTCCCTGGGGATCTCCGGTTTCAGATCCATAAAATGTGCCCTTACTGAATACATTTCCTCCATTTCGCCAGGAGTAATGTCGGTGCCTTTTTTTATTTTAATCTGTAGCTTTTTCTGAGCCATGTGGTAAGCTTACGCAAATATAAACTTTGATTTCGGATTGATGTTACCAGTACTCAGAAGCGGATGCTACCGCTTCTCCTTCACCAAAGCAACGCGACTGATGAAGGTAGGAGTTTTTTTTTTTAAAGTTTAAGCGCTTTTTGAATATTCGGATCAATCTGAACCCCATTTGCGATCGCCAACTTCATATATTTTTTGGCATTTTTGTTATCACCGCTATAATAGTAGATAAGTCCTATCATATACTGACCATCCCCAACAAACGGAGAACTTTCTGCTTCATATAACTTCAATGCTTTTTCAGCATGGGGGAGGGCTTCTTCAAACTCAGAAAGCATCATATGACAATTAGCCAGACCAAAATAAGCTTCCGGATCATTTGGATTCATGTCTTTTAGCACTTCGTATTCAGTAATAGCAGATGCATAATCTTTCTGAATTCCGTATACAACCGCCAGGTTTTGGTGGGCCATGTGTCCTTGTGGATATATCTCGATCGATTTTTTGTAATATTCAATAGCTTTCGTGTAATCTTTTTGTTTTCTAAAAATAACGGCGACGTTATCATACGCTTCCACAAAATTAGGATCAACAGCAATCGCCTTTAAATAGTATTTTTTGGCATTTTCGAAATCATTCTGATCGCCATAATCAGAGGCCTGTTCAAAATATTTGACCGCTTCCGGGATATTAGAACTATTGTACATACCAGTACTTGTTCCAGTAATTTTTACGGTACCGCTATCGGTTTTTATCGTTTCCGAACTAATCTGAGCCTGTAAAAAAACAGGAAATAAACAGATGACAATGGCAGAAATAAGTGTGGTTTTCATCTTTTCAATTTAAGGATAGGTAAATGTAAGAAGAAATGAGATAATTATCTTCCTGAAAATATGAAAACCACCCCGGATCTTATAATTTAATGATCTTTTTTGTGGTCGATTGAGTGCCTGAATGCAGGATTATATAGTACATTCCGCTGGCAAATGAACTTAGGTCAACCGTGAATGGATCAAATCCGGATTGAATGTTTTGATTCATCAATATCCGGCCGGATATATCCATCAATTCGTAGCAATTTACCAAAAGTTCCGGCGAATGTACGTTGAGCACTCCAACCGTGGGGTTTGGAAATAAGGTGATTACCGCATTTCCGGCACTAACGGTTTCGGTTCCAATCAAACTGCCTCCAATACAAAGCACATTTTGATAAATACCATTGGTCATGTTGATGTTGTAGAAATTAAAGACAGAATCTCTGTAACCCAACAGTGAATCCACTTTTTCTTCAAGGATTTCAATTCCGAGGGAGTCACTTAAAATCTGTTCCGTAGATGGCATAAACGC
Source organism: Flavobacteriales bacterium (assembly GCA_025451295.1). GTDB lineage: Bacteria > Bacteroidota > Bacteroidia > CAIKAF01 > CAIKAF01 > JANWKQ01. Next base: position 19,470 of record JANWKQ010000152.1, on the reverse strand, counting down.
ATAGGTAAGCTGTATTCGATCATTGTGCTTGAGCTTTATCGGACCCGTTGTAGCCACCAGTCTTCTTTGTCCAGGGGCATGGCCTATGGATCCGGTATTATATTCGGTCCAATCAAAAGATTGTGCAATCCCGAATGTACCCACATTATCAGGATCCGAATTTCCAGGATACATAAAGTTGGCATTGCTTGAAGCAGCACATGCTCCAATCGGATAACCTGAGCAACCATATATCATTGTAGAATTATCTGTCCAGAAATTTCTCAGATAGTTGTGAAATTGAAAATCAGCACCAGGATTTCCGGTGGCAGAATTATCATCTAAAAATCCAATCGTCCTGGTGAGGCCCAAAAGTTCATTATCTACAATTCCATCATTAAAGAATCTTCCATTAACGCCGTAAGCTCCACTGGAAGATGTGGTATCCGTTAACGAAACAATAGATGCAATATCCAGGGAATCATCAATGCCATTGGGACGCATGCATGGGCCTCTCAACAAAATGGTGGCCGTTGCTATTCCTCCACCATATTGGGAATCATTGATTCCACCATAGTTATACATGTATCCTTTTTGCACATTCGTGCCGATCCAGTCATCATTTCCATCACCTGCGTCTGCAGATGAATACATGCCAATATAAACATCATGCATTGGTTCCATGCATCTGCTGATAATTTCGTAATCCACAAAAACCACATCATTCATAAAGTTGTCGCAATATGATGCATACGCCATTGCCCGGATTTCGATATTCATAGGTGCAATTCCTGAAATTTGATGTGGACCGCCCTGATCATTCATTACCCAAAATATGGCCTGATCTCCTTTGATCAATGGATAGTCACAATCTGTCCAATCATATACACCATCACCGCTATTATCATAAAAAGGGGCGAGGATATTTTCCATATGTAAGTGTTCTCCACCGGATTGGATCATCGGATTTCCAGGCCAGTCTTTTATGCTTTGAGGTGTCACATACCCGGTACAGATCGGATTTCCAGGATTGATGCAGTTACAAAGCTGGAACATTTCAATTTCGGCCCGACTTATTTTCCAAACCCTATTATATAAAGTCATGGTTTCGGAGTCTACCATTTCAACACAACCGGAATCCAGAGGACCGGTGTAAAAATCAACATTGTTAAATGGATTGGCTCTGTCAAAGGTAACCCCACCTCTCAAATTTTCGCTGTTGTCTTTACCAATGATCCAGAGTCCGGATAAATGATTGGCATGGTTTCCGCTTCCAATTGGAAATTCAAAGTCCTGATTTCCCAATTTATCCCAGAAAAGATCGCCATCGCACCATACACGGGCCTTAATATTATTGATATCGAGTACATCCGATTGCTGACTTCTAACGAGACAGATTGGTGCAAGAAAAAGTATGAAAATGGTAAAATATTTTTGCATGGTAGATGATTTAATATTTATCAAATATACGTGCAGAAAATTTTCAACGACGGAACAAATTCACCCATTTATCGCAAAGTCAGGGTTAACCAGGAGGTGATGTTGAGTTTGACAGACTAAAAAATAAATCAGAAAGAAGTTAATCGAGTATCGCCCTTAATTCAACACGACGGTTGATTTTTTGAGCCAGCTCTTCATCTTCGGTACCTTTGATCTTTGCTATATAATCTTCATTAAAAATGGGAATTTCATCACTATAACCTTTAGAGATGAGTCGATTTTTATTTACACCTTTTTTTATCAGATAATCTACGATGGAATAGGCTCGTTTACCGGATAGATTCAGACTATATTCATCTCTCCATCGGGTATCTAAATGCACCCCAATTTCAAATGTTATTTCCGAATGTTTTACCATCCATTCTGCCAACGAATCCAATTCCGCATATGCGGAGGAGCGTAAATCAGCCTTATCAAATTCAAATTGAATGGTGTAAAACCGGTAAGTAAGTAATTTCCAATCCGGAAATGTATCGGTGTGATAAGGCTTTAGTTCGTAGTCTTTAATGTTGTAGGACTGGGAATAAATCGTCTGAGAGGCGAATAATAATATCGTAGTATATGGGATAAAAAGTCTCATCTTTCGAGCTGATTTTCGCCCTTGTTAACTGCTACCTGTTTCCTTTTTATTTACTTCACAATGATCTTTTGCCTCATCATTCCATTCTCTGTCTTACCGGTTAGGAAATAAACTCCCGTGCTCAAACCTTCTACCTGCATCGTAAAGTTATTCGCAGTGCTCAGCTGAACAGACAATACGGTTTGGCCCAATTCATTCACAATGGAATAACTTCCGGCAACGGGTGAAGCAATCGTAAACGTTCCACCCGACGGATTTGGATATACAGAAATCGGAGTTATATTGTTTTCTTCAATACCTACACTGTTAATATTGAAACAGGCACTTGTATCAGCGCATGGACCCTGATTGATCACTACTGCATAATCTCCATTTACTGACGCGGTAAAATCCTGACCGGTTTCTCCACTCAAAGGCGCATTTCCATTGTTACAATCGATCCATTGATAGGTAGCACCATTTTGATTTGCGTGCAAGGTTACCGGACTTAAGGAAGAAGTCGAATTATCAATGGTATTAGTGGAAACCACAATATCCATGGTAGCAGTTGCTGTGCACATGTTCACACTTTCTGTTCCGGTAACTGTATAGGTTATATTCCCAGCGGGACTAACCGTGATCGGATTAATGGTTTGTGTGGTACTCCAAACATAGGTATTGGCACCATTTGCAGTTAAAATGGTTTGATCTCCTTCACAGATAGTATCATTTCCGGTGATCGTTACATTGGGAACCGGATTGATTGTCACCAAAACACAGGCAGTATCCGAACATCCATTGGCATCGGTTACAATCACACAATAATTTCCGCTGATGACTGGTGTTGTGCCGCTGGCAGTGCTACCGTCTGACCAGTCGTAACTCCCCGGTGTTCCACAAAACAAAAACACAGAAGTATCGGAGCAATACGTAATGGGTCCCGGTGGTGTAATGGTTGCTACCGGATTTGGATTTACCGTCATCGTAATTGTATTAGATGTGGCCGGACTTCCACTAACACAAGGTGCTGTTGAGGTCATCATACAATATACCTGGTCGCCACTATTCAAATTTGCATTTGAATAGGTTGATCCGCTACCTACCGGACCTCCATTCAGAAACCACTGATAGGTAGGTGTACCACCATTCGTTGGTGTAGCAGTAAATAATACATTCGTATTATCACAAATAATATTTGAAGGATTGGCCGCAATACTTACACTTGCTGCCACTGATGGATTTACTGTAACCGATGTTACGGTTGAAAAAACATCCGGACAAGTTGGTTGGGAAAGTTTTGCCCTGTAATACGTAGTTGAGCTTAATGTTGCAGTTGTATAATTCGCGGTTGTAGCTCCACTGCCACCGATCACATCGATCCAACTTCCAATTCCATCAGGACTTTGTTGCCATTGAATGGTTCCGATAGAAGCAACCACAGTTACCAGGGATGTATTTCCGCTGCAAATACTCGAAGGAGATGCATTGGCTATTCCACCTAAATTTGTGCATGACCCCCCAGAGATTGTTAAGTTGTCGATCCCAAAAGCAGGATTATATCCATAACCCGAATTCTGAAATCCAAAACGAATTCTTAACGTAAATTGGTTGGCCATCGCCGTGCTGTTAAAATTCATGGTTGTCCAGGAGGATTGCCCGTTATATTGAGTAATTGGAGAAGTGATCAGATTCCAACCCACACCTCCGTTGGTACTATATTCAATAAATCCATAGGATGGAAGAATGGGTCCTGTTTGTCCCTGACATAACCAATCAAACGAAACATTTACGCTGGTGTACCCGGATGTGCTAATATCCGAACTCATTGTGGCATATACAGTCCCACCTGATCCTGACCCGTAAAATCCGGAGAAGGAACACATTTCTCCAAAGAGATCGTCGTATATGTGCAGATAATTCCCGCCTCCATTATTGGGGGTGGGGTCGCTGCAATTATAAACACTATTCACGATCCATGTATCGAAGTTTCCTCCCATGCCCAGCGTCCAGCCGGAGCTGCCGCCAGTAAAGTTATTTGAATAGATGGTTTGAGAAAATGCAGACAGTGTAGTACATACACACGCAAATACGAGTATGAGTTTTTTCATGTGGGTTCTCATTTGAATGGGTGAGAAACAAATATAGGAAAAGAATTATTAGCAACCCTACTGCAACCTTATTTTAAACCACATGGACACATAGCTCTATACTTTCTATGTGGTTCACAGAGCTTATTGCCTGATGATCTTTTTTCGGATGGACCCTATCTCTATAAAATACATTCCTGATGAAAGATCAGATAAATCCAGACTAATCTTGATTTTTTTCTCGGGGTTTGGAACCGATTTAATAAAAACTCCCCGTACATCATACAAACGTATTTCGGAAACTGGAAAGCCATTTGTTTCAATGGTTACCTTGTCACTTACCGGGTTCGGATAAAGGATCACTGTCATATTCTCTAATTCATCGTTGATGGATGAAACGGCACAACTGGTGATGAGATTACAATATAAAAACTCCGCTGCAAAATAAGTGGCTGTATCAAACCTGGGAGCCTGAGTTCCTGCAGTTCCTACCAATGCATGTCCTGCTTCACTAAACATTTTTAAGGTATCCGGAATGTTTTGGGATTTTGCGACACGATCGACCACTCTGCTACCAAATTCGATCCCACTCAATGGCAGTACCTGGGTTTCCGGATATACCACATCGTCCATTACACCATGACATGAAACGATCATAGGTTCTCCGGCATCAATCCAGGTAGAATCTTTGATAGCTCCCCAAAAATTCACCACTGCATTGACGAGTGATGAATGACCCGGGTTGCCACTGGCACCCTCGAGATTACCCAATACATTGGTGTCAATAGCAGCAGGTAATTCATCCGTGTCCCAATAGGCAGCATGAATGGCCGTAAACCCACCAACCGAAGATCCGGCCAGCACAATTTTATTTGTATCAATATCAAAAGAGTCGGCATATTCCCTGAAATAACGGATGGCCGCTTTTGCATCCTGCACGGCACGATAGATTGCTTTTATTTTTCCATCCATTCCACCACCGGTACCCAAACGATAATCAATTGACACCGCCACATAACCTCTTTTGGCAAATTGTCTGCACCAGTTTCTTAAGTAACCTTCATGCCGGGTACCGGTTGTATATCCGCCTCCATGCATCCAGATGATCAACGGTCTTGAAGTAACCGTATCACCTACAGGTTGGTAAATATCGTAATACAAGTTAGTGGGGGTGCCCATAAAATCATCATTGGCCCCATATAACTGAAGGGTGTCCACCGTAAAATTGCTGAAATAGGTACTGTCAAGATATCGGGTTTGGGAAAATGTTTGTGTTATACAAAACGAAATAAACAGGATGGAAGTAAGCAGAATTTTTCTCATATCATTATGATTTAGGTTAGTGATGGATCATTATTTTTTTTACGCAGACTCCGTCATATAAAAAATAAATTCCATTTTCTAAAAAGCGAACATCAATTTTCATGTCTGCAGATGTAATTTGCAGTTTAATGATCTCTTGTCCCTGAAGATTAAATATTTTTAGGTCCATCGGGATTAACCAATTCGCATTCGTGACATGAATAAAATCGTTGGCCGGGTTTGGATAGACTAACGAACCTATTTGATTTTGCTCTGTTATCCCTGAACTTCCACCTATCTCAATCCATCTTTCATAGAGGAGTAGATCTGAATTCACGGTATCATTGGTAACCCAGGAAAGATAAAAATTATTTTCGTCGATCTTGTTGATCTGGGTAAGTGGAGATCCAAAGGGGTTGTAGGTATAAGCAAGCGAATCATGACTAAAACTGGCTGAGTCTCCCCAGCTTGTTGAATAGCAAAAACCCACATCCTTTTTTGTATCATCCATGAGACTCATTACGGTGCGATGTTCCCAACTGATGCCCACAAAACCAGTATTGTTACAAACTACTTTGGCAAATTGTGATCTCTTGGCAGCATTGCTTACAACATCTGAAGATGTCCAGCTGGTACCAAAATCTGTGGAACGTTGTAAATAGATCTTATTGGTTCCATCATACACCAAATATGTGTAATGCGTATTTGTGTTGTTATCATAGGCATAAGCAACATTCGGGTCTTTCGCGGTATTGGGTCCGTTTGTGGATGCAGGACCACTCCATGTAATACCACCGTTAAATGAACTGGTAAAATAGCTCTTGGGTGTTCCATGGGTTTCTTTCCAACAGCAAAGGACCGTATCACCAATAGCAGTTACCGATGGCCATGTTGCTTTGTATCCCACTGAACTCAATGTGTTGGGTGAACCTAAAAAGGCACCACCTGCATATACGGTATGCATAATCGTTGTATCGGTTGCCGTTTCATTGTACCAGACAAAATGGATCTTTCCGTTAGAAGCAGCATAAATAGAAGGTGCTGATACTCCCCCGGGCGTAGAAACATTATAGACCATTTGCCAGGAGGTTCCATTATCTGTAGAATAACGTGTTTTTATATATGTACCTTCCTTCCAGCAGATCCAGATGGTGTCCTGGTTAACGGCAGTGGTCGCAAGAATAATGTTACTTCCGAGATAAGCAACTTTTTTGGTCCAAATACCACCGGTTTTCACCCCCAGAAAAATGGTATCACTGTTAAAATAAACGGTATAACGATCGGTGATGCTGTTCCCATACATCATTCCTGAATTATTATAACATATAGTGGTGCCAGGTTGTTCATTGCTGGCAATGGAATCAGTATGAATGATCACCTGGGCAGAAAGTTGGAAACTTGACTGGATCAACAGGAGTAGGATGAAAGTTCTTTTCATGAAGCAGATTTGGCAAGACAATGTACGTGGAGTGGTGAATTAAACAAAATATTTGACTGGTTGAACAGATAACCCTTTGAAAACAAACATAAAAGCACCAATCTTATTAACATTTGTCTATTGAAATCATCCATGGAATAGCAAAAAAGGTTGGGTGTTCCATATTAGTTTTGTCTATTGCCTGCGTTATGTAGGAACGGTTGTTATATGGCCAAAAAGAAAAATACAGAAGAAATTCTTACACCTCCCCGCAATAGCTTCAAAAATAAGGAAGAAGAATTGGAGGTGCCTACCAAGAAACTGAAGCAGAAACCGGTTGACAATGAGAAGCAGGAAAAGACAGAAAAACCCAAAAAACAAGCCAAGATCAAAGAGGAAAAAGAACCCGGTACAGGTTTTTTCTCCAAACTAAAGCAATTTATTACGGATGAGCGAACCGTAAAGATCACCGGATTATTCCTGATAGGATTTTCTATTTTTCTGCTCGTTTCTTTCACTTCATATTTCTTTAGCTGGAAAACGGATCAGAGCCTGGCTGATGGTGGTTCCTTTTCAACAGCCGAACGTCCCGGGAATGTAATGGGATTTATGGGTGCTAAACTGGCTCATTTCTTTTTATACAGCTGGTTTGGAGTCCCTAGCTTTTTATTGGTCCCTGTTTTCTTTTTACTGGGAGTTAAGCTACTATATAAACGCAACCTGGTAAAATTAAACAGAAGCATTGGTATTTTATTTTTTCTTACCATCTGGAGTAGTGGTGTATTTGCATTGTTGCTGCCATCAATTGGAAGTGGCATTCTCGGAGGGAACTTTGGATTCAAGCTCAATACATGGATGAGTGCTTTTGCAGGAGATATGGGAAGCATGTTCATTTATGGAATTAGCTTCCTTACGTTTTTGATCATTGCCTATAATTCATCTCTTCGAATCCCGGCTTTTGGCTTTGCAAAAAAATCTGCCAAACCCGAAACGGAATTGGCCCAGATGAATTTTGATGAACCCGATACTTCTTTGTCGACCGTTACCAATGTCTATTCTCACCGCGATGAAATTGAAGAAGAAACAGAAGTTGAGGTGGAAGATGAACTTGATACCATTCCTATTGATGAATTGCCGGATCTTGAAGTGAATGAGGTTATTGAGCAGGAAATCCCAAACGTTAATAATACAGAGGACGATTTTGATATCGTTGAACCGGTCACCCAGAAAAAAGAAGACGTACCGGAGGTTGAATTTTCGCTGGAAAATGTGGATGAAAATGGACTGACTGTAACCGATACCGCGGGTGATACCGAAGGAAAAACCACTTCTGAAGACCTCGTGAGTAAATTTGGATTGTATGATTCAACCATCGATCTTCCGAAATTTAAAATGCCAGGATTGGGACTGTTGGTGGATTACGGGGACAGTGAAATTAAGATCAATAAGGAAGAACTTGAAGAAAATAAGAACCGGATCGTTGAAACCCTCCGGAACTATAACATTGATATTGCCAAAATAAAAGCAACAGTTGGACCAACAGTTACTTTATATGAGATCGTACCCGCTCCGGGTGTTCGTATTTCCAAGATCAAAAACCTGGAGGATGATATAGCCTTGAACCTTGCAGCATTGGGGATCAGGATCATTGCTCCGATCCCTGGAAAGGGAACCATCGGGATTGAAGTTCCGAATCAGAACCCTGAGATTGTTTCGATGCATTCATTGCTGAAGCATGAAAAATTTACACATAGTAAATTTGATTTGCCGATTGCGTTGGGAAAAACAATCAGTAATGAAGTATTTATTGCAGATTTGGCCAAGATGCCTCACTTGCTCATGGCCGGTGCTACCGGTCAGGGTAAATCGGTTGGATTAAATGCGATCCTTGTTTCGTTGTTGTATAAAAAACATCCGAGTCAGATCAAGTTTGTGATGGTGGATCCGAAGAAGGTGGAACTTACCTTATACAATAAAATTGAAAAACACTATCTGGCCAAACTTCCGGGTGAGGAAGAGCCAATCATAACCGATGTAAAAAAAGTGATCCATACCCTTAATTCATTATGTATTGAAATGGATACCCGGTATGAACTATTGAAGATTGCTCAGGTTAGGACCATTAAAGAATACAATGAAAAATTCACTAACCGGAAATTAAATCCGAATGATGGTCACCGGTATTTACCTTATATCGTTTTAGTGATTGATGAATTTGCTGATTTGATCATGACGGCAGGCAAGGAAGTGGAAATGCCCATCGCCAGATTGGCACAACTTGCCCGCGCCATTGGTATTCATCTGATCATTGCTACCCAGCGTCCATCAGTGAATATTATTACAGGAACCATCAAAGCAAATTTCCCGGCGCGTATTGCGTTCCGTGTTTCAAGTAAGATCGATAGTCGTACCATTTTAGACAGTGGTGGGGCAGAACAATTAATAGGAAGGGGCGATATGCTCCTGAGCATGGGATCAGATCTCATTCGTCTGCAATGTCCGTTTGTGGATACTCCGGAAGTTGATAGCATCACTGAATTTATCGGAGATCAGATGGGATATCCGGATGCTTTGCAATTACCAGAATTTGTGGGTGAAGAAGGAAAAGCAAGCGGAGATTTTGACATTTCACAAATGGATGATCTGTTTGAAGAGGCGGCGAGGATTGTGGTACTTCATCAGCAAGGATCGGCTTCATTATTACAACGAAGGTTGAATTTAGGTTATAATCGAGCCGGAAGATTGATCGATCAGATGGAAGCGTTGGGGATTGTAGGTCCTAATCAGGGTTCAAAAGCCAGACAGGTATTGATACCTGATGAAATGGCGCTGGACGAATTTTTACGGAATCTCAAATAAAGATTATCTTTAATCAATCGAATGTCAATGAAAAATCCATTCATCTTTTTTCTTTTTGTTTTTTCAGGAGTTACACTCCAGGCGCAGGTAAAACCCTCCAAAAATGAAGTGTTAAAAAAAACATTGGAAAATGCCAAGTCATACAAAACGATGGCTGTTGATATGACGATCCATATTGAAACTGATTTTTTTGAGAAGGATACGAATGTCACAGCTCGTCTGCTGATAAAAGGAGAAAAATTCTTTTTATCCTCCGAAAAACATCATCTCATTTCGGATGGCGAGTATTTATATTCAATCGATACAGTTACCAATAAAGCAGATAAAGAATATCTAACCCATAGTTCGGGCGAAATATGGCCAAATGAACTGTTCACCTTTTTTGAAGAGGGTTTTACAAGTATCGCGACCGGGATCAAAAAAGATGAAAAGGGCAGGGAGATCATGACCATTGAGTTATCGCCAGAAAAGGGTAAAAAGACCAAATATTTATCTACAAAACTATATATTGACATTAACAAATTTCAACTTACTCAGGTCAATTTGAGAGATAAGAACGGTCCTGAAGCCCACTTTATTTTTACTTCCATTATTATTGACGAGGAATTGGACGACAAGCTTTTTACTTTTGATGCTTCCAAATACCCGGAACGATAAGGTAAAATCCTCAGGGAGCTGTACGAAATAACTAACAAATAACGTTAAATATTTGTTAGTGGAAGGATTGACCAAAAAACGGCGCAGTATTTGAAAATAGATATAGTAAATTTGCGAACTTAATCATCAGAAGGCCATGAAACGTTTATTTACCCTTGCCCTTGTAGCTCTGTTTGGAGCAGCCGGACTGGCAGCCCAGCACGATGTAAAAAGCAAAGACATGCTTGATAAGCTGAGTGCTAAAACCAAAGCATATAAAACCGTTGAGGTAAAATTCAGTGTTAATATTACCAATACCGATCAGGGGATCGATCAGACCCAAACAGGGACATTGAAAATGAAGGGTGATAAATACTACCTGAAGCTGGATGACAAAGAAATATTTTGTGATGGCATAGAAGTTACTACCTATTCTAAGGAGACAAAAGAAGCCCAGGTGATCAGCGTGGATGAGTTAGACGATGATGCAATGAGTCCTAAAAATATGTTCAGTATTTATGAACAAGGTTTTAAGACCAAGGTAAAGTCTGAGAAGGTGGATAGTAAGGGAAGGAATGTAATGACTATTGATATGTATCCCTTAAAACCAAAAGAAAAAGACTATACCATGGTTCGTCTTGATGTGGATAAAGATAAGTTACAGTTTATAAAGGCGACCATATTGGGGAAAAACGGATCCTATTATTATTATACTGTGAATTCCATTACTCCTGATGCTGAAATGGATGATAACATTTTCATTTTTGATAAGACCAAGTATCCCGGAGTGAAAGTGATCCGATAAAAAGTTAATACACCAAAGTCAATAAAAAGGCCGCCTCCTGTTCTGGGCGGCTTTTTTATTGTAACATTTTTATACTTTTATCTCATATGAACATTTATATATGATGGAAAATAAAGGAACTCTTTTTAATGTAATTGTTTGGTTCATGACGGGGATTGTGGGGCTCATGGCTTTTATGCCATTGATTGTGGGAGCCCCATGGATCATCGTGTTGATCTGGATGCTGTTTTGTGCATTTTTTTTATTTATGTTACATGGGGTGGTTGCCAAAAGGATGAGAAAAAAAAATGATCTGATCAACAACGGGATCAAAGGAATTGCAACCATCGTAAACATTGTTGAGCATCCTGAATTTAAACATCAATACAATACGACTGACAACTTTGCGACCATTACGTTTTCGATAGAAGTTTCGGGAAAGTCTCCTTTTACATTGGAGAAAAAAGAACGGATCAAACAATTCCTCTATGAAAAATTCATCATCGGATCTATTGTACCTATCCGGATCAACCGGAACGATGAGAAGGATGTTCTGTTTCTGATTAACCAGATTGAACTTCCTCGTTGAGACGGATTTGGCCCCGTTAGTAACTCTAAATAACTGACAGTATGTGTCTTAATATCCTGCTATTGCAGGATCAAAGCACTTCGGTTACCTTTGCACTCTAATAAAAATCTAAAACCCAAGTAATGAAAAGAATTCTACAAGCTGTAGCAGGATTTACATTGATGATCTCTGTTACAACGATCCAGACAAATGCACAAGCTTTTACCGAAAATTTTGATAACATCACAACCCTTCCGGGTTCAGGATGGTTTCAGCAAAACAATAGTACCACCATTGGAACGACCAATTGGTTTCAGGGAAATGCGGCTGTATTTAACGCTTACAATGGTGCAACCACAGCATATATTGGAGCTAACTTCAATAATACAACTGCGGCTAACACAATCAGCAACTGGCTGGTGATGCCAAATGTTACCATTAAGAATGGTGATGTGATCAGTTTCTGGACACGCAAAACAGCACCAGATACTTATCCTGATCGTCTGGAGCTTCGCATGAGTACAAACGGGGCCAGCACAAATGTAGGACCATTAGGAAATGCCGGAGCAGTTGGCGATTTTACTACGCTACTTACCAGTGTAAATCCTGCATTGGTTACCGGGATTTATCCCCTTGTTTGGACGCAGTATTCTGTTACCATTTCAGGACTCGGGGCGCCTATTTCAGGCCGTTTTGCACTTCGTTATTACGTAACGAATGGTGGACCTGCTGGTGCGAATTCAGATTATATCGGAATCGATAATGTCGTATATACACCATATGTTTGTCCTACTTTAACTATTACACCTGCATCTTTACCTAACGGAAATACAGGTGTTGCTTATAGTCAGAATCTTTCTCAAACCGGAGCTTTAGGTACACCTTCTTATTCGGTGATATCAGGAAGTCTTCCAACCGGATTATCATTATCTGCCGGAGGAGCCATTACAGGAACTCCATCAGCAGTTGGCACATTTAATTTTACTGTTCAGGTAAGCGATGCCAGCGGTTGTACCGGATCACAGGCATATACCATTACCATTACTTGTCCGTCTTTGTCTATTACCCCGGCATCCATTCCAAATCCTACCGTAGGGACTGCTTATAATACGACCTTGAATGGTAGTGGCGGTTCAGGACCCTATACTTTCACAGTTACGGGTGGTAGTTTACCAACTGGGCTGAGTCTTTCTGCTGGTGGAACTATTTCAGGTATTCCAACAACAGCTGGTCCATTCAGTTTTACGGTGACTGCAACCGATGCTTATGGATGTCAGACTTCGATCGGTTATAGCGGAACTACATCCTGCCCTGCGTTGGTTTTATCGCCTGCTACTTTAAATGCAATGAATACCGGTGTATTCTTTAATCAAACAATTACAACTTCAGGTGGAACTGCTCCTTATACTTATACTGTAACAGGAGGTTCTTTGCCAACAGGTTTAACCTTGAATCCAAGCGGAACTTTGTCAGGTATTCCAACTGTAACCGGACCTTATAGTTTTACGGTTACTTCTTTCGATGCATATGGATGTTCAAATAGCATTGTATATAGTGGAACTGTTACATGTCCTGGTATGACTTTATCACCAGCATCAATGCCGGCAGGATCAATTGGAAGTCCATTCAGCCAAACCATCACAACCTCTGGTGGAACGGCTCCATATACCTATGTTGTATCAAGCGGATCTTTACCTCCGGGATTAACCCTGTCTTCAGGCGGAAATCTTACCGGAACTCCAACCACTGCCGGTAGCTATGGTTTCAACGTAACGTCTACAGATGCTTATGGTTGTACCGTGGTAACTGCCTATGTGATTGTTATTGGTTGTCCATCTATCACATTAACGCCACCTACTTTACCAAACGGAAATTCAAGTGTAGCCTATAATCAGTCAATGTCTTCTTCCGGAGGAACAGCTCCTTATAGCTATAGTGTTACCAGTGGTTCGTTACCTCCCGGATTAACATTAACAACGGGTGGGGTACTTTCAGGTATACCTAACACATTGGGTGTATTTAATTTTGATATCACAACTACTGACCAGGGTGGATGTGCACATACTACTTCTTATTCAATCACGATTAGTTGTGCAACCAATTTTGTAACGTTAACTCCATTCTTTACCACTTTGTGTAGCAACGAAGGTTTGTTTGCATTGTCCGGTGGAACACCTGCAGGTGGAACATATAGTGGAACAGGTGTTAGCGGAAGCAACTTTAATCCTGCGGTAGGTACACAAAGTATCACATACTCTTATACGGATGGTGCAGGTTGTGCTGATAATGATGCGCAAACCATTACTGTAAATAGTCCTCCTACGGTGAACTTAAACTCTTCTGATCTGGCACCATGTTTAACGGATGGTCCTGTTACTTTAACAGGTGGTCCTTCGGGAGGAACCTATTTCGGTAGCATTGCGCTAACAGGTAACATGTTCAACCCAAATACAGCTGGTGTAGGTTCGCACCCCGTATTCTATTCATTTACGGATGTAGCAACCGGTTGTACTGATACGGCTACCGTTACCATTGTGGTAAATGGTTGTGCTGGTATCGAAGGTACCTTAGATGGAAATGTACAGGTATATCCAAATCCTGCTGAGGAGATGATGAGCATAAGCTTTATGAATATCACCGAAACGGGTAACTGGACCTTTGAGATTTATGCTGTTGATGGAAAGATCTTCTCTAAAAAAGAGATCATCGTTAGTACTGCCAATCACATTGAGCCGGTAAACGTGGCCAATTTAAGTGCAGGATCTTACTTTATAAAAATACAGAATACAAAAGGAGAATTTACAATCAAGAGATTTGTAAAGAAATAAGTAACATTTGAGAATAGGAAAAAGGCCTCGGATTAACAGAGGCCTTTTTTTTTTATTCTGCATTAGTATCGATATCATCAAACTGTTTTGAACGTTTATACCATATCAGGTAAAAAGGAAGGCCCGAAAGAATAAGCCCAAGACCAATGGCAGACTCTTGTGGCATTTCATAGATGGAGATCGCTACAAGCAGAATACAAAAGATCACAAACAGGATCGGCACAACCGGATATCCAATGGTTTTATAAGGCCGTGGAGTATCTTTCATTTTAAATCTTAAAACAATCACACCAAACACGATCATACCATAGAAAATAAAGGCAGCAAAAATGAGCAGATCAGTGAGGGTATCAAATGAACCTGAAAAAACAAGAATACAAGCCCAGATGCATTGATAGATCAAAGAATTATTCGGTGTTTTGTTTTTTGGATGACAGATGGCTGCTTTTTTAAAGAATAACACTTTTTGTGCCATTGAATAGTAAATACGAGATGCTGTAAGCACAGTTGTATTTGTACAACCAAGGGTAGAAATAAGGATCATCGCACTGATGATATAACCTCCCCAGCTTCCAAAGATTTTGTTCATTACAATAACGGCAGCAATTGCATTCTCATCTTTCTTTACTTCAGCCAATAACTCATCAATTGGCATTACATACAGGTAGGTTATGTTGAGCATAACATAAGAAATGATCACAACAAAAATCCCGATGATCAAAGCACGGGGAACATTTTTTCCGGGCTCTTTTATTTCTGCTCCCACGAATCCAAGACTGATCCAGCCTTCATATCCCCAGAATGCATTTCGCATAGCGATGACCATGGCAACCACAACTCCATATCCCCAGTAATCAGAAAACCCTTTAGGTGGATATACCGTTGATTTGGTTGCGATGTTTCCAAATGACCCAATAGCCGAACTCAATCCAAATGCGATGATCACCAAAATACAGGTAACGATGATCCAGGTAAATACCTGACTTACTCTTCCTCCCAACTTGGCACCTTTAATGTTGATGAGGGTGAGTATGATGATCAATAAAGCGGCAATTGATTTTACACCGATATTTTTAAAAGGATAAATGATACCTAGATGGATCGATGTGATTGAATCACCAAGCTCTGGAAATTTTACAAAAGTATTCACTGCACCGGCAAATACATATGCTATACTTGCAATCGCAGCTGTTTGAATAACTGTAAAGCAGGTCCATCCATAAAAAAAGGAAACGGTTTTTCCATACATTTTTCCTAACCACGAATAAGCTCCGCCAGAATGAGGGAACATGGTGCCTGCTTCTGCAACTGTAAGCACACCAAACAGGGTGACGAGTCCGGCCAGGATCCATGCCCAGATAACCAGGTTAGGGGAAAGGAGACCTTCGGACATGGGGGCTATCTTTTTAAACACACCCGATCCGATTATATTACTCACCACTAATACGACCGCCATGCTTAGGCCGAAGGATTTGAGAAGTTTTGCTTTTTCGTTGCTCATGTAGCTGGTTTATGCCATAAAAGTAAACTTTTGACTATAATTCCTTAAGTTTGTTATGAAAAAAAAAATTTCTCATGAAAAAAATTACACTATTCCTATCCCTATTCCTTACCTCTTATCTATTTGCGCAGACTTTTACCATTTCCCCATTTGCTTCCGGATTTTATAACCCGGTTTGTATCACGCAGGCTCCCGGTGATGACCGGTTGTATGTAGTGGAAAGGGATGGTGCGATCAGGATCGTTAATACTGATGGCTCTTTGGTAGCTGGAGATTGGCTCAATATTGCAGCCAGGGTTTATGATAATAACAATGAACAGGGTTTGCTGGGTCTGGCTTTTGATCCGGATTACCAAACCAATGGATATTTTTATGTGAATTATACTGTAGATTCAGCAACATCGGTAGTGGATGAGAATACCAGGGTTTCAAGATTTTCGAGAAGCACTATTAATCCTTTAGTAGCTGATCCAGCCTCTGAAGTGGTTTTGTTTAGTATCGTCCAGCCTTTTTGGAATCATAATGGCGGAGGTCTGGCATTTGGACCTGATGGCTATTTGTATATCGGTATGGGTGATGGTGGTAGCGGAGGAGATCCAGGCAACCGTGCACAAAATCCGTTAAACAACTTAGGAAAAATGCTTCGCATCAATGTAGATGCCCCTACGTATACTTCACCTGTTTCAAATCCGTATTATGGAACCCCGGGTTATAATCCACAGATCTACACCATTGGTATGAGAAATCCATGGAGATTTAATTTTGATCGGTTAAGTGGTGATCTTTGGATCGGAGATGTGGGACAGGATACCCATGAAGAGATCAATCATACCGAAAGAGTATTGAGTAACGGAGGTGAAAATTATGGTTGGAGATGTTATGAAGGATTGTTCTCCTATAATCTTACCGGTTGTGGTCCTATAGGAAATTATTATTTCCCGGTAGCGAATATTCCGCAAGCCACCGGACCGATGTGTAGTGTTACAATGGGTGAAGTTTACCGCGGAGCCATGCACGGAGCATTGTATAATAAAATGATCTTCTCAGATTATTGTAATGATTATATCTGGACACTTACCTATGATACCACAGGAACGGCTACTTATGATACCACCAGACATAATAATCTTGCCGGAAGTAATTTTATTGTAACCATCGTACAGGATGTACGTGGTAATATTTATGTGGCCAATTTTGCAGATGATGATATTTATATTTTGAATATAAATACCTGTACTCCTGCTGCCGTTATTGAAACACCGCTGAATGCTACCGTTGCCTGTGATGGAAATCCAATACAAATGAATTCAGCTCCAGGAATAGGATTAACCTATCAATGGTTATTTAACGGATCACCTATTGGAGGGGAAACAGACTCTATTTATTCAACCAGCACACCTGGTAATTATCAACTCATCGTTACGAATTCTTCCTGCGGTGTGAATCCTACGGATACCTCTGCGGTATTTACACTGGGAACTTCAACCACACCAGCCATCAGCTTAACATCTACTACAGTGGATACAGCCTGTTTATCGGTGCTGAATCTAGCTTTGAATGGTACACCTGCCGGTGGTGATTACTTAAGTCCTTACGTAGATGCTTCCGGTAGCTTTTTTGTACAGGTTGCAGGTTTAGGATTTCATGACGTGGTTTATAGATATCTTGATGCAGGAGGGTGTACCGGTTATGATACACTTACGATCGAAGTGGTTGATTGTTCAGCCGGGATAGAGTATTCGGATTATTTCGAAGGATTGACCTTATTCCCGAATCCAGCCGATGATCATACTTTAATGAGCTTTAATGCTAACTCAGATGCGCAGGTAAACCTGAACATTGTAAGTGTAGACGGGAAAATTGTTCAACAAAGAGTTCTTCAGGTAATGGAAGGACCCAATCAAATCAATATTAATACTTCAACCTTATCAGCCGGGATCTATTTTGTACAAATGAATGATGGAATTCATTATGTTGCTAAAAAAATCGTGATCCGCTAAATGAGTTTATCCTATATTAAAAGGGCAGAGCAGGGAAACCGCTCTGCCCTTGCTTTTATTGCAACTCTCTTTTTATGTATTGGAGGTCTTGTTATGGGACAATCACTTCCTATTATGTTGGTGGGTATGATCAAGGCAAAGAAGAATGGATTTGATTATTCCCAACTCAACACCACCCAAAAGATCATTGATTACCTTCCTTTTCCATTGAGTTTTTCATTATTAATGCTGGGCTTTGTTGCCTTGATCATCATGTTATGGCTTGGTGTAAAAATGATCCATCGAAGAAAATTTGGGACTTTATGGAGTGATCAGGATACCTTCAGGTGGAAACATTTTTTATGGGGAATTGGAATTTCCGTTGTATTATTTATTTCTGCGGATTTGCTTATCCATTATCTTTCACCTGGTGATCATAAATGGGTATTCAACCCTTCGAGATTCTTTATTTTTTTACCGGTAGCCTTGCTTTTTATTCCAATCCAAACCTGTTCCGAAGAATTATTTTTCAGGGGATATTTATATCAGATGTTTGGGATGGCTTTTAAAAATAAATGGCTGGCGCTTATTATCTCAGGTATTATTTTTGGTGCTTTTCATTTTGGTAACCAGGAAATGGGCATCAGCTTCTGGAAAATGGCGATCGTTTATATTGGTTCAGGCATCATGATTGGTTTAAGTGTATTGCTCAGTAAGGGGATTGAATTTGGCTGGGGTTTTCACCTGGTGAATAATATGTATTTAACCCTCATTACTACCTTTCCCGGAAGTTCATTGGATGGACCTACCCTCTATATGATCCCCAAACCCACATCAGACCGGGTCCTCATTGAATTTGCCCTTCAGTTTATTGTTTTTACCGGTATTTTGCTCGTTGTATACCGTAAAAACGTCAAAAGTTTATTTAGCCCATCGATATGATCCTTGCAACTTTTTCGTTAACTTGGTAGTCTAAATAGTAAATGCGTTTAATGAACCGTTGGCTGGGCATATTCTTCATCTTCTTTTTTACAGGAACTCTTTTTTCACAAGGAACTACTACTGAAGACAGTGACAACATCATTGTGGATCTTATCAATGATGGAGCCCCGCCTGCCAAGGGCTACAGAAGCCAGTTTAATATTGAAGTAACTGCTCCCCATTATTTTTTTAATCCAGCGAATGCCCAGGCCTTTAACGGTATCATTCAGGCCAATGTATGGTATAGTGCCAAGGTTTATAAGAACTTTTATATGGGGCCCTATGTGAGATATACCGGTTTTGAATACTATGCCGGAAGGGTGAATCTGGCGAACCCTCTGGTGACCCATATCAGCTCTGGATTACAAATGAGTTATGAAATAAAAATGGGTGAACGTTTTGCCTATATCCCTTCGATTTTTGCGGGCTTTAGTTATGTTCAATATACCAATTTGGAACTTCCACCTAAAGGTGCAGCCGATGTTGGACG